>JBAYVV010000005.1:0-62008 GCA_041674465.1 Sterolibacterium sp.
AATAGGGAATGCACTCGCCCGGTATTTAATGCGACGGTCTATCAGACTGTTGGTCATGCGGCCTCGTTTTTGGCTTTCGCCTTATTTGCAAAGTATTTCCGGCGAGCAGCGGCAGGCAAATCCAGAGCGTCCAAATCATCTTTGTCAATGGTATAGCCGCACATCTCGATGCCCTCGGCCAAGTAGTGCCGCCATGGCTTAGTTTTTCCCGTTTCACGGTCATATGATAACCCTGTCCCATCGGCTTTCAGATGATCGATGGCGAATTTTAGCCTCACCATAAGTTCGCCGCATATTTTCTGATAATCTGGCTTTTCAGTTTTCTGTGTCATATCAACTCCATAAGTGACGAAATTATTAATTTTACATCGTAAACTGATTCTGCTGCGGCTAAGGCTTCATTGATTTGCTGGCGCTTAACCACTCTGTGTGCCTCAAACAAACTGGATGAATTGGCCTCGCGATATTCGGCAATCCTCTCTCTATCTGTTTCAAGCAAGCACTGGACTGTCGGGCTAGTTGTGTTGGTCATGCGGCCTTCGCTTTCAGGGACGACAAAAAAGATGCCCCAATAAAGCCCAGCGCGACAAGGCCAGTAACGAGTTCAGGAATCGGCGTAAGCGTGCTGGCGAGGATGAGGAAGCCCAGAGAGCCGATGCCCCAATGCGCACCATGCTCAAGATACTGATACTCCTCCAGCGTGCCTTTGCGGACGAGGCTGATGGTCATGCTGCGAATTACCCCCGCTCCGATGCCAAGGCCTATCATGATGACGATGATGTTGTTGGTCATAGCAAACGCCGCGATAACGCCATCGAGCGAGAAGCTGGCATCCAGCACCTCCAGATAGATAAATCCAGTCAGGCCGCTGGCAGCTACGCCATGTCCGTCACCCATCACGCCCTTAACAGCTAGATAGGTCAGCAGCCCGATCACACCTGCGAACAGGGAATCCAAGCGGTGCGCTTCAGGGATAGCGTATTGTAGCGCCAACAGGATGGCGCACACAAGCGCCGCACCGATACCGTTGATGTTGCAGGCCATGTAACGCTCGAAGGGCAACCAGTGATGCTCTTTGTCGCCGGAGAGCATGTAATTGAAGAATACCATGAGCAGAAACACGCCACCGAAGGACGAGATAGCGGTGTGCGATTCGATAAGGCGTGCGCTATACTCTTCAGGAGCCGACCATGCCATGTTGAACACCTCGATCATGCCCAGACCGCTGGCGATGGCAACGATAGCGACAGGCAGCACCAACCGGGTGCCAAACACAGCGATAGGGAGCCCGTACACAAGGAAGCGATGCCTCCACGTCTCAGACATATTGCGCAGCACGCTGGCGTTGACGATGGCGTTATCGAAGGATAGGGAGACCTCCATGACAACGAGCAATGCGATGGTAAGAAAAATCATAAATAGCCCTCTTCTCTCAGGTTAAGTTTATTTATTTAGCCATTTGACCAGCGCGGCTGTCCATTTGGCGGTGAAGTAGATAACGGCAAAAATAGCGAGGATGATGAGTAGATTTACGCCCGTCATGGGTCTCTCCTTAGTTTATGGTGGGCTTGTCGCCCAGAAAATTAGTAAAACGACCTTGAGCGTCCTTACACAGCATCCACTCTAGCTCTCCGAGCACTCGCCCCGGCTCTATATCGGCGATGCCGCTCCAGCTTTTGGTCTGGGTCTCCAGCATAAACATCACCACTTCTACAGCCTTGGGATGGGTGCTTACAGAGGGGTACATATCGCGGTTGTCCATGAACTCTTTGGCCGCTTCTTGGTCACGGATAGTATAGGCTTCGGACACGAATAGCACAAAATCCGCTCCCATTTCCTGAGCCCGTATTTTGATAAGCATGGCGACCATATCCTTTTGCTCATCACTGCCAAATGGCGTTCCGATAAGTTGGCGCTCATCGCCCTTGCCAAGGATGAAAACCGGACAAAGCTCTTGTGAGCCCTTAAGATTCTTGCGTGCGACATCAACAGCGGCAGTTATTTGTGGGTCTTGCGGGTTCATTTCACGCATCCTTCAGGCTTGACGACAGCGGCAAGCGGGAGGCACGAGAGACCTCCCTGCTTGCTGTCTGCATCGAGAAAGCACACCACATCATAGCCACCCGGCTTTACGACCGGATAAACGCCACTGATAGTGACCATGCGCTTGAAGCTGCCCTCGCCAGTGATGAAGAGGAAGCCCCAGATGAGGAGCCCGACAGCGGCAATTGCCAATGCGATGAGGCGTGCCATGGTTAAGCCGTCAACTTGCGGATTTTATCCACGACTTTTTTCTCCGAGTCCGAGAACTCGCCGTCAGCGTTCGCAATCTGCGAAGCAACGCCGATCACGCGGATACGGGCGATTTTGTCACGAATGACCGCAACTTTATCGTAGAGGACTTCTTCAGCAAGCTGACGATCAGCGTTGATGAGATTCACATCGCTGTCAAACGCCTTGCGGATTGAAGCCTGATTGAATCCCCGCAGCGATTCATGCTGAGAGATAGCTTTAAACGCCGCGTCTTTTTCGACTTCAGAAATCGAACCGTCTGCTGCGGCTACCAGAACAGAAGCGGACACAACCGCCAGCATCTCTTCCTCGTTAGCCAGCGCTTCAAACTTATCTCTGATTTTGTTAGCCATTTTGCCAAGTGCACCGAACATAGTTATACTCCAAAGGTGAGAGGAAGCGGGGGACACAACGCCCCCCACTGTAGGTGTCGGACGACTGTTTAGTCGTTCAACGCGCCCTCGAAAGCCGACATGAAATCGACTTCATCGAGCGCTTTAACATCAACGATGTCATATTTAGCGCCCGTAAGGTCGTCATCCAGAGTGGTGAGGAAGTCGCGCAGGCTAGGGTCGATAACGCCAACGGTGAGGAACGAGATATTGAACTCGCGCTCGTCTTTCACATCATTGGTGATGTCGATGATTGCCTGTTTAACGGCTTCTTTATCGTTAGGAGCGCCATCGGTAGCAACGAACAGAACGGTTTGCTCTTTGTTGCCATCTTTATGCAGCTTGTAAGCCGCACGAATGAGGGCAGCGGTATCGGTGCTGCCTTCGTTTGCTTTCAGAGCGCCGATTACTTCAGCGGCCTTCTCTGCGGTCACGCCCGTGTATGGGGTGATTTTGGAGCCGAAAGCAAGAACGTCGATGCCATCTTCGTCCCATTTAGCGGCTTCATTAGCGAAAGCGATAACCTTTTCTTTCAGGTATTCGATACGCGAGGTGTTGCCGGGGCAGTCAGTATGACCCATGGAAGCCGAAACATCGACACCGAAGATGAAGTTATCACCTTTGTTCAGTTCGAGGTTGTTCAGGTTTGGCGTGGTAGTGGTCGCAGGTGCATTCATAGCGATTCTCCTAGTAGGGTTGATTAAAGTCCTGTGGCTATTTACCCACCGTCCGCCCGTAAACGGGTATTCTGTAGAGGGGAGAACCTAATACACACGGTATGCGAAGTCAAACGAAATCACATACCGCGTGTATGCAGGGTTTAGTTGGTGTTGTTGTTAGCCAACAGAACCTTAGAGCCTTTGGAAGCTTTCACGAAGATGTCCTGACCTTCGATGACATTGCTTTCTTTTGGCTTCAGGAAGTTCTCATGGGTTTCCATCGCGCTTGCAGCAGCCAGCAAGTCTTCTTGCAGAACCTTGCCTTTGATGTTGCCACCATCAGTGCGGCCAATAGCAGCGATTTTAGCGCGTTCCGTAACTTCACGAATGAAGGCGGGAATTTTGCCAGCCAGAGCAATACCGATTTTCTTCAGATCGGCTTTCTCATCCAGCAATCCGCGAGCATACAGCTTGACGAGACGTTCAGCAGCCTTGGCATCCGGTGCCGTGACTTCCACCAGCGTATCGAGGCGACCCATGCGCAACATAGCAGGGTTGATGTTCTCGATGTGGTTGGTCGTCAGCACAGTGATGATCTCCGCACCCTTGGTATCAACGCCATCCAGAGTGTTCAGGATGTCGTCGATCTGGTAGGAACGATCACCATGCATAGCACGGTCGATATCTTCCGCGAAGATAACGCATGGCGCATACTGAGCGGCGAACTGGAGACCCATTTTAAGATCATGGGTTTTATCCAGATATACGAACGTCCAGCCATTGCGAGCCGCTTTCAGGGCAGCGACATAGGCGGTCATGGTTTTGCCCGTACCGTAAGGGCCATACAGCAGGATACCGCGCTTCAGTGGCACACCGAACTCACGGCAAGCCGCCGTCTGCTCAATTGGAGTGAATAAGCCGATCTCGATATCTTTCAGGACTTTTTCACCGAAGATAAGCGAGTCATCAGAGATGCTGCCCAAGTCCATGAACTTTGGCGAATCCTGAAGCGGGTCATAGTCACGCACGCGGTCGCCATCTTCGTCCAGATAATCGAACGCGACTTTGACTGCTTTGCCTTTGTAGATGCTGTCCGTTTTCAGAATCTCACGAGCAAGATCAACAATCTCGTTGATGGCCTTGGCGTGTTTCTTTTTCACCTTGCCGCCGATAACGAAAGCGAGATGCGGTTCGGTCTGGATGCCAGTTTGCAAATGCCCTTCAATGCCGGGGATTTGAATGCGACCGAACGGAACCTGCACGGACTCATTGACGCCCGTTTCTACGCGAACCATGAAAGGCGGCGTATCTCCGAAGAAGCCCGGAGTCGGGACGCCTTGTGACCAGCCGTAGATCGAGGCAATGGCTTTTTGCAGAGCAACAGCGCCGTCCATAGGCGAGCAAGGCAAGATGTTATGAACGCCGACCTCAGCTTCATCTTCTTTCTTCTTGCGCTGCAACCATTCGATGCCTTCGTCATAGCCCATCGGCTTGCCTTTGATGACAGGCAGGATGATCTGCGTACCTTCATGCACGATGGTTACGTCTTTGACGCTGGTGATTTCTTTTTTAGTTTCCGACATAAATTCTCCTGATAGTTTATAATGAAATGGTATTCCCATGTTTATCTCCGTGGCCGGACAAAGTGCTTGTTAGAAGCGGATGGGTGTCACCTTCTTGGCTGCGCTATTAGGCAACACAGAAGACAGTCCCGATTTTTTCTTAGTAGGTTTTTTCTTGCCCTCACTTTTTGGAGTGGATGGGAAAGCAAAGGCTGGAACCATAGTGTGGGTCACAGCCTTCAGGGTGCCATTGCGCTGAACGACGAAAGCTTGGCCGTCTTTCTCAAGACGCAAAACTTTCATGGTCGTTATTCCGTAGGTCGGGTCGTTCTTTTTGAGTTCGCCGACTTTCAGGACATCCAGCTTAGCTGACTGGCAGCTATAGGCTAAGCGTCCGAGGGTTTCACGCGTATGCGCTTCAGTGTTTTTCTCCACCAGCTTTTTGATAACATCTGCTGCTGATGGGAGTTTGGCGGTGGTTGCCTTAGCTGCCTTTTTAACAGCCTTGGCGGGGGTCTTGGTGGTTGCCTTGGTCATAGGGTTCTCCTTGGGTTAAAAAATAAACGGTCAGCGACCAACTCACAACATCACTGCACCGCATGTGACGCGGTGAGAACCCTAGGGCTAGGGCGCAGTATTCTGGCGGCAGAGGGACGGCGATTAACCCGTCAAAGTAATCATCTCCAAGCCTGCCGAGTTGAACGGCGTTTAGAACCGTCACTTGCCTCTGCCATAATCGCTATTCTTTTTTCGTCACCTTCTCAAAGCGCCGTGAATCGAAGTGGATAAGTGCGAACTCACCATCCTTCATATAAAATCCGAGACGTATATCAAGACGCTCACGGAAATACGGCGTATGGTGCTCCCCCTCGGCTTGTGTGATGTAGGGTGTCTCCAGCACTTCCACGACGATGCAGTCTGTTGTCATCGTGGGTTGCCGCACATGACACAGGTTCGGCTTAAAGCGCACGATGTCTCCGACCTTGAGCGGTTGTTTCTTGAGGTAGTGCGCCAACACTTCCTCCAGCGGACGCTGTATGCCCTCAGGCTGGCTGTCGTCTTTGTCTGCGATACCACGCAGTTTTTTCAGCATTACTTCAATCGATTCGTCGCCCATTTTCTTCTCCTTGGGTTGGTGTTAAATAGCCACTGGCTGTGAGCCAATGTTGAGGACAACGCCAGTCTGCTTGCCAGCCAGATAGCCGTTGAGATATTGTTGATGCTTAAAGATCAGCCGCCATTCTTTAATCCACGGCGATGCGGATGGACGGCCAAAAATTGCATCTGCAAACCCGGTGCGATATGGGTTGGCGTTTAAGGGGTTCGGTTTATCAGGTGTCCGGCTCATAAATACTCCAATGTGTGGGTTAATCTTCGTCATCACCAAAATCCATATCGCTGCAAACGATCACATCGCCATGGATGGAATAGGGCGTATCGACTACGGCGCGATAAAGCGCGGTCGCCTTCACGTTGACGGGCAGGCGCTTCAGCATCCCGCTATCATCCACCAGCATGACGGCTTGGTTGATGCTGTAGGTGCTCAAACGCAAGGCATCGATGCAGTCGCATTTTAATGCCTCGTGCACGCTCGAAAGGGTCGGCGCTTCCTCGACTACCTGCTCGGTGCCGTTAGCGCGTATAATCGTGTATTGCCCGCGTTTAATCATAGCTTCGCCTCCAGTTGCTCTTTCCATTCGATAAGCAATATCAGAATCATCAGCGCGTTCAGTTGGAAAATCATGGCGAACCACAGAAAAAACCATGTCCAGTTGTTAATCTTCCGAGGGTCAAACGTCATGTTAATCCCTCTCCAAATACCAAATGAACAGCCCCATAGTCGTTATGAAGGCGAGGAAGGTTATCCCTCCCCTAAACGTGTCCCACCAGAACGGTACGGTTGCGCAGTCCATCACAGCTCGTCCTCCAGATAGCCGATTTCCTCGTTCTCAATATCGGCAAAAGCTAAAGCTTCTTCGATATCGTGTTCGGTGGGAGCGTTGTACATCTCATTGACTTCATTGATAAATTCAGCTATTCTCATCGCTGTCTCCTATTGGTTAGTGGGTTGTCGCGTCTTCGGGTTTGGTAGTGTCGGCTTTGGTTTTCTCCGTGACGGGGCCTTTAAGGATGCCGCCAAGCAGCGCTTCCATGTCAGGCTTCATGGGCAGCTTTGCTCTCATCACAGCCGCACAACAAGCGGAGCCCAACACCGTGCGCGTGGATTCGTCTGTCATTTCTTGCGTGAGTGCCATCGTCAGCCCTGAGATGAGCTGTTTAGCAGTCCCGTTGATAGCGCCTGTATGATAGACCCCTGTGTCATTTTCGTTGGCGATAACCGCTAGGCCATAGAACGGGATTTCATTGTCCATAAACTCTTTGTAGAGCGCCCCCAGCATCTTGGATGCTTGAAGTCTGGTGAGCTTAGTCATGGTCTTCTCCTTCGGTTAAATCGACATTCAGGGTGGCCAAGGTGGCCGGATTGGTAACAACTGCTTTTTCCGGGCGGATGAGGTCGCCGTGCTTGTCACAAAACGTGCTCATAGCGACAGGGTAATCATCACTGCCCCACCACGCCTTTGCTGCCACAGCGTCCTCTGCGGTGAATTGGCGACCGCACTCATTGCGGCAGTTAGGAGAGGCACAGTAAGTGCGGTCACGGAAGCAAATCATGGCGCGGCCCTTTCCCATTTGTAGACGATTCCGGTTTGATCTAAATCAGCGGGAATCATCCGCGTTTCTTTGTCTTCTTTGCACGCCGAAACGGACAAGAGGAGGAAGAACATCAACGTGCGCATGGCTATTCCTTCTCTTTGCCGGGGAACTCAAGCACGTTGCCATCGCGCTTCACCTTGGGCTCCCGCTTCGGCTTCTTGGCAGGCGCTCTTTCCGAGGGCCCTATGCCCATCATCATGCCAAGGAAATCACCTAAGCCACCGCCCGCTTGACTGCTAACGCTCCGCATCGCTGGTGCCCATAACCGCCCGTTAAGGGGATGGTCAGCGAGCTGCTGGAGAGAGGTGATAAGCGCAGGCATGAGATCGCTACCCTCGCCATGGGTCGCAGCACATTGGCCGCATCTGCCATTATCGCCTTTCTCAACAATCACCACGTTAGCGGTGTATTGGAGGTCAGAATCAGCGCACAGCTTGAAGAGCGCCTTGAACATTTTAGAGGCGGTCACGAGGTCGATTTTCTCTTTAGCTTTGGTCTTGGTCATAGTCTTATCCTTATTTCTCGTTAGTGTGAATTTTCGGTTGCTTACGCGACAAACAGCATGTCAAAGACGCCCTGAGGGCCATAGGTTGACCACCGCCCGCCCTTATAATCCCAAATGCCACACTGATGGCCGTTGACCATGAAGCCCCATGATGCCGTGACCTTTGCCGGGTCATCCTGCACATTCGGCGCAAAGCCGAGAATGCGGGTGATGTCGTCTTTCGTGAAGCTAGGCGACAAGCTGCCAGTCTTGTGTGAGCCACCGATGGGATGTGGCACTACTGTGGGTATCGGGTTGGCAGGAGCTTCCTCTTTGATCGTAATCCCCCGTGTCTCGTACTTGGTCACGGTCAGTTCATAGCCTTCGGCGGCAGGGAATTTTGCCGCCAGCACCGTGCGCAGCTCTTTCATGCGGCCTTCGTGGGTGATGCTGCGGGGAGCGGTAGCGAAGAAGTGGCCGCCACGCAGGGAGACGTTGATTTCGTAGTATTCCATGGGTTGTCCTTTCTCGAAGACAGGGAAAAGTGCCCTCCCCCGAAGAGGAGGGCGAGGGGGATGAGTTACGCGGCTTTGAGTTCTGCCATTTTGTTGGCAAGCACCCAGAGTGCGCGGTTGAGGGAGGTGTCGCCATCGATGCTCTGCACAGGGCGTGTGGCGCGGTTGCTGCGGCGACCATCTTCATTCTGATGGGTGTAGCCTACGCCACCACGAATCAAGTTCTCCTGCACGCGGTTAAAGGTCTTCCAGAGGTCATTGCCACGGTCTGCCATCCGGCGGATGTCATTAGCCTGCCCGGCGCTGATAGGCGCATCTTTCAGGTTGCCATCTTCGTCCTTAGCGCTGAAGCGCAGCTCGATAGCGGCCTCTGCAAAGGCATTCTGTTCGCTGCTGGTGAGCTGAAGCTGGCTCATGTGCCCAACACGCTCTTGCACCTGTTCATTGCCCTCGATGATGCGGAAAGCACCTTCAATAACCTGATTCACGATGTCACCTTTATGGGCAACACGCTGCATCTGGCCATCTTCACAGGTGATGAGGCCATTGCTGCACACCATGCGAAACAGGCCGCTCATGAGCTGGTAAGAGCTCGTGCCGTCATGGGCATTGAGGAGGATGAGTTCGCGGAAGCTGTCGCCGTTGACGATGTTCTGCTGATCGGCATGACGCAGGCGAACCAGATGCTTGGTGAAGTTGCGCTTAACTTCGTCCTTGGAGCCACCCTGACGCACTTCAACAGGCACGAAGCCCTCTTTGCGCAGGCCAGCCAGCACGTCGATGGTTGGGATGTAGGTGTAACGCTCGGAGCGGGAATCATGTTTATCCTGAGCGAAGATGGAGGGAGCGTAGTGCAGCAGGGCAGCATCATCAAGACCCGCATTGTTGCGAACGATGGTAGCACCTTTGCCGAAGCGGGTGGTTTTGGTAGAGGTAAAAGCGTGTACGTTTGACATATTATTTCTCTTTCGATGTCCGGCAGCTTCATTGCTGCTGTGAGACAGAAACTAATACATCAGGTATGCATAGTCAACCCCCTAAATGCATACCCAGTGTATTTATTTTAAAATGGCATATCTAGTAGGTCGCAACCCTCTGTAGTAAATACATCTTGTGTATGAAAGAGTTTTCGGGGTATAATGGAAGACACACAAAAACAGGAGATTGCATGCGTAAAACAGTAAAATTCGTTGAACATCGCCACCTCCACGATACCTGTGGCTTTTTGCGCTTCCGTTCGACATGGTATTTGTTCGGGTTTCTGCCTGTATGGTCGCAGGAGTTCTTGTACTAATGGATGGCACAGCGCAGTGCGAGGTGTTGCGGTCGCCACCCGCCTCCGATTGGATTTGCACGTTTTGTGACGCTATCACATGGCGGCCACAAAAGGGCAAAGAGCCTAACGCATTTCATCGCTTCATGCAGGGGGTGTGTTTCGGATTCAAATGGCGTAAGGAGCCGATGGCATGACACCAGAGCAGTTCACTTACTGGCTTAATGGCTTTGCAGAGCTGAGCCCTGATACTCCACCCACACAAGCGCAATGGAAGCTGATTCAAGCTCATATCGCACTGGTGTTGACCAAGCGCACGCCAAAGCTGGAGCCGGAGGTAACGCGCAAGCTGTTTGAGCCCGGCGTGTATCCAGCGCCCTTCGACCGCATACAGCCAGTGAAGATGCCCAACAAGGAGCAGGGATGGCACCAGCCCGCAGACCCCGGCACCCTGTTTATTTGCTAAGGAAAACGCCATGAAGCCAGAAGACAAAACGCTACTGAAAGAATGCCTCCAGCCTGTAATGAATCGCCTGATAGGCCTGTTAGAGCGCGAGGGAATGATACCAACCAAGAAGAGCATGGAAAATGCCGACAAAAAAGCCAGCAAAGACACCGACCAAGCGTAGCAAGAGCAAGCGTGAAGAGCTGATAGCATCAGGAGCCCTAACACCGGAGAACGTAAGCCCAGACCGCTGCGAGACATGCCATGAGTTCCCCACACTGGTGGAGGGCGAACTGTCATGCCTCTGCACAGAAGCCACAACCCCTGAAGCAAAGGGCAAACTGGTAGCTAGGATAATCACAGGCAACACCCCTAAGCCAAGAGCTGAATACACCGACGACATCGGAGACGCCATCTGCGAGGAGATAGCCACTGGACGCTCCCTCTACACGGTGTGCATAGACAAGGGATTGCATTACACAACGGTGCTTAGATGGTTGCAGAAGCATGAGGACTTCGGTGCGAACTACGCCCGCGCCCGCGAAAGCCGCGCTGATCTTATCGCTGACCAGATTCTCGATATCGCTGATGACGTGACTGTTCCCTCGGATGTTGCGCGTGTTCGCATTGATGCGCGTAAATGGTATGCCGGGAAGCTGAAGCCTAAGGCGTATGGCGATGCCGTGACGCTCAAAGGCGATAAGGAGAGCCCATTGGCCGCCATCACTGTTACGACACAGGTGCTGGACGTGCTGAGCCTAGAGCAGCTTGAGCAAATCCGTGAGAAGACCATCGAACATGACGCGATGGGGAGCTAATGAACTTACCCCGCATCACACTGGCTGACGTTGAAGCTGCTATCGTGCGCAAGCGCCGTAACAAGCTGGCTATCATGTTTCCAGAGGATGGGCCGTTCAGCCGTCACCTGTATCCCAAGCACATGGAGTTCTTCGCCGATGGTGCGAATAAGCGTGAGCGCCTGTTTCGAGCTGCTAACCGCGTGGGCAAGTCGGAGGCGGGTGCATATGAGGTCTCTCTGCATCTGACAGGGCAATATCCTGAATGGTGGACAGGCAAGCGCTTCAAGCGTGGCGTGAATGTGCTGGTAGCTGGTGAGACAGGGCGATTGGTGCGCGACTCGATACAGGAGAAGCTGTTAGGCCCACCCTCAGACATTGGCACCGGGATGCTGCCATTCGACACAATCATTGAGCGCCGCAGTAAATCAGGCATCCCAGACGCTATCGACATCGTGCAGGTGCGCCATATCAGCGGTGGTGTAAGCCAGTTGCAGTTCCAGAGCTTCGATCAGGGCCGCGAGGCGTTCCAAGCTACAGCGCGTGACGTGGTGTGGATGGATGAAGAACCCCCGCTGGCTGTGTATTCAGAGGCTCTGACGCGCACCATGACCACGCAGGGCATCGTGATTACCACATTCACGCCGCTCAAGGGTATGTCGGACACGGTGATGTTCCTTGAAGAGAAGTTCCGCGATGGCAAGATCAGCCTTGTAACCGCCACATGGGACGATGCCCCGCATTTGACCGAGAAAGACAAGGAAGACCTGCTAAGCGCCTATCCCCCACATCAGCGCGATGCACGCACCAAAGGTATCCCAGCGCTCGGTTCTGGGGCTATCTACCCTGTATCGGAGACAGACTTCATCGTTGACCCATTCCAACTGCCCCCATACTGGCGCAGGTGCTATGGGATGGACGTGGGCTGGAACCGCACAGCGGCTATCTTCGGGGCGTATGACGATGATAATGACGTGCTTTACCTGTATGGAGAGCATTACCGTGGCCAAGCAGAGCCCAGCGTGCACGCGGACGCTATCAAGGCCAAAGGCATCTGGATGCCCGGTGTTATCGACCCTGCAAGCCGTGGACGTGGACAGAAAGACGGTGAACAACTGCTCGACATATACCAACAGCTAGGCTTGCGCGTGTCAGTGGCGTATAACGGCGTGGAATCAGGCATCTACGAGGTATATCAGCGCCTATCGACAGGCCGCATCAAGGTGTTCAGCACGCTTCAGAGCTGGCTACAGGAATACCGCGTATATCGCCGTGATGACAATGGCAAGGTCGTGAAGAGCAATGACCATCTCATGGACGCAACGCGCTATCTGGTGGTGTCTGGCATCGATGTGAGCGCCCATCCGCCTGAATACAAGGACTTTGTGACGGGCAATCGCACTGGTGGGCACACAATCCACTATGACCCGCTCGCCAGCAGCTACATCAAGCAGGATATTGGCGCGACCAGCTCGCATCAGTCGCACTATGACCCGCTGAGCCTGAACTACATACGCGGGAAATAACGCTTGAGTCACACATACGCCATTGGTTATATGTGACATGCGCATCTGTTGGCACTGCAAACAACCCATACGACGAATCTGCAAAGGCTGCGGCGAAGAGTTCAATCCCGTGCGCAAAGACGCAACCTGTTGCTCGGCAAAGTGCCGTCAGCGCGTATCACGCAAACACAGGAGTAACGCCATTGGTAGAGATAACGGTAAAGCATGACGGCAAAGAGAAGAAGGCGCAGTTCATTGACCACGGCATAGTGGGTCATGAGTGGCGCAGCGAGATGGTCTTGGAGCATAAGCATTACTTCAGCGCGGTAAGCGTCGAGGAGGCGCGATTGTCAAAACTCACGTTCGACTCTGGTGGCAAATGTTATTCAGGAACGGCAGCGTATCGAATATATAATGACATAGCGACTTTCGGCGATTTTGGCATAGACATCAGAGAGGCATTGAGCGGCGACTAAACACATCAGGTGTTGACTTTGGCGCTCCAACGTGCTACGCCAAACAGGTTAGCTCCGTTGTCGTATCCGGTGGTTGAAAGCCCACATATGCAGATGGTCAACAGGTTCACTCGTACAGCAAGACGCCTCCTACCTTGGTGATGTGCGGGATTCTGGTGGGTAGGCCATGAAACTGTGGAGTGATGAAGGAGTCGTTCCGCTAATCACGGGTCTCGGCTAACTCCGAAAACAGGGTTGATGACCTTGCAACGGGCTAACACGCTATGGGGATGAGGTGCGCACCATTATGGCCCATCCCCACCAGAACACGGGATGCCGAAGCCGAGAGGTTAGGCATAAAGAGCGGAGAAACGTATGTCCGCCGTCCCCTGAAGCGTGGGCTCGCTAAGCCCCCTTGACCGTTGGTAACATGGTGACAGCCGGAGAGACGGCGCACTATGTGACAGAAGCGCGTGACGTGGAGAACAGGGGATAGCGGTCGTATCGCTTGAACTGAGGCGAAACAGGTAGCGGGGCTTGGCTATACGAACTGAAAGAGTGCCTTACCCGTAGATTTAGTTCCTACGCTCTCCTCTGACAGATGCCGCTGGTTCGACCCCAGCCTGTTGCCATCACACCAACAGGAGGAGAGGCTAATGAGCGGCGCTGAAGGTGAGGAGCTCTGGAAAGAGTGGATAGTCACGCTGCCACAATGCGTGCAGGATTTCGATGCCAAGCATGGCTTCCGCCCCTCGGACAGGCTTTTGCTCGATGATACGCTGCGCTATTTCGTCGGCTACAGTGAGCAGCCGGATGGCCGCGTTGGCTTGCTAGTGTCGCCCATCAACCCGCAACTGGATTACCATGGCGCGAGAGCGGCGCGTGAAGTGATATGCGCTGACCACTTTGAGCATGATGGGTGGGAGAAGCAGAACATAAAGGAATCGCTATGACATGGGCACAAGAAGGCCGCGAACGTAAGGCCAAAGACCACGCAAAGAGCGAGGAGTATGCAGAGGCTGGCATAGGTAAGCGCCCTAAGCGTGCCCGCAAGCCGTTCGTGGTGGAATGGCGCTACACACCAGAGGGCTGGGAGCATCTCCAGACGCATCACCTTTGGATGTTGCGGTGGAACAAGGGCAATGGCTGGCACGTTACCGGGCGCTACGCACGCAAATCAGATGCACAACGCGCCATGGAGACGATGCAAGGCCGTGAGAAGCTATCCAAAGAATATCGCCTGAAGGAGCCGTTACATGGATAGATTGACGATTGAGCAGCTAGAGTTCATCTGCGATTTAGACAAGACTGGTGACAATAGTCTTACCCACCGTCAGCTCCTCGACGCCATGCGGGAGAATGCTTGGATGAAAATGCGCCTAGCTCAGATTGCCAGCGGTGATTATAAAGTTTGCGGCCATTTTGCTGAGGATGTCGCAAAAGACGGTCTTAACTGGAATAAGGAATCGAATAATGCATGAATGTCGCAAAGAATTTGAGGCGTGGTGCTACGGAAGGCACAGCATCAAGCGCAATGAGCGCGGTTTTTACGACCACGACACTACCGATTTTGCGTGGCTGGCGTGGAAAGAGGCTTGGGATCACCCAAACAAGCAATCGGCTGTCATATCAAATATTACTGCAACCAGTGGCGTTAAATTATGCCTTAAGTGCAACACGGCTTTTGACGGAGATCACGATTGCCCGACTCTGAATACGGACAAGGAGCAGTTATGACCGACACACAGACAGAACGCGTAGCCCGCGCACTATGCAAAGCTATGGGCGTTGACCCTGACGCAGAAGGCTATGCGATCACGCCTGCGACCCAAGAGCGTCTCAGTGCTCGTTACAAGCTGTGGCAATATCAAATCCCCGCAGCAGAGGCGGCCATAGAGGCGGCATTATGACCAAACAGGAACTTGAAGAGCTTTTCTCCAAAGAGAAGTCTAAGTCACAGCGGATGCGCAGCGCACTCATCGAGATACGCAACGAAGCCCAGCGCTGTGATGCCAAGGGTGTGAACCTGCGCAACGGCTATCTGATACAGCGAACGACAGAGGCTCTAGCGTGCGAGTAATCATAGCAGGCAGCCGCAGCATCACTGATTATGCTATCGTAGAGAAAGCCGTTATCGTCTCGAAGCTGTCACCGACACTGATACTATCCGGCGCTGCCCGTGGCGTTGACCAACTGGCTATTCGCTATGCAGACCGCAATGGGCTACCCGTTGAACTCTATCCCGCTGAATGGGAGAAGCATGGCAAACGCGCCGGGTATATCCGCAACGAACAGATGGCGAAGCACGCCACGGCGCTGATAGCTATATGGGACGGGCAATCGCGTGGCACATGGCACATGATAAACATAGCCAAGGCAAAAAATCTTCCAACCTACATCCATCGGGTGAACCAGCCATGAGCGACATTCCAGAGCCACTGCTGCGCCAAGCCATACGCCTCAACCGCATACTTGAGGTGTGCAAAGTCGTTGACATGAAGGGCAAAATCTGCTACCCAAAACGCGTGAGATGATGCAGCGGCGTGGAAGGACACGCTAGGTGGTGATAGTCGGAAAGGAAGTCCGGTTCTTACGCCAATCGTACTTAGTAGCCCAAACTCCGGTAAATGGCGAACAGGTGGGGGATATCCCTATTACGTGCTAAAGACCGACAAGCAGGAATCAAGCCCTGCCTGCATCATCTCCACCCACACAAACAGGAGAACACCCGATGCCTCAGCGCAATTCAGAAGACCGTAAAGCCATGTTAAAGACCCGCCGCGCTCAACAGCGTGGCCGTGGTGCGTACACCATCATAGATGCCACTAGCTTCGCGGGTAAATATATCCCGTCTGGCGAGTTCAAGAACACCAAGCCGAGCAATCGCTAGGCTGGTACGAGGAATGCAGTTCGATTCTGCTAGGGTTGCTGACGATTGGTATGGGTAAGCGGGTTCAAATCCCGCCTCTTTGGTAACTGGGTGCAATCCCCGGCCTGAAGATGACCTGATGGTTCAGGGAGCATGACGGCTCGGAAAGACGAGCAGCTAAATACGCATGGGGGCACGATGTTAGACACTATGACCAAGGCCAAGACGTTTGAAGAGGCCCTAGAGGCCGCCCAATGGCGCTTATATGTCTTCGACAAGATCGGCAAGAGCCATAAGGGCATCACCCTCTTCCCCACACCCAAGGCAGCAGATCGCCGCATCGACGAGCTCAAAGCCTTCCTCAAGCAGCCCAATACCGCTATCGACACGCTCGATGGACAGGTGAAGAGCGCTGATATTTCACACATCATGAGAATGCCGGAGATTTAGCATGGAAGATTTTGACGAAGACAAATACGGTAAAGAGACGTGGGGAGAAGGCCCATGGCAGCACGAGCCAGACAATGCCGAATGGGTTGACCCGGCAACGGGCCTGCAATGCCTCATTAAGCGCAATTCGCAGATCACGGGCGCGTTATGCGGCTATGTGGGTGTCCCCGCCTCCTCTAAGCTGTATGGGCTCGATTACTGGGGCCGTCTGAATGGTTGGCGCAAAATCGCCCGTCCGGTCGCCACAAAGACTAAGCGCGACAGCAAGCGCCGCATTAAAGCGCGTGATAGGCACTATGGCCTTCTCATCAACGGTATTTGCGTGCATGGTGGCCTGACGTTTGGCGACTTCTGGGATGAAGGCGGCCTGTGGTATTTCGGTTTTGATTGTGCGCATTACCGGGACTACAGCCCCGCTATAGCCGCGACCATGCGTTCCCTCATGCCTAAATCGCATACCTATTCCGGCAGCGATGAGGTGTATCGAGATTTCGCCTTTGTGACGGAGCAGACAAAGGCTCTCGCAGCCCAGTTATATCAAGCGGGGCAATCGCGTGGCTGAGCAGTATCGCATAATCATCTTTGACGATGAAGGCATCGCCCATCCCGGCCTGACCGCTTACAAGAGCCGCGAGGATATTAACAAGCGGGTGCTGGAGATCAATCAAACATTTAAAGCAAAGCGTAACCGCATCGTTGTGGTAAGGGGAGAGAAGGCCGTTGTCTGCGCTTCTATGATGATCTCGGTGGAGGAGGTGGCGGATGCCTCCTAAATTGCCAAAATACGCGTCCAAGCACACGGGTTGTGACCTCGGCCTTCCAAGCCGTAGTGAGCAGGGTTCGATTCCCTCTGGACGCTCCAAGTTAGCCTGCATCGGTCTTTTAAATGTCGATTCGACGACAAGAATATGGATGCGCGAAAGCGTTAAACGGGGGTAGATGCGTGGCTATAATAAGGATAACCCCGAATCCATATATCGAATACCGGAGCGTGTGACCCCTAGCACGCTTAACCAAGGCCTGCCCCCTCCTTGCGGTACAATGGGGGCATCATTCAACAAGGAGATTGATATGGATTACCTGAAGAAAAAAGCTGAAGAGAAGAAAAAAAGCGTGTTCAGTAAAGTCGGTGAAGGCATCGGCGATGCTGTCGAGTCGTTTGTGGAGTCGGTATCGTCCTCGTGGTCGAGCGCCTCCGATTCCTCTTCCAGCTCGTGCGATTCATCGAGCAGCGATAGCAGCGGCTCATGCGGTGGGGGCGATTAATGCTCAAGGGCCGCGTGAAGAAACGAAAAGCGCCTAAGAAAAGCAATCTCCGCTTCGGCTGGGTGGGGTTGCTGGGTGCGTTCATTGCATTTTATCTGTGGTGCGCACTCAATGGCTAATGTAAAGTAGAGACATGAAAACTCGTAATCCCATAGCACGCGTTGTTACGCGTATCCGGCCTAAGGTCGTGCCAGACAAGCGCAAGGCGCTGCTGGAGCTCATCATGACCGACCCGGACTGCGATATCGACTTCCCTGCCCTCCACAAGCCAACTCTAGCCGCTCTGCTAAACAACCCCACGGTATTGGAAGACGAATGAAGAAATGCGCACGCTGTTCTCCTAAGGCCGCTATTGGCTTTGCCCTATGCGCTGAATGTTTCGCTGCTTGGCCTAAGGGCAAAACACTGGACGAATACCTGCAAAAGCCCTATAATCCAGAACCAAAGAGGTATCCCGATCACCTCGCACTGGTTCTTCGGCAGCGCCCGGAGCCAGCAACATGGGAGGCGGGTGACGATACGCCCCTAACACCGGAGGATATGAATGCCGAGCAAGAGTAAAGATCAGGAACGCTTCATGCAGGCCGCATCGCATAACCCTAAATTTGCCAAGAAAGCTGGCATCCCGCAGAGCGTAGCCAAAGAGTTCGTAGCCGCCGACGAAGCCCGCGCAGAACGCACGACTAAGGCCAAAGCCAAGGTCGAGAAGCGGTACGGCAAAGACTAGATATAGTATTTGTTGCCTTTAGTGGACACCTGCGGTAGAATCGCTGGAAACACACTAAGGAGATGCGCCCATGGGCTTCATGACACCTGACATTCCTACGCCGCCCACTCCTCCCCCTCTCCCTCCCGCCGCTGCCCCTGCCGTAGCCGCCGACCCGGTAGCCGCAGGCACGAGCCAAGGCAACCGTAATCGCGCCGCAGCAGCAGCGTCCGCATCTGGTACTGTGGGCACCTCCCCTCAAGGGCTTAAAGCGAAACCTAATACTGCGCAAACCACGTTGCTCGGAGCCACCGAGTAGTGGACTGGAACCTAATATTCATCGCAAGCGCCACCATCTTCGGGCTGGTTGGCATTCTCTATCCGTTTTAGGAGGGTCTATGGATGATGACTTTGAATCAATACCTTTGGTTAGGATTGCGGATGCGCTGGAAAGCATAGCGCGGAGCCTGTTTTTACTGACTCAACCACCCATGATAGTGCCACCGGGCGACATAAAAGAACAATAAGGCGATAACGCCAGAGGAATAAAATGGCCGACAAGAGCCAGACCGAACAAGAACAGAATGTCTTTTACGAGCACGCGGGCCCGACCCTGCTGGCGATGCAGCCTGACACGCCTAAGAAAAAGCCCAGCGAAGACGCGGCACAGGTGGCTCAATGGAACTCTCTGCGTGGCCATCTCGAAGCGCGGCTCATCATGCTCCGCCAATGGCGCAATAGCTGGTGGACGCAGAACTGGTCTGATCTCGCTGAATATATCCTTCCACGCCGCTCGATCTGGCTGACGCAATCCACCGGGGGCATCCCTTCGCCGAACAACATGACGCGTGGCCGTCCGCTCAATAACTCCATCAAAGACCCTACAGGCACCTATGCTGCCCGCGTATGCTCTGCGGGTTTGATGAGTGGTTTGGCATCTCCATCTCGTCCATGGTTTAAAATCCTGCCCACGATGAAAAATGTTGAAGTGGACGCTGAAGGCCGCGCATGGCTGGACACTATCGAGGAGCGTCTATACGCCGTTCTCGCAGCCAGCAATTTCTATAATGCGTTCGCACAGGAATGCGAAGACCTTGTAGTGTTCGGCACCGCGCCAAGCATCATTTATGAAGACGAAAAAGACATTATCCGCCTGTATAACCCTGCCGTTGGCGAGTATTATCTGGCATCCGGCGCGACTTTGCGCGTAGACGGGCTTTATCGCCAATTCGTCATGACTATCGCACAGATCGTGGATTTCTTCGGAATTGACGCGTGCCCTAAGGATATCGCCCTGTTGTGGAAGCAAAAGGGCTCCGCGCTCGACCAAGAACGTATTATCGCGCACTCGATTGAGCCTAATTTCGACATCAACGGCTCTGGCAAGATACCGGGCAACTTCACATGGCGCGAAGTGTATTGGGTCTATGGCGCGGGCAGCAAAGCTCCCCTTTCAAAGCGTGGCTTTGTAGACCAGCCATTCACCGCCGCCCGCTGGGCAACGCAGTCCAATGATGCTTATGGTCGCTCCCCCGGCATGGATGTATTGCCGGACGTTATTCAGCTTCAGGTCATGACCGTCCGTATGTCCGAGGCGATTGAGAAGCAAGTTAGGCCGCCGCTCATCGCCGATATCACCATGAAGAACCAGCCCTCCTCCATCCTGCCCGGTCACGTTACCTATGTGGCTAATCTCGCGGCGGGCACCGGGATGCGTTCCATCTATCAGGTAAATCCTGATATCGGTGCGCTTGCTGGCCTCATCAAGCAGATTGAAGACCGTATCGGCAAAGGCTTGTTTGTCGATCTCTGGCTGATGCTGGAACAGAACCCCAATCAGAAACTCACGGCTTATGAAGTCGCACAGAAGATGCAGGAAAAGCTGCAAGTGCTCGGCCCAGTAATCGAGAACCTCATCACTGAGTCGCTGAAGCCAAAGCTGAAGCGTGTGTATGGCATCATGCAGCGCAAAGGCATGCTCCCACCGCCACCGGACAGCATGAAAAACGTCAATCTGGACGTGGAGTTTATCTCCATGCTGGCTCTTGCCCAGAAAGGTGCCGCGACAGGCGGGCTGGAACGTATCCTTGCGCTGATCGGCAACATGGTCGCGGTGTATCCAGAGGCCAAAGACCTGCTGAATGTGGACGAATATGTGAACGAGATGAACGTGCTGCTCGCCAACCCGGAGAAAATCCTGCACGGCCCGGAAGAACTGGCTGCCATCAGGAAACAACAGGCGGATGCTATGAAAAAGCAGCAGCAATCGGTCGCCCTCGAACAAGGTGCGACCATCGCATCTCAAGGTGCGCAAGCAGCTCAAACCTTGAGCGAAACGCAAATTGGTGGCGGTCAGCAGGCGCTGGCGGCTCTAATCGGTCAATAACAAGGAGAATGAATCCCCATGGTTGAAGTATCCCCCTATCGGCTGCTCGGTGATATCATCGAGGGGCTGACACAAGCAGTTGGCGCGTCGAGTCAGCTAATCCACGCCTACGGCAACCCGGTGGGATTTATCATGATTCGTGATGCGCTGGAGCTGTCGAAAGAAGGTTGCATGAAACTCGCACGGGAAAATGGATTACTATCATGAGCGAAATGACAAACGCCGAGAGCGTCGAACGCTTCTATGAGAGCATGAAAAAAACAGCATCTCGCTGCCGTGAGATGGGGCGCTTAACGCAGTCCCCACACTGGCTGGCTATCGCCACCGCCTTGGATGGTATGCGTGCCAAGGGGCAGCACATCATTGAGAAAGAGGTGATGTCACAGAAGCAAATCCTCGCATCTGTCGAGGCTTACAATGACCAATTAGCGGAAGCGCAAGAAAATGCCGAAGGTGTACGACACACTCATTAGCGATGATGGTTCGGAATTTTTCCGTAGCGATGAGATGTTCGCTGGTCTCCAGCCCGAAAAGTGGTATAAGGGAAATGAGCTGGCAAAGCTCTGTCGGTACTCCGCTGTGCGCAGCAGACGCCTATACAAACTGACGACCTACGATAACGCCAAATTTTTCTGCGAGGTGACAAATGGTTGATGAAGTTCTCTCCCGCGAGGCTGAGATGCTTGCCGAAGAGCAATACGATGCATCAGATAAAAAGCAGGTCAACAACGCCCGGAAAAAAGCCGCCCGTATGGAGCGTGAGCGCCTAGAGTTTGTCCGCGCCATCATGACCGTGCCCGCTGGCAGAAAATGGATGTATGGCTTGCTCGTGGACTGCAAAATCTTCGATAACCCTATCGTGCCGGGTGAGACGCATTACACCTATCACAATATCGGTGCCCAGAATATCGGCAAAAAGCTGTTTATGGACATCAATGACGCCGCCCCCGAAGAATACATCACCATGATGCGTGAAGCACGGGAGAGCAAGTGATGTTCCTCTAAAGAGGACAAAAAAGACGTTGACAGAACACCCTAGATATGCATAATCGGTGGCTTGCGGGTTGGAGAAGTCTGGCCTATCTCGCCACCCTCATAAGGTGGAGTCCGCTGGTTCAAATCCAGCACCCGCTCCCATATTTTTAAGGCAATCGCTATGTCAAGCTCTGACCGATATTGCCGCCCTACGGGGCGGTATGCAAGTAGCCAAAGCACGGAGTCTGTAAAACTTCCGGCGCGAGCCTTCGTTGGTGCAAATCCAACCCGCCCCACCATAAATCCGACACCCCAGACGATGCGCCAGCAATTTAGCTGGTAAAGCTCCTACATCACCATGATGTAACGGTAGCATGTGAGTCTCCAAAACTTTTCGTCTCGGTTCAAATCCGGGTGGTGGTGCCAAAATAATGAAATTCCGATTAAGCAGATGTAGTTCAGAGGTAGAACACCACGTTGAAGCCGTGGGTGTCGGCGGTTCGATTCCGTCTGTCTGCACCATTTTTAGCTGCGTAGCTCAGTGGTTAGAGTCGAGCGCTCATAACGCTCTGGTCGAAGGTTCGATTCCTTCCGCAGCGACCATCCCTTATTGCCTGATAGCTCAGTTGGCAGAGCAGCGGACTGTTAATCCGCGTGTCGCACGTTCGAGCCGTGCTCAGGCAGCCATCTTTTTTGCTCCTTCGTCTAACAGTAGGACAGCGGGCTTTGAACCCGTCAATCGTGGTTCGAGCCCACGGGGAGCAGCCAATTTACGGAGAGTCGGTTAGCGGCTATACCACTTGCTTTGGGAGCAAGAGACCGTGGGTTCGAGTCCCACCTCTCCGACCAAAATAAAAACTGAAAAATCCGGCATCCTAGGCTTTTCAGACTTGTATGTTATAATATCGAGGCCGCTTTAGTTTAATGGCAAAACACCTGTTTTGTAATCAGGTGACACGGGTTCGATTCCTGTAAGCGGCACCATATCCCCCACCCCTAGTAGAAATATCTATTTACACATCCCTTATGTTGTGGCATCATACGCCTAATCGCATCTTTAGAATGCGAAAAAAGAAGTCCGAAGAACGGAACGTATTATGGCTGACGAAATTGCACCTACGGCACAAGCCGCTCCCGTATCTCCTGCTCCAGCGCCAGCACCCGTTGCTGCCGCTGTTGAGCCTGTAGCCGCCCCTGTCGCTACCGTTACCCCTGAACCCGCTGCTGCTCCAGTAGCCCCCGTATCTGCCGTCGATTCTCCTGTTGTCGCAGAACCTTCCACAGTGCTTGGCTCCGACACCAAGCCTGTGGAAGCCCCAATCGTAGAAAAGCCCGTAGAGCCGCCAAAAAACGGTGAAGCTCCGGCCCCAGAAGGTAGCCAGTCAGATGAACCTGCTCCGCTTCCTACCTATGAGGATTTCACACTTCCCGAAGGCGTAAGCGTCGAAGAAGGTGCCCTCAATGATTTCGTCCAAGAAATCGCCGAGTTTGAAGTTCTCTCCAAGGCAGATCATGCCGAGGTGCAGGCTTTTGCTCAAAAACTGATTGACCGTCACGTTATCCAAATGAAGACCGCTCTGGAGCGTCAAGCTGAAGCCCTACAACAGGCCGAAGTCCGCAAAAAAACCGAGTGGCTGGAAAAAGTAAAAGCTGACCCTGTATTGGGGGGCAATCGCTTTAACACCACAACAAACGCCGCGCTGGAATTTATCCGCACCCATGGTGGAGATGAAACGCAGCAAGCAGAGTTCCGCACCCTGATGAATGAAACAGGTATTGGTAATCACCCCGCACTAATCCGTATGATGGCCAACGCCATGAATGCGTTTCGTGAAGGTGGCCCGCTGCCTGCTCAAAAACCAGTTGTGGAAAGCCAGAGCAAGGTCGCTAAACGCTACGGTACAATTTAATTAACAAGCGGACGCAGATTCGCAAAACGACAAAAAAAGGAATAGAACATGGCTCTTAACCAGTTTTCCACCAACGTATATCCCAATCTCGTAGATTGGGCTCGCATGACCGACCCAGATGGCACAATTGCTGACATCGCGTGGCTGCTTGCACAGTGCAACGACATCCTCAAAGACATGATCTGGCAGGAAGGCAACCTCCCGCTCGGCCATAAAGTAACCGTCAATACGGGCCTCCCACAGGGCGTATGGCGCGGTAACAATCAAGGTGTGCCATCCAGCAAACCTTTGAACGCTCAGTTCCAGTTCTCGATTGGCATGCTGACCGATTACTCGAAGGTTGATAAAGCAGAGGCTACCCTGAACGGCCAAGTTGGCAAGTTCCGCTGGAACCAAGATCAGTCGCACATCGAGGGCCTCTCGCAGCAAGTTGCCACCGCTATGTTCTACGCGAACGAAGCGACCAACCCGCAGCAGTTCACTGGCTTCTCCCGCTACTACAACACGCTGTCCACTGGCACTGCCCAGACCGCTAAAAACGTCATCAATGGCGGCGGTGTAGGCAACGCTAATACTTCGCTCTGGCTCGTCGGCTGGGGTGATAACACCACCTTCGCTATCTTCCCTAAGGGCTCCCAAGCGGGTCTGGTGTATGAAGATAAAGGTGACGTGCGCGAATTGTACGATGCCAACGGCAACGGCTATGAAGGCTACACCTCGTACTTCGAGTGGAAAGTCGGTCTGGCTATCAAAAACTGGCAGTACAACGTGCGTATCGCCAACATTGATACGACCACCGCTGGTTTGCTCGGCACTGCTCCACCAGATTTGAACGTTCTGATGGCAACCGCCGCTAACAAGCTGCCTACCGCAACTCGTCGTCTCTCTGGCATCACGGAAACGGATGCTCCGGGCGACCCGGTTCCCGGTATCAACCCAGCTTGGTACTGCAACCGTACCGTTCGTACCGCACTCGACATTCAAGCCATCCGCGATAAGAACGTGCTGATCGGCTCGAAAGAGTACGCAGGCGAACCCGTCCTGATGTGGCGTGACATCCCTATCCGTCTGGTGGATGCGCTCCTGAACACTGAAGCAACTATTTCTTAAGGAGCACCCTAATGGCCTATGTAGAAAAATCTCTCTATGGTGGACAGTTCTCGCTCGCGCAAGAGCTGACCACAACCGCTGCCTCCACCAATCTCTTCGACATCACTGGGGCTGGCCCCGGCGTTGCCCCGGCGATGATCGGTTCTGGCGGCCTTAACACTGCGATTGGCGTTGATATCGGCGCTGGCGATGGTGTTGCAACCCCAGAAGTGCTGGTAAGCATCGATGTAACGGGTACTGGCGCTGGTACTGTTACCATCGTGCTTGAGGCGGCTCCTGATAACGGCAGCTACTCTCCCGGCACGTATTACACCGTTTATTCGTCCGGTGCATTTGTAGGCACCACGCTTAACGCAGGTGACACGCTGAAGTTCCCGGTTCCGCCTATCCCGCAGGATGCGGCACTGCCACGCTTCTATCGTATCAACTACGTCATCGCGGGTTCCTTCACCGCTACGCTGACCGCTAACCTGTTGCTCAACGCTCCAGACCTGCGCCAGCCGACCCTCTATGGCAACAACTTCGTTGCGGTTTAACCGGGACAGGGAGGGGCTTAAAACACCCCTCCCCAACCACTACTAAAGGATTTTTATGTCGAAGCTTTTTTCTCAGCCGCCAGTATCAAGTTTCCGTCCAACTGTCATCCCCGATGACGTGCCTGTGTATCGCATCAAGGAAGGTAAATTTTACGCGGATGATTACCTGTTCGACGAAGGTTCCATTGTAGTCTGGGAAGAAGAGCCGAATCTTGAAATGGAGCCGTTGAATGAAATGGCCCACGACAACATGATCGAATATCTGCGCAAGCTTGATGAGCTCGGCAAAGAAGCCGCCAAAGCCGCTGGCAAACAGTGGATTAGCTACGAGAGCGCCTTCGCCAACTCGATGGCATTGGCAAAAGAAGATGGCAAGCGTGTGACGCTGCTGAATGGCAAGGCAGAGGTGCCGCTTATGGGTGGCCAACGCCGTGGGCCTGCCAAGGCTCGCCAGATCGAATTAGACACCACCCCGCAGCAACCAGTGGTTCGCGCAGGTGGCCGTAAAGCTGTAAACGCTATCGCTGATAAAGGAATCGGAAATGGCTGATAAGAAAAAGGCGTGGATTAAGTCCGATGCCAAAGAAAAAATCGAGTCCAAGATCGGTAAGGACAAAGATCAGAAAAAAAAGCCTACGACCAAGGGCATGATTGGTAAAATGTACGGCAAAGAGAAGGAATAGTTCCATGGCGTCACGTTCTGAAAAAATGTACTCCGAATCGCCGGAATTGAAACGCGATGATGACAGCGGCAAAATGAAGGTCTCCAAGGCCGAAAAGAAATCCGCCCGCGTCAGCGATGGCACCGATGGCATGAAGATCACTGAAGAGGGCCTGCCTCCTCATGTGCGCCAAGCCAATGAGCGCCGGGATATGTATAACCGTCATGAGACCGAGCACGCGGTCGCTGATAATGGTAAGGCAGAAAAAAAAGAAATCCACGTCCGCCATCAGGCCGAGATTAAGGACATGCACAAGCGCCATGAAAAAAGCGTAGGTGGTGGTTCGGGCGCACAGAAAATTGAAAAAGTCACCAAAGGAGAGAAATAATGGCACTGATTGGTAATGAAGTTCTTTGGGTTGTACCCGTATCCGCTAATGGGCGTCTGGCTGCCGAGCAGCTTCAAACATCTACGGGCGCTATCGCGGCGCTGGCAGATGCAGCCAATGTGCCTGCTGTTATCAACACCGCTATCAGCACGGCTGGCAATGGAACGTTAAGCGCTGCTGGAATTGTTGGCGGCGTTATCACGCGCACAGGCCCAAGCGCTGATTTTACGGACGCAACCGCCACTGCCGTGCAAATCGTAGCCGCACTGGTCGCATATGTTGAGGATATGTCCTTTGTGCTTAGCATCCGTAATGCGACGATCTATTCGCAGACGATCACGGCGGCCTCCGGCGTGACCCTTAGCGGCACCGCGTATGTAACGGGCGGAACTGAAGCTAAGTATCTCGTGACCATCACCAGCCCGACCGCTGTAACCATGCTTTATCTGGGCAGCGATTTCCTCGCTGATGCAGTTGGCGGAGTGGGTGATATTGTTCTGGGCAACGGTAAGGCTATTAAAACCGATGCCACCACAGCGCATACAGGCCTCATTCAGGCGTATGATGTAAACGGTGCAGCATATAAGACATTCGCTACGCTTACTAATGGCGACACCCCCTCCTTCGCAATCGCAGCCCCTTCCGGCGGCACTGTGACCGTAGACGGTGCTGCTATCGGTGGGACAACTCCCGCCGCCGCCGCATTTACCACTATCGCCGCTACCGATAACATCACGGCTACCACTGCGAACAAATATGTTCTCACCTCCCGTGGGAATGCTTTGACCGCCGCAGGTGCAACCCGCACGGATGCCTTCCAGCTCGCTGCTGCTGTTAACAACATCACTACCGCTGACTCAGGCACCGGAGTAATCCTTCCTGTTGGCGTAGTTGGGATGGAGGTCTGGGTTTACAATAACGGCGCTAACCCGGTGCAGGTTTACGCGACCGCTTCGGAAACGATCAACGGCACCGCTGGCTCTACTGGCGTGGCGCTGACGAATGCCAAAACCGGAGTTTATCACTTCATGGCTACAAATACTTGGGTCGGCCTGATGCTGAACTAAGGATAATCACAAGGGAAGATCATATGAAAACGCCTAAATTGCATGATATGGCCCGCACAGCCGAAGAGATGAGGACAGATTCTCCATGCTTCGGTGCGGCGAGTGTTTATCCCTACGGCCTTTGCATCTGCTTGGGTCAGGAAGAGCTCGACAAACTGGGATTGACCGCCGAATGCGAAGTGGGCGACTTCCTGCATGTATTCGCTCTCGCCAAGGTCACGAGCGTTTCGACCAGCGATACGGGTGAAGGCGAGAAGTCCCGCATTGAACTCACCATCACGCATATGGGCGTCGAGGATGAGGAAGATGAGCAGGCCGAAGTGAAATTCCCGAAACACAAGCTGGGCTCCAAGCGCCCTTATTGAGAGGCGTAAATGGCTACCGGAAATCAAATCAATCTTTGCAACCGTGCCTTGCTACAAATAGGTGCGCGAGGGCAGATTTCCTCTTTAAACGAGGGCTCCACGGAGTCTGACGCCTGCAATACGCTTTACACCCCGACCTTTGAGTCTCTGGCGCGTGCCGCTTACTGGAATTGCCTGCGTATGCAAAAAACGCTGACGCTTCTGGCCGCAGCCGCAGGCACCCCGGAGAACCAGAATGGCGCGACCTTGCCATTACCCCCGCAGCCATGGCTATATGCATATGCCTTGCCATCAGATTCGCTTGCAGCGCGGTACTTGGTGCCGACCTTTCCCAATCCCCTCAACAACGGCGTGCCGCTGAATAGCGGTTTCATCGCTGCATCGGCATGTCTTCCACAGCAGCAAATCCCATTCCAAGTTGCATATGCGACTGACGTGAATAACCAGCCCCTCCAGATCATTTTGACCAATCAAACGCAGGCGCAGCTTGTTTATACGGTAAACCAGCCGAATCCTCAGCTTTGGGACAGCGAATTGCAGTCGGCCTTTGTGGCCTCGCTGGGAGCATTTCTCGTCCCGGCACTGTCTTTGCATCTTGGTCTTATGAAAATGCAGGCACAGATCGCCGAAGGATTAATTGCAAGCGCCCGCGTGCGGGATGCCAACGAAGGCTCGACCCAGCAAGACCATATCCCAGACTGGATTCGTGCGCGGAACAGCGGCGGTTATGCCTATGGCACCGGATGTAGCGCCTATGGAGCCTATAGCGATATGTCGTGGCCGGGGGTATGGTAAATGACATTACCCTCAATTCAAAATAGCTTCGTCGCCGGAGAAATTAGTCCGTCCCTGTTTGGCCGCACCGACCTCGCCAAATGGCATAACGGTGCCTCCACCATGCGCAACTTCTTTGCGAATTATCGCGGTGGCGCGTCTTCGCGTGCTGGCTTGGCTTATGTCGGGACGTGCAAGCAGACAGGTGATAATCCCCCGCGCGATATCCGATTCCAGTTTAACATCAATCAAGGTTATGCGCTGGAGTTCGGTGATAATTACATGCGGATTAAGTCCGATGGCGCGTATGTAATCGAAGACCCGGTTGCCATTACTGGTGCCACCGAGGCAAATCCCATCGTTATCACCGCCCCTCTGCATGGATATAGCAATGGTGATTGGGTTTACATTACCAATATGGTCGGCATGACGGAGCTAAACGGCCTGACATGGATTGTAGATAATAAAACCACCAACACCTTCCAATTGCTTGATTTATTCGGCAACCCGGTGGATTCAAGCTCCTTCGGGACGTACATTTCTGGGGGCTCTTCGTCCCGACTCTATACGCTTGCCACGCCCTATATGGCGGTGGATTTGCCATATCTGAAATTTACTCAGTCCGCCGATACGATGACGCTGACCTGTGTAAACCAAATCACAGGAACCGAGTACCGCGCACAGGAATTATTGCGGCTGGGAGCGACGAATTGGACGATAACGCCCGTAGACTTTTCTGCATCGATCTCCTCGCCCAGCAATATTACCGTGACCGCCCAATCATCTACGACCATTGATACGCAATATAGCTATGTCGTGACATCGGTTAACCGTGCCGGGGATGAAAGCATCATTGGCGAGCGCGGCAGCGTATCGAACAACAACATTTCTATTTACGCTGGCTCTAATACGGTCACATGGAACTCTGTAGACGGCGCTGTAAGCTATAATGTTTACAGGTCTGTCCCGGCATACACGCCGCAAAATGTTCCTGTCGGCGTGTCGTATGGATATATCGGCAGCTCGTTCGGCAATCAGTTTGTCGATGGAAATATTTTGGCGGACTTCACCATTGTACCGCCTAATCACTATGACCCTTTCGCGCCCGGTAAAATCCTTGAAGTTTCTGTGACAGCTCAGGGGTCTGGGTATTCCCAGAGCACCATCGGATATTCTGTGACAACCTCCACAGGAACAGGCTTTGGCGGCATCCCGGTTGAAGCAAACGGCAAGTTTGTCGGGTTCCTGATTTCTAATCAGGGAACGGGGTATTTGTCGGGAGATACGATCACGATCACAGGTGGTACGGGCGGCACGGCTGATCTAGTCGTCGGGCCTGCTTCTGGCACTTATCCGGGTGTTGTCGCTTATTACCAGCAGCGCCGTGCCTATGCCAATACGCTGAACAATCCCGACACCTACTGGATGAGCAAGCCCGGCACATATGACAATATGGATAGCGCCATTCCCACGGTCGCATCGGATGCAATCGTCGGAACGCCGTGGGCACAACAGATTAACGGCATTCAATTCATGGTGCCCATGACGAGCGCTCTTATCATGCTTACTGGCAGTGGCGCGTGGAACGTCAATGGCGGCAATAATTCAGACATTACCCCTATCGATCAGACTGCTCAGGCGCAGGCCTACAACGGCTGTTCTGCGACAGTACCTCCCATCGTCGTGAACTATAATATCCTATATGTGCAATCCAAGGGCTCCATCGTCCGCGATTTGGCATACAACTTCGTTATCAACGTCTATACGGGCGAAGATAAAACTGTCTTGGCAAATCAGCTTTTCCAAGGCTATCAGATCGTCCAGTGGGCGTACTCGGAAGAGCCATATAAAATTATCTGGGCGGTGCGCAATGACGGGGTTTTGTTGTCATTCACCTATCTGAAAGAGCAAGATGTTTACGCTTGGGCACGACATGATACGAATGGGCTTGTGGTCGGCGTGGTATCGGTTACAGAGCCGCCTGTTGACGCCGTGTATGTTATCGTAAAGCGTTACGTCCAAGGCCAATGGAAATATTATTCCGAACGCATGGACAACCGCGATTGGCAGAATGTAGAATCGACCTTCTGCGTGGACTCCGGCCTCAAGTGGCCTCAACCTACTCCCGATGCGATTCTCACTCCCGCTGCCGCTGATGGCACCAGCAACATCACCGCTGTGAATTTGATCGCTGGTGGCTCAGGATATACTGCCCCCACAGTTATCGCCATTGACCCAACGGGTATTGGTTCCGGTGCTACATTTTCGGCAACGGTGGCCGGGGGTGTTATCACCGCTATCAACGTCCTCACGCCGGGAGATGGCTATGTCGGCGGAACGGATTTGATTATCTCGGATTCGACCGGAGAGGGTGCCGTAGCAGCGCCGCTCATCACTAATTATGTCGAGTTCTCGGCTTCTTCATCGGTTTTCAGTTCCGACAGCGTTGGACAGGTTATTCGCGTGGGCGGCGGCAAGGCTATCGTAATCACCTATACAAGCCCAACATCGGTGATCGCCGATGTCGTTCAGCCGATAACCGAGACCATCCCCAATGACCCCTCCTTGCAGCCTGTCCCGGCTTCACCGGGCGATTGGACGATAACGCCGACCACCGATGTTGTTTCCGGCCTGAATCATCTGGAAGGAAAAACCGTGGCCATTCTCGCAGATGGTAGCGTTATGGCAAATCAGGTCGTCACTAATGGGCAAATTACACTGCCAAGCGCGTATTCCTCCATTGTCGTCGGTTTGCCATACACCTGCCAAATTCAGAGCCTTTTCCTCGACCCTGCTGGCATCCCAACCGTACAAGGCAAGCGGAAAAATATTTACAGCGTCACCGTGCGCGTAAACGATAGCCGTGGTATATCGGTCGGCACAAATCAGCCTGATGCTTCGACTCAACCAAATGGCGCGACCTTGCCGTGGACGAATATGAAAGAAGTAAAGGAGCGCAACGCACTAATAACCGCTGGTAGTGCCATCCCCCTGTTTACTGGAGATTATTACATCAACGTCCCCGCAAGCTGGGATACGCGTGGGCAAGTGGCCGTCCAGCAAACATATCCGCTCCCCGCGAACGTCCTCGCCATTGTAAGTAATTACATGGTCGGAGATACGGCGTCATGATGGTCGAAACAGTCGGCGCGGAAACCATCCTAGCCATCGTAGAGGCGCTCCCCATCCATGTGGGCGAACTGAAAGAAAGTTTGCGAACTCAAGACGCGGATGAAATATTGCGATTCGGCGTGACTATCGATCAGGCGCTATGGTCTAGCTACCGCCGCTCTGTGATGCGCAAAACCGCGCTTATTAATGGCAAGGTGGCGGCTATCTGGGGTGTTGGCGGCCCATTTCTGGGTAACATCGGCCAGCCATGGCTCATCACATCGAATGAAGTACACAAGGTGTCTCCGTTGAAATTCGCACGCATCTATCAGCAAGAGGTAGATAACATGCTGAAGCTGTTTCCAAAACTTGTAAACTGGGTTGATAACGATTATACTGCCGCTATACGCGTACTCGATATTGTTGGTTTTACCATCGAGGAGCCTGAGCCAATGGGCAAGTATAATGCCCAGTACAGAAAATTTAGTATCGAGGGTTAGATGCCGCCATTTGTAATTTACGCGCTCCCCCGCTCACGCACGGCATGGCTTTCCAAGTTCCTCACCTATGGGGATTGGACATGCAAACACGATATGACCGTAGAACTTCACAATATCCCCGCTTTTCAGCGCTTCTTCGGTCAGCCTTATATCGGCACCGTTGAAACGGGTATGGTCGAGGGATGGCGTTTGGTTGAGGCGCTCGTGCCCGATATCCGCGTGGTGGTTATCCGCCGCCGACTGCAAGATGTAAAAGACAGCCTCGCCAAGTTTGGGCTCTCCGCCGATGAGGATTTGGCCCGCCGCGACAAGCTTCTCGATGAGGTCGAAGCCGATGGCGCTCTCAGCATAACTTATGATGAGCTGGACACCATGGAAGGCTGCAAAAAAATCTTTGAATATTGTCTGAATATCCCGTTTGACCATAAGTGGTGGCTGGGCTTGCAAGGAGCGAACATCCAGATTGATATGGACGCCCGCATCAAGCGCCTGACCATGAACCGCGCTGGCATCGAGAACCTCAAACGCGAAGTGGGGGCACTATGCTCCAACTAGAACGCTGGGCCACTTTCTACCCTGAATGCATCGCTTTATTCGATGCACACAATACAGAAGTCGGCGAAAGCCCAACCGACATGCCATTCGACCCGGACATTGATTCTATCGCCGCGCTTGATGCTGCCGATCAGTTGCAGATCGTGACGGCGCGTAAGGACGGCAAACTGGTTGGCTACTGCATGTTCACTATCGGCAATAGTCTTCAGAGCAAGGGCGTTTTGTGTGGCACGCAAGCGGCATATTATCTGAAGAAGGAAAACCGCCCTAGCGGACTTGGCATAAAGCTGTATCTGGAATCGCTGACACACCTGAAGGCGCGAGGTGTGAAAAACGTGTACCCGCATCATTGGCTTCGCGGCGATTCTCCTAAGCTAAAAACGTTCTTCGAGCGCATTGGCGCAGTGGAACTGGAGCATGTTTACTCTCTCTGGATAGGTAATTAAATGGTTTGTATTACAGTTCCGTTGATGGTCGCCGCAGCAGCGGTTGGGGCGGTTGGGTCTATTCAAGCTGGCAACGCCGCCTCTGCTGCGGGGAAATTTAACTCGCAGGTATCGACGAATAACGCTGAGATCGCTCGACGCAACGCTACCTTCGCTGGACAGGAGGGAGAGATCGCGCTTGGAAACCAAGGCATGAAGGCCGCCGCGAAAACAGGGAAAATATTAACCGAACAGGCTTCCAGCGGTGTGGATGTGAACTCAGGGTCGTCGCTTGCTGTGCGTGATAGTCAGAAGGTTTTAGATAAGCAGGATGCTGCTACTATCCGCTCCAATGCAGCGCGTAAGGCGTATGGTTTTCAGGTCGATCAGGCAAACGATATGTCAGAAGCCCAGCTATATCGTTCAAAAGCTAAAGCCGACAAAACCGCAGGCTATATCAATGCCACATCCACCATTCTTGGTGGTGCTGCAAACGCCAGTCAGGCCGGGGGTTTTGGTGGCGGTGGCGAACCGAGCGGCAATTCATACAGCGATTTCGAGTCCGGGCATTCTATTAACGAAGGTCTTGGAGGGCTTTATTAATGGCTGTCAGCTATAGTGGAGTGCCCGAAGAGCAATTAAGCGGCCAAGCTATGCCCGGATTCAGCGTGCGTGCAAATGCCGACAGCATGGGTGCGCAAATTGGTCAGGCCACGCAGCGCATCGCAGCGCAAGCCGAAGACTTGACCGTAAAATATGGTGAGCAGGCAGCCGAAGCGCGGGCCAATGATCTCATAGCGAATCACTGGGCACCAAAAGTTTCCAAGATGACAAATGACTACCAGCAGAAGCAGGGCATGGATGCGCTGTCCGGCTTTGCTCCTTTGCAGGAGGGATTGAAGCAATCCCAGAGCGAATTGCTCGCACAGGCAAAATCGCCTTATGAACGCGCTATCTTGTCGAAATACACGAGCAACCGCACCATGCAGGAAATGGATGCGGCCCAGCGCCATCAAAGCACGCAGTTGACGGCCTATGAAGACAAGTCGCACGATGCGTTCGTCAACACGCTTTCCGATAACGCGGTAACGAATTATAATGACCCGTATGTGGTTGATAGCTCGCAGGCGCAGTTATTCGGTCAAATCGAAAAACATGCCTTAGATCGCGGCGTTGAACCAGATAGCCCAATCATCGCAGAGCAGCAGCGTACTGCGTGGGGGAAAACTGTCGGTGCCATGGTCAACCGCGCCACGCTCACGGGTGATATCCATGAGGCGAATCGCATCTACTCTCAGAATGCCGATGTGATTCCCGGCTACCAACGGCTTGAAATTGACAAATCTCTCCATGCAGAGAATATGAAATACACTGCCTCGCGCAATGCAGATGCCTTGCTTGGCGGCGACCCGCTGCCTGCTCCGACCGGGAGCGTCCCGCATGTGCAAGCGACCGTTGCAAACGTGGCGCACTCGCAGGGCATCGACCCTAACCACGCGTTGACGGTGGCAAGTATCGAGTCCAGCTTTGGGCAAAATCTGGGTAAGCGTGGTGATATCGGCCAAACTGGAAAAGGTGGGGATTTGCAGGAGCAGGCCTTCAATATGGCTGTCGAAATCAAAAAGGGCGATACTGCCGCGACCAAAGCGCTTGGACGTAAAGCCGAGCCATGGGAAGGATATGCCTGTTATCAGCAGGGTGTTGGTGGTGGCCCAGCTTTGTTGAAGGCGGCCCAAGCTGACCCCACAGCGCGTGCTGTTGATGTCCTGCTGCCATTGTATGAAGGCGACCGCAAAATGGCGCTGTCTGCTGTGGTCAATAACGGCGGAAATGCGACGATGACCTCCGGCCAATTCCTCCAGTATATCAAGAATAATTACGACAACCACGCCAAGCGGGCGAAGTGCGAGTTCCCGCGCATGAACGTGCTGACACCGGGCATTACTGACGCCGCTGCCACGCCTGTGGCAATCACCCCGACCGTGCCGGGTAACATCGACTTGAATAACCGTCCAGTTGTCAAAAATTCTGATGGGTCGGTAAGCACCGTTAAGTCCGTCTCTGTCAACATAGATGGGAAGGAAGTTCTGCTTCCCACCATCAGCGATGACGGCAAAACGATGACTACAGATGAGGCCGTGCAAAATTACAAAAAAACTGGCAAGCATCTGGGTATATTTAATACCCCCGAAGAGGCCACGCAATACGCTGTGCAGCTTCATAAAGACCAAGAAAAGCAATACGCAGCGCCCGACACCATTTTAGGCTCCACGCCACCAGCCACCATCGGCGATGATATTGTAGCCGCCCGCGACACAAAAGGCGTTGCTGTGCAGCCGGGTGCCACTCCGATGCAGGCGCTGCTGAATTTCGATGAGGTTTACCCATCAGCCCTCCAGCGTGCGCAGGCTATTCCAAACGTCGATGAGCGCGAAGCCACCATTCAGGCGCTGAATCAGAAGCGTGCTGTTTATCAGTCGGGGGCTACGGCATGGAAAAACAAATTCCTGAACGATGCCCAGAACCTCGCCATCAATCCCACCTTCACATCCATCGACCAAATCCCACCTGATATGCGTGCTGCTCTGGTCGATAGCCCACAGACCATGACTTATCTGGAGACGCGTGCGAATTATAATCTGGAGAAGAGCGCAGGCGTAACGAGCAAGGATGCCAAGGAATATGGCGGCTCGTTCTATGATGTATTCAGCGGTATCCATTCCGGCAAAATCAACAATGTCGTCGAGCTGCAAGGAATGGTCGGCAAGGGCCTTACCATCTCTGGTTATGATAAGGCAGTGAAAGAGCTGTCTGGTAAAGGCACGCCGGAAGGCGAAGCGGAATCGCAGATGAAAAAGCAGGCATTTGATGTAGCCAAATCCCAAATCTCTGGTAAGAATGAAATGATGGGATTGCGTGACCCTAAGGGCGAAGAACTATATTTGAAATGGATGCAGTTGGCGCTTCCAGCAATCGAAAAAGGTAAAGCCGAGGGCAAGAATTATACCCAGCTTTACAATCCAGAAAGCCCAGATTACATCGGAAAATCCATCCCTATGTTTAAACGCTCCATGACCGAGATGCTGGCTGACATCAATAACGAGACCCTTCTCGGCGATAATACCGCCAAGGAAATCAAGCAAGATGCCAATGGTGGCGCTCCGGCTGCCGCCGCACCTGTGACTCTTTCCAAAGCCGAGCTCGCTGACAGCCTCACCGCTGGCAAGGTAAAAGGCCCGCGTGGTATTGCCGCCATTAAAGCCTCTCTACGCGATGGCAAAATCACCCGTGCCGAAGCAAATGATCTGCTTATCCAGCATGGCTATGCCCGTGCGCCCACACCTTCTGTGCAAACGGCAGAATAAATGGCCGCGACCTTACCAACCACAGATGATCTGCTCGGAGCTGAACAGGATGGGCAATTGCCTACCACCGATGAGCTTCTGAAAGAAGACTCTCCTCTGGAGACGCTTGGTAAATCGGCGCTGACCTCCCTTGGTTCGATGTACGCAGAAGGCAATGCTATGCCCGCCTTCAAGGCCCCGCCACAGGAGTTGAATGAGGCACAGCGTGCCCTCATCAGCAATGGCCCGGTCGGTAAAATCGCTACCGCTTTTGGTGAGGGGTACAAAGAAACATTCGGTGAAGACCCGCTTGGCGCTTCTGACCCAGACACCACTAAGGCTATGCAAAAACTCGGCCTTTATAATGACTACTCCGCAGGCCAAAATAACATCGCAAAAAGCGTGTTCGAGGGCATGGTTGTCCCAACCGCTGATGCAATGTGGCGCGAGTTTATGGGTTGGCAAGGCGGTGCGCAATCTGCCGTAATGGAGTTTGGCAACCAAGTAGGCTCTCCCGCTCTTGGCCGCGACCTCGCACTCGCTCTGGAAGGCTTCCCAATGGGAGGGCATATTCCTCATAAAGCTGTGCCCAAAGGTGAAATGCCGGAGATGCTCGCTAAAGCCAAGGTCAACGGCGTGCTGGATGGTGAGAAGGTTTACTTCGGCATGAAAGAGCCGACACCGGAGCAGGCAGCAACTATGCAGGCAACGGAAGCCCGCATGCCCGTTGGTGTGATGGATGAGCCTGTAGGGCCTTCGGCCAATCAGCTTGCCCGTCAGGAAAAACCGGAGGTGTTTGCCGAGTATGATGCAGCGGCCACTCGTATGGACTTGCTGCGTAGCGGTATCGACAATCTAAAGGCGGAGCGCTTAGCTGCCGCTGAAGCAACCGCGCCACATATTCAGGACATCGAAACCCTGAAGGCAAAGCTGGAAGATGCCAACCCCCGCAAAAAGAAAATCTACCAGTCGAAGATCGATGACCTCGAAGCGAAGAACGCTGAGTATATCAAAGAGCAGACCACGGGCGATTCGCCGGAGATGGCTAAGCTGCGTGAAGGCATCCAAGAATTTGACCTGAAGCGCCGCGACCTCGCGCCACAGGTGTCTGAAGCTTATCGCTTGGCCCATGAAAAAATGCCAGAGACCGTTGAAGCCATCGACACGCTGGCTGCCGAGCCAGAATCGACAATCAAAAGCCCATGGGAACAGGTAGCTGAGAAAGCAATCGTTGATGCGCAGGTAGAAGGCCGTCCGATTGAAGAGCAAAAAGCTGCCATCATGGAAGATACCAAGCGCCAGCTCATGGAAGCGGGCCGTCCAGAGGATGAGGCTATCGCAGGCGGTCAACTGGTCGCTGAATACTACGCCACTCGTGCGGAGCGTTTTGGTGGCAAACTGGGCACCGCAGAAGCCCTTTATAATCGTGAGAGCCCTGTCATTCGTCGTGGCCGTGAGCGCGGCGAAGTTCGTGGCGGTCGCCAACTGTTCCAAGGCGCTGGGGAAGAGGCGGGCAAATACGGACTCCCCGGCTTCTACTCGAAAATGTATCAATCGCTGGGCGAGAAGCTAAACGCTTCCGGCACGCCGGAACAGATGAAAAAGCAGGTCGATTCTTTCGTCAAGAACGGTCAGTTCAAAAAAGATGAGCTTTACTGGTCGGGCCTGAACGAGTATCTCGACTCCCTGCCCAAAGACCAGAAGGTGAACAAGCAGGAGCTGATGGATTGGCTCGACAAAAACAAGCTGGAAATCCGTGAGGATGTCCGCTCCGTTAATGATGACAGCAAGAAGGGCAGCTTTACCGAGGAAGATGTTTACATCAACGATAATGGCACCCGGCTCGACTTAGAAGAAGAAGACCCATATCTCTTTGGTGAGGAGGTCGAGCAACAAAAAACTATGTTCCATGAAGACCATGGTGATGACCCGAAGGAGTATTACGAGAAAGAGGGTGAGCCTGATAGCGACCCATATCTTAATATCGAGGAAAATGAAGACGGCACCAAAACCATAGAGTGGAACAACGAGGCCATTGAGGAATATGCGCAAGAACGCGCCCGCGATAGCCTAGAGGATATGGCCGATGTCGTTTATGATGCTGATGTAGGAAACAACGCACATAACTTTAAAATCCATATTAACGACATGAATGGCGAATGGCGTTTGGTTGATGAGGATACGGGCCGTGAACTTGATAGCGGGAGTGGCCGTAGTCATCGCAATCTTCTTCAGGAAGCTCGTTCAGCGCTCTGGGAGCATCTTTGGAATGAGGACATCATTCAAGGCGAAGAGCGTGGTGAAGAGGGTGCTACGACCTACAGCGACTACCAGCTAGAGGGCCCTAAAGACGACTATACCGAGTTGCTCATTACGTTGCCGCAAATCCCCGACACAGGCGTGCGCCAGCATGGATGGAGCGCCGACGAGCCTGTTATGATGCACACGCGCTTCAACAGCCGTAAGGACGCTGACGGCAAAAACGTCATGTTCGTGGAAGAGGTGCAATCTGACTGGCACCAGCAGGGGCGTGAGAAGGGCTATTCAGACCCCGTAGCCGCCGATGCAATTAACAAAACACTCTCTGACCTGAACTATAAGATTTATGAGATTCAAGGTCACATTCTTAAACGCGGCGAGCACTATTATAGACTTCCAGAGGGAACCCCTGAATCAGAATTAAGGGCATTAAGAGAAAGCGCTAATTATGAGAACAAGGGCGGCGAACTCAAGCCTTACGAGGACTCTCAGCTTGAGGATACCATCAATAGGTCAGAAAAGCTCAATGACGACGAGGTGAAGGCGTACCGTGCTGAGCTTGATGAGGCCGTAGATAAGCGCGATGCGGCGAACAAAGAAGAGGAGCGACTGCGCTCCGGCGTAGCCAAGGCACCCTTTGATGACATGAACAAATACACCGAACTCGGCATGAAGCGTCTCATCGGCTGGGCTATCGAGCATGGCTTTGACCGTGTGGCATGGACTACGGGTGAGCAGCAGGCAGAACGCTATTCGTCAGCCCTCCAGCGCGATGTGAAAGAAATCCGCATCTCGCCAGAGGTCGTCACCGATGAGTCCGGCGCGGTAACGGGCGTGAAGGTAGATGTTCGCCGCTCTGGCGGGAGCAGCGTGTCGGAGTTCATTGCTAAGCAGGTCAATGGGCAGCAGGACGGCGACTATGTGCGCCTGAATGAAAAGCAGCTTGGAGACGTGTTTGGCAAGGGGTTGGCGGAAGACATTTTGGCGCGTGCTAAAGAAGCAAGCCAGCGCCCAGAAAAAGATTATTCTCAGGAACTCGATGCCGCCGTTGCAACGGAGCAAAAAGCGCGTGACGCTTATTTAGAAGAGACAAGCAAAGGCGAAGAGGGCAATCCGATTTTGCGCCGTCAATTAGACAGAGAATTGCTAACGGCACGCCGCGCCTTGGACGACCTCCTTGAAAAAAGCGGGACAAAAGACCAAGTTATTTCCGGCCTCGACATCAAAATCTCTGACAAGGGCATGAAAGAGGTGTACGACAAGGTGCTGGTCAACATCACCAACGGCATCATCAAGAAGTTCGGCGCTAAGGTTAAGCCCGTCAAAATTGACACCGATGTGACGGGCGTGGAGATTGTCAACCCTGAGGCCATTCCAACGTATGCAGATATTAACCGCACCGTTCAAGCCATGGGGCATAAGCGTGATATAGAGCTGGGGATAGAAGCCAAAAACCGTGCCGATTTCTTTGTTGAAAAACAAGGGCTGACACGGGCCGAGGCTGAAGAAAAAGCAGCTTCGCAAATGGAAATGGCAGCTTCCGGTGGCACCTTTACCTACGAAGATGCAAATAAGCTATACCGCGCTACACAGCTAAAAAACAAGCTGGAAAAGTTTGTCGAAAAATCCGACGACAACTTCAAGCTAACATCTGAGCCCGATGGCATCCCCGGCATGAATGACCGCATCAAGGAGGTGTTCTCTGGATTGGGTAAATTCGCTGAGGGCATTCGAGATGATTTCGGCATTGAGTCAAACGAGGTGCCTATCCATAACGACCAGTGGGGCTTCGACATCACGCCAGAGATGCGCAAATCCATTGGCGAAAAAGGGCAACCGCTCTTCCAAGGCGCACGCGGTAAAATCAAACTGGCTACCGAGGATGCCAAGGCTGTCATCTCGCTGTTCAAATCTGCCAACGCCTCGACCTTCGTGCATGAGACAGGCCATCACTGGTTGGAAGACCTTATGCAGGATGCCAAGCATGAACACGCCCCCGGCGACATCATCAACGATGCTTCCGCAATTCGTAAATGGCTTGGTGTTGTAGAAGGAGAAGAAATCCCCACTCGTGCGCATGAAAAGTTCGCGCGTGGCGTGGAGCGCTATTTGATGGAGGGCGTTGCACCTAGCAAAGAGCTCGTTGGAGTTTTTGCCAAGTTCAAGGACTGGCTGACCAAAATATATCAGACGGTGCAGAAGCTAAAAGCGCCTATCAGCGACGATGTGCGCGGAGTCTTTGATCGTATGCTCGCTGTTAAGCCAGAGAAAATTGTTATCGCCGATGAGCCGCATACCGTAGCCACCTTGGCCGATATCCATGCTCGTGAAGCTATCAACACACCACCTGAACAAGCAGGTCTTGCCCGTGATCGCTTGCGCACGGAAGCTGACCAAATGGTAAAATTACACGCACCGGAGGAATATGATGGACTTAACCGAGCAACAGACGAAGCTACAGGACAGCCAGAGCCGGGTCAGCTACCTCCAGAACAGGCTGGAGGACAGCCGCCACCCACCGCAGAAGAGGGAATTGCTCCAACACCTGCTCCAGTCGGCACAGGCGGAGGTGACGCTGGCACAGAAGGCACTGGGACACGCCCAGAACCCGTCGAGCCAACAGGCCCAACCAGCCGACTCGGACGCGCCGATAACGGACTCGTAGATAAAGCTGGCAACATCCGCCTCGATAATCTGAATACGCCGGAAGATGTGAACCAAGTGCTGCGCGAAGTCGCCGCCGAAAACGATATGTTCATGACCGAACGCCGTGGCGTTATCTCTGATGCACAAGCTCTGGATTTGGCTGATGCCCTTGGCATGGATGCTGCAAAGCTGAACATGCGCCAGATAGGCCAAGCCTTCAATGCTGAGCAGGTCATCGCAGCCCGTAAACTGCTTATCCAGTCTGCGACAACCACTCGTGATGCAATGGCGAAAGCTGCCAACGGTGCCGAGCAGGATGTCATGGCCTATGCAGCCGCCAAAGACCGCCATCTGATGATTCAGGCGCAGGTCTCCGGCATTACCGCAGAGGCAGGCCGCGCATTGCGTGCTTTCCGTGAAATCGGCGGTGGCGCTGATGCTAAGATGCTGAGCCAGTTCCTCGAAGAAAACACCGGGCGCACGCTGAACCAGCTACAGGCTGAAGCCAAAAAAGGCATGTCACTGGATACACCGCAGAAGGTGTCGAAATTCCTTCAGGACAGCCAGAAACCGAAGTTCTCCGACATGATGTTAGAATATTGGATTAACTCGCTGCTTTCTGGCCCTATGACGCATGTAAAAAACATCATGGGCAACGCCTTGCTTGCGGTCAATGCGGTCGCCGAAACTGCGATTGCTTCCCAGATCGGCAAAGGTATCGAAGTAGTGACGGGTGTGAAAGCTGATCGCGTGGAGTTGGTGGAAGCAAAGGCGCGTTTCTTCGGAATCACGCAAGGTGCTAAAGACGGCCTCGTGGTGGCGGCAAAGGTTCTGCGTGACGAAGATACTATCTCTGGTATCCACACGGTAGAGCAAATTAAGCGCAAGGCTATCCCCGGCACCGCTGGTAAGGTTATTCGTATGCCATCACGCTTCTTAGCGGCAGAAGATGAAATCTTCAAAGCCATCGGCTACCGTCAGGAAATGAACGCCTTGGCATATCGCACAGCCTCTAAAGAAGGCCTGTCTGGTGATGCGTTCAACCAGCGTGTCGCTGACATTCTAATGAACCCAACCGAAGATATGATGTCCGCTGCTGTTAAAGCGGCTGAGTACCAGACTTTTACCAAGTCTTTGGGCCCGACCGGACGCGCTATCCAGAACTTTGCAAACTCACACTTCATGGCTAAGTTCTTGGTGCCCTTTATCCGCACGCCGACCAACATCATCAAATATGCTGGTGAGCGCACGCCTCTGGCTGTCTTCTCCGAAGAAGTCCGCAACAACCTCTCTGGCCTAAACGGCCCGATTGCTCGTGATACCCAGCTCGCCCGTATGTCGCTCGGTACGACTATCGCTGTTGCGGTAGCCGCTTATGCCGCCGAAGGCGTTATCACAGGAGGTGGCCCTACAGACCCCGAAGAACGCGCCATGCTCCGCATGACGGGCTGGCAGCCATACAGCATCAAGATCAACGGCGCTTACTATAGCTATCAGTGGGCTGAGCCAATGGCGACCATCATGGGCATCTCTGCTGATATGGCAGATGTGGCGTGGAATATCGCCGATACCGAGGACACTGAAAAAGCTGTTAAGGCAGGCTTGAAAGCGATTTCAAAAAGCATGATGAGCAAGCTGTCGTTGCGCGGCGTGTCCGACTTCATTCAGATGGCAGCAAATCCAGATATGTACGGTGAGCGTTACATCCAGAACTTCGTCAGCAGCTTCGTGCCTAATGCTTCAGCTCAGGCCGCCCGCTCTATCGACCCTGTGCAGCGCGAAGCCCGCGACATCGTTGATTCCATCCGCGCCAAGATACCGGGCAGCCGTGAAAAGCTACTGCCTCGCCGTGACGTATGGGGCGAGCCAATGACATCTGAAGGCAGCGTTGGGCCCGATATCGCCAGTCCTATTTTCCAGAGTCGCGTCAATCTCGACCCGGTAAACCAGCGCCTTATGGCTATCAAATATTTCCCATCTCGCATTGACCGTAAAATCAACGGCGTGGAGCTCACCCCGGCACAATATGATGACCTTGCCAAGACCGCAGGCAAACTGGCTAAAATCCGCCTAAACGCCGCCATAGGAACGCCCGGCTTTGCATCTCTCCCGGTATTCGCCCAAGTGCGCACGGTAAGTAATATCATGGATGTATCGCGTGAGACGGCCCGCAAAATCATCATGATGAAGAACCCGGACATTATCCGCCAAGCCACCAACAACAAGGTTCGCGCGGTGACGGGCGTGCATAAATAGGCCATAAAAAAACTGGCCAAACCACTAAATAACGTCTATTATAGCTTCCAAGAACACCAGATAAGGTGTCAGCCCATAAAGAGGCAAGCGCGTGACGATATCAACTACACAGAACTCGACCACTGTATTGGGCAATGGTGTAACGGCTTCGTTTGATTTTTCATTCGTCGCCGACAGCGCCGCGTATATTGCTGTCTATTATTCCGACCCGGACGGGGACATCTCCCTCATTCCGCCAGCCCAATATACACTTTTTATCAATCCCCCCGCCGCAGGCCAAATCTGGGGTGTTGGTGGCACCGTCACCTATCCGCTGTCAGGGGCACCCATCCCTGAACTGAGCAGCCTCACGATTGTCCGTACACTGCCTTTGGTGCAGACCACGACCATCTCAAATCAAGGTGACTTCGCTCCGATTGTTATCGAAGAAGCACTCGATGAATTAGAGATGCAAATTCAGCAGATCGGCGCAGCGCAGGCACGCGCGATTCAAATTCCGGTGGTTGACCCAACGGATATTATCACCACCCTTCCGCCCGCCGCGCAACGCGCTCTCAAATACGCCGCTTTCGATGAGAACGGCAATGTCATTGCTGTAGAGGGCACCGGAGGAGTTCCCCCCACGCCGATCAATACATCGGTCAATCCGGGCTTCACCACCTTTGTCATCAGCCCAACGGAAGTCCCCGCCATTCCTGTCAGTGGGCTTGTGGTTTCCCTTCCCGGCGGCACCGCCATTCTCGATAATGAAGAGGTTGAGTTCGCTACTTTTATTCCGACTCTTAGCATCAACACCATCCATGATTACTGGCTGAATGGCGATGGCACGTGGACGATTGAAACCGCGTCCACAGACAATTATACGATCTTACCCCACTACGCCGACAAGGTTCATGTCTGGCAGGTCAGCACAGGGCCCACCGTCATCACCGCCATTAATATCATGGCGAATACCTATCCGAATGTTTACAGGCCAAACGATATCGCTGGCAGCATTGATACCTTCGCTGAGACGTTTTACCTCTACAACGTCACCACCAATTGGTCGTCCGGCCTATCTGTCACGTATGGGCAGATTTTGCTGACTGCGGCAGGGAATGTCTATCAAGTATTTTTCCCCGGCACCACAGGCCTGACCGCGCCGTCTTCAACTGCCGCTGGCCAGATCAACGATGGCAGCGCCATCCTGTTTTATTACTGCCAGTCTTCGTATTTGGGCATGTTCCGCTATGCACCTAACAACGGTGCTGAATATTACTTCACGAATATCGGCTTGGAAAGTGTCTGCCATAAGACACTTCTTACCGGAAGTCCTCTTGGTAATCCCGCAGGCACCACCGTAGCTTCGATGGTTAAAACCCATTTGCTGGGGATATTCAAGCATCTCATCGGCAACCGCGTCAATTCCGGCACTTATGCTTTCGGTCAGAAAATGATTGCTGGCGGCTATATCTGGCTGAATACCACTGTCGCAGGCGGGGTCGCGGCTGGCTCTTCTCCATTCAGCGGGACATATACCCCCGGCACCTCGACGGTGGTGGATGGCACGATCACATGGAAGTGCATCTACGTCTCCTATGCGTCCCAAAAATGGTTCTGGATGAATGTTGATCGAACCTTCTTGGATTACCGATTCCCCGATTCTCACGATAGCTATGCATCAACCTTGGCAAGCCTGCTTTCCCGCTATATCCAGCTAACGGCTGATATCTCATGGATGTCTGGGGCGAGCCTCCAGCCTAGCGGCTCTGGCACGTTTTGGACATACGAGGAGCTGTTTGGGTACATTATTGACCAGAACCTTGATACGCAGATCGTCAACTTCCTCACCAAGACTTTCCAGTATGATATCAACCCCTCGAACGGGTCGGCTTTCACCACGCAATATCTGGAAGATAACTGCGAATCGGTTAAAGGCTATCGCTCCGCCGCTTATGTGTACGGCGAGCTAGGGGACAGCACCCGTCAAACGGCAGCGCTGGATAACGTGACCTATATCGGCGCGGGCGTAGCGGCGCTTTATAATACCACTTATAACCTATTCGCCACCAATTACGGACAAGATGTAAGCACATGGGCCACCGACAGCGAGATCGGCTGGTATCCGTATCTGCAAGCCCAGTTTTTCCCTGAGCTTTGCGCTGTGCCGAGCATTAACGACGACCAGTTCAAATTAATCCGCTACAACGTGTCCCTGAAGTGGCCTAACTATTTCCAAGACAAGGGCATCGATGTCTTCCCCAACGCCTTCCTCGGCTATCTGGCTGGCAGGTCGTGGCAGGATACGGCAAAGGCATATGACTTTGTGGAAAAAGTGGAGCGCTATTATGTCAGCGGCGGCTCAATTGCTCAAGGAGCTCTCACGCCTTCTGGGGGCACCACCATCGCTGAGTGGGGCTTTTATCTTGCCACCAAAGATATTCTAATCCCATCCTTTACCATTTTGAATGCCGATACCGGGTCTATCAATTTCCTCGATCAAAGTGGCGAAGTTCTGACGTTTTCTGGTGGCTCCATTGGCAATCTGACAGGCGCGATTACGTCTGTGGGAACCGTCACATCTTTGGGCTCGTTTAACTCCTCGCAATTAGCAGGTGCGCTGACGGATGAAACGGGAACAGGAGTCGCAGTTTTTTCCACGTCTCCTACGCTTATCACTCCTAATCTCGGCACTCCCACCCTCTTGGTTGCTACAAATGCCACGGGCACAGCAGCGGGATTGACGGCGGGCAACGTAACCACCAATGCCAATATGACCGGAGCTATTACTTCGGTCGGCAATGCCACTTCGCTTGGGTCTTTTTCCTCAGGTCAGCTTGCAGCAGCGGTAACAGGTGAGACGGGGACAGGCGCACTCGTATTCGCCACCTCCCCTGCTCTGGTAACGCCAGCTCTGGGCACACCAACTTCCGGGGTGCTTGCCAGTTGTACGGGGCTGCCATTAACTACGGGTGTGACGGGGAATCTCCCCGTGACCAATCTCAATTCTGGCACCTCTGCATCCGCCTCTACATTCTGGTGCGGTAATGGCACATGGAGCACTCCGGCTGGTACGGTGACTTCGGTAACGGGCACAGCCAACCGCATTACCTCTACTGGCGGTGCGACTCCGGTTATAGATATATCGGCTTCCTATGTTGGACAGGCGAGCCTTGTCACGGTAGGCACACTGACCACTGGTGCCACGGGTGCAGGCTTTACTGTAGCGCTCGGTACGTCAACGATTACGGGTATTCTCGGCTCTGCTAACGGTGGCACCGCCAACGGGTTTACCAAATTCTCTGGTGCAACAACGTCAGAAAAAACCTACACGCTGCCAAACGCTAATGCGACCATTTTGACGGATAATGCCGCAGTAACGGTGGCCCAAGGCGGCACCGGACGTGCAACAGGCACGACTGCTTATGCATTAATCGCCACCGGGACAACGGCTACTGGCGCACAGCAAACCCTAGCCAGTGGCGCTACCACTGAAATCTTAGTGGGCGGTGGCGCATCTGCCCTCCCGGTATGGACAACGGCTACTGGAATAGGTGCGCCTGTTCGTGCGGGCTCGCCAACCCTAACAGGTGTTCCGCTTTCCACCACTGCTGCTGTCGATACAAATACTTTCCAAATCGCTACCACTGGTTTCGTTTTGGCTCAGGCCGCATCTGCTGCCCCGCTGGGCGATGCCACAACCGCTTCCGTTGGCACATCCACCCGCTACGCCCGCGCCGATCATGTGCATCCCGGTCGTGAGGTTCTGGTGGCGGCTCGTACTTATTATGTCTTAACGACAGGCAGTGATTCTAATACCGGGCTGGTCAATAATGCTGGTGGGGCTTTCCTGACAATCCAGAAGGCCATCAACACTGCTGCAATGTTGGATTTGTCTATCTACAACGTCACCCTTCAGGTTGGCGCAGGGACATATACGGCAGGAGCCAGTGTTATAGCCCCGTGGGTAGGGTCTGGGGTTGTAACCCTTGTGGGCGACACCACTACCCCCGGCAACGTGCTTATTAACGTAGCTGGCGGCACGGCTATTTCGGCAAGTAACGGCGCTGTTATTTCTGTCGGTGGGTTTGAAGTCCGTGGCGGCGCTGGATATGGCATTGGAGCATTTGCCAATGCTACCGTTAATATCACGGGTAAAATGAAATTCGGCGCGTGTTCAAATGCACATCAGTACGCTGACACAGGTGGCTTCATCAACAATATCGGTGTTGCCTTTGAAATCAGCGGCGTGTCCCCCGTTCACGCACAGACAACTTACGGTGGCACGATCTGGGCTGTATCTCAGACCATCACCATCACAGGAACCCCCGCCTTCGCCGCCGCGTTTTGTGTCGCGTCAACAGGCGGCCTTATTCGCTTTGCGGCTAATACATTTTCAGGGGCAGCTACAGGTGCTCGATATAACGCTACCTTAGCGGGCGGTGTTAATACCGAAGGCGGTGGGGCTACCTATCTGCCGGGGAATGCTGGCGGCACTGCCACAGCACCCGGTTGGTATAATTAATTAATTTTTCTATAGGAGTTATTATGGCACTACCAGCAACCGGACAAAGCCTGCTCGCACAGCAAATCCTCGATCAGAATTTCTGCCCACAGCTTTCGGCTATTTTGGCGGTAGGAGCGGCCTCCGCCAGCATCACCTTTACACCAGTCACGGGACGCAACCGCCAGACGTTCAAAATCACGAACAAAGGCGATAACGGCGCTTATATTGCATGGGGATATGGCTCGGCTACCGCCGTGGCATCGTCTGCTACCCCAGCCGTCAACTGCGATTATGTGGCCGCTGGCGCTATTCTGACGCAAGATTTTCAGGTGGCCGCTGGCCCTGTAAATACTATCGCGGCAATTCAGGACGGTGGCGCTACCAATCTGGAAATCAGCATCGGCTTCGGGCAGTAATATGGTATATAAATCCAGTAAAAAATTTGGTGCCGGGGCCACCTTCGTTAATTCGGTGAGCAGCAGCAATTCTTCTTTGACGGTTTCCCCTTCGACGGGCGCGGTCGATGCTGTAATAAACGTAGCTCATGCCAACACATGGGCGGCTAACCAGACGTTCGGCTCTGGTTTCCTCCGTCTATCAGGCTCGTCTTCTGGCACCGCTATTCTTAACGCCCCCGCTGCCGCTGCTGGAACAATCACCCTTCCGGGGGCCACTTCCACGCTGGCAACACTGGCGCTATCGGAAGCGCTAACCAACAAGACCGTAAACATGGTAACGGGCGGCATTGGCAGTGCAGGAGCTTCCTCTAATCTATTCCGCATTTCTGCCAATATCACGGGCGCGGTCACTGCCTATGGGATTCGCAATGAGCCAGCGATTCAGTCCGATGTCACAACGGTCGCCCGTGTTTACGATTCGTCTCCTTCGACGCAAGCAACAACCTATGTTCTGCCATCCCTTATGCATTTCGAGGCGCGGCTAGTCACTATCGGCGCGGGTTCCTCGGTCACGACACAGGTGGGCTTTCATGTAAACGCGGCATTAACGGGCGCTGGCACCAACTACGGCTTCCAAGGTGAGCTCGCCGCCTCCGCTGGTCGCTGGAATTGCTATATGTCCGGCACCGCCTTAAACCATTTCAACGGCGCTGTCCTGATCGGCACCACCACAGACGATGGTGTGAATAAATTACAGGTTTCTGGAACGCTTGTGGCCCGGACTTCCGTTATCGCCTCTGCTGCTGGCATTGCTGTGCCCGCTGCCGCATCCCGCACTCTCTATACCAATGAAGGTGCGTCTGGCCTTTCCTCATTTACGTTGCCCACTGCTGTTGCGGGCTATTCCTATACTTTTTATGTGCAGGATGCTGATGGGGTGCGAGTAACTGCCGCCGCAGGTGACACCATCCGCATTGCCGCCAGTGTCTCTGCCACCGCAGGCCGCATTGATAGTGTCACCGTTGGCTCTTCGGTTACTATCGTTTCTATTAACGCCACAGAATGGGTCGCCACCAGCAGCCTTGGCATTTGGGTGGTTACATAATGAAGGAGATGTCTCATGGCGCAGCGTAAACAGAGCTTTATCACACGGTTCCTTGAGCGGTTCTCCCCAGTGCTGCAACTGATTGGGCTGCTTGCTGTGGCTGTACCGACCATCATGCTTATAAATGATGCGCGTGCCTTTGGTGACAGGATTGGCTCGCTCGAAGCTGCCATCACCCGCGTCATCGTGATCGAAGAAAAGCTCAACCTAATTATTGATTTTCTGAAAATACCACACAAGCCGGAGGGTGCATATGGGAGATCTGAGCAAGTATTTTAGTCGTTCCGAACTCCAATGTAAGTGCCCCTGTGGCGGCTTGCAGCTAGGTGAGGGGTTCATTGAGCACCTGACGGCGCTGCGCACGGCATGGGGTAAACCTCTAATCCCCAATAGCTGTTGCCGTTGTATCGCCCACAACAAGGCTGAAGGTGGCGCATCGGGCTCCTTCCACCAGATGCGGGCTAAAGATCACACAGGCATCGACGGCTGCGTGGCTATCGATATCAGCACTATTGGATGGTCTGGTTCTGATCGCTGGCATTTTATCGCGCTCGCCATGAACCATGGCTGGTCGTTTGGCATATCTAAAAAGGGGTTTATCCATATAGATCGCCGCGCGGATTACCCCGGCACCATTTACTACGCTCAACCCTCTGCATTCCCGTATTGATATGGCTTTCCCCCTCCTCACGGTCATGCCGTTCGTTGAAAAGATTTTCGATACGATATTCCCTGACCCAGCCGTTGCCACTGACGCAAAACTGAAACTGCTGGAGTTGCAACAATCTGGGCAACTCGCCGAGCTGGCGGCCTCCACCGACCTTGCCAAAGGGCAGCTTGAGATAAACAAGATCGAGGCGGGGAACGAAAGCCTGTTCGTGGCTGGATGGCGACCCTTCATCGGCTGGGTCTGTGGCGCTGCCTTCGCCTATAACCTCGTCATACAGCCCTTTCTGATGTTCGTGCTGGCGGCTTGCGGAGAACCGATCATTGGCTTGCCCGAACTGGACACAGACCTGCTTGGCTGGGCACTCGGCGGCATGCTTGGTCTCGGCACGATGCGTAGCGTAGAGAAAGTAAAAGGTGTAACCCCTCTGCCATGGAAAAAATAATGCGAATCTGGATGGTCTATTGCGCGTCTTATTTTATCGGCTATAAATGCCTTATCAACGCCCTGCGCCAACTTCAAAGGTAGCCATGTATCACCTATACCGCTTTATCGTCATCATCGGGCTTCTTGTTGGCCTTATGGCTCTTAGCGGCTGCTCCTGTCGTGACTTGGGTTATTGCGCTCCCCCTTTCGGGGCCATCAAATAGCCTCACCAAAACCCGAATACTCGGCCATAGACGGGTAGCATCAATATGCAGCCGAGTATGCCGTCATACCAATCAACTTTCCCGCTCTTCGTATCGCCGTGCTTAGCGATGTTTAGTGCCACGGCAAGCGTGATGATGATTATCGTGTAGACCTTTACCCAATCCATAGCGTGTCCTTCCGTTGTTCTTTAGGTGATGGCAGATGTTTATGTCCCCGGCGTTGGTAATTTAGCCAGCGCTCGCAATGGTCTTTGCCGGGCATGCCGAGCAGCGCCACATGGTCGTACCAGCCAACAGCGAGGTCATAGAACTCACAGTCCTTGGCCGCCTGTTCGTCGCCCTTCTCACGCTTCATGGCCGCACTGGTCGTGATGGTATTGCCACAGGAGCCGACGACACACTCCACGCCCGCATCTATGGCCGGAGCTCCCATTGTCCATAGCGGGATGGCCCCGAACATGGGCACGCACGCGGATAGCAATAAACCAAGCAACGGGATTAAAAATTTCATGGGCCTAATATTGAGACAAGATGTTGCCGATGGTACTTTCACTGACGCCTTCGATCTTCGCCAGCTTGGCATAGCTCATGGGCGTTTCCTTTAGCATTTTTCTCCATTTCGCCGCGTGCTCCGCACCATAGATACGGTTTTTATTCGGCTTTTTCTGATGAGTCGGGCACCGAGATGGATGTTGCATGTCTTTTCCTTTCTGTTGGTTTGACGTAGGGGTTGGTCTCGACAAGGACTTTTTCAATCGTCGCTGCGGTTAAGCCCAGATTTAGCTCCTCGAAGGCGGTTTTACAGCCCGTTAAGGTCTTCCGCGCCGTCACTAATTCAGCCATTAGCTGCGTGGCGATATCCAGTATCTCATCCACCACGCGTGGAGAGCCCATCCCCCCGGTGGCCACGGTGCGCGTTGCCGTTAATCGCGCCAATGCATCGTATAGAGCTTCGTAGGGCGGTGGCTTAGGCGCATCTTCTTTTAAATCGTACAAAGGGCTCAGGAGAAGCGCCGGATGGATGTTCAGCGCTGACGCAAAGGCCTGTATTTTGTGAGCCTTTATCTGCGTGCCGCCTGCTTCGATTAGCGATATAGCCGCCCGGCTGCCATACCCTGTTTTTGCCGCCAACGCTTGTTGTGATAATCCGGCGAGCTGTCGATAATGGCAAATGCGATTGCCAATCAGGCAGTAAATGGGTGCGGAATTTCTCATTTTGACTCATCCTTAGATTGAGGATAGTTAAGCTCCAAGTATTGCATCATCGCCAGAAGATGCTTTCGCATAGTGGCTACAGTGCAATCCAAATCCGACATAGCGCCTACATAGTTCATTTCAGACATTCTTAGCTTAGATTGCGACTTGCGGAGCTTATCCCATGTTTTGTCGTGCTCACGCTTGGAGGCTTCGTATAGAGCCTTGTAATCCTTGGCCATCTTCACTCTCCTTTGGATTCAGTTGTGGGCGCAGCGTAGCAATATTTGCAGCGAATGAACGGCGGCTTATTATGAAAGGCGCTAGTTGTCATTTCCCATTCATGCAGCCCTTTCTCACAAGCTTTTTCTTGAAGCATTTTATTAACAAGGTTCTCTAGAACCCGAACACGGGACTTCAGTGCAAAATTAAACATCATTCATCACCTTCTATATCGTTGCGCTTAGGCTTTGTTAGGTTTAGTTGCTTCACCGCAGCTTGCAGTACGCCTCGATTTACATAGTCAAACGCCCCGTCCCCAAAATAGAATCGTGTTCCATAGGGCTGCTTTTCCCAGAAAGCATCATTATTTGCCCAGTCCTCAAAACAGCTAGACCCTTTGAAAACGTCCTGCCAGTAATTGTATTCTGGGGCTATGGATTCCCGCTCCATATATCTTGCGTTCCATCCAGCAGAAAAGGATTCCAACTTCGATGGCGGTTCCTCCTCTGTCGTGGCCTTTTCTAACCACCATTTATCGTATGCAGCTCTACACTCATCCGGCTGATGGTCGGGCCTTAAGATGGCTATTCTCTTCTCACCCTCCTTGCGAGCCGCAAGTAAGGCAGCCGATTCAATGGCGGCCTCTGGCTGTTCGGCGGATTTGGTTACATCATTGCGCATCTTCTGCCACTCCTCATGTGGCACATCCGATGGCAAATTATATTTATCCATCAAGTCTCTAAATTTACTTTCAATCGACATAATACGGTTCGCCATACATTCTCTCCATTGCGATATTAAAAATATCTTTGTCCTTTTCCATGCCGATGAATTTCCGGCCAAGCTTCATCGCGGCAATCCCGGCGCTCCCGCTTCCCATGCAATTATCCAAGACGGTTTCACGCGGTTGCGTATAAGTGCTGATGAGATACTCACAGAGCGCCAAGGGTTTTTGAGTTTTATGGAAGGTTTTTCCTTCGCTTTCAGCGGTTTTGAAATATATCACGCTGCGCGGGTATCGTTCGCCTTCAGACGCTACTCGCGTGCGACTGTATTTGCCATAAATGTCATCATCCGTTTGCTGCTTCCTAACGCCCTTGTCATAAGCCTCGCCTGCGCTCTTCTGGGGGTAGTAGGGCACCCTTCCCTTGCTAAACACCAAGATGTCCTCATGAGCCGCCATGGGGCGTATTTTGGCATTCAGAAAGCCACTGGCCTTGGACTTCTCCCACACCATGGAATATTTAAAGGCTTTGGGGTTGCTCATGACGAGCTGGCTTGAGAATGGCTGGCTTGCCGTGAATACGATGGCACGGTCTGGCTTGATGATGCGGTTATATTGCTGCCACAGATCGGCCATTGGTATGGGGCTGTCCCAAGAGCATTTGGTTTTCCCATAAGGCAGATCGCAGAATATCATATCCACGCTCTGGTCAGGCAGGTGTCGCATGAGCTGGATGCAGTCGCCATGAAGAATCATCCGCGCCCCCTATTTCAACGCCGTATAGCCAGCAAGCGGCTCGTCATCGACGCTCTGCATGGTCACGCACATGATCTCCGCCAGACCGCTCTGCTTTGGGTAGCAAATCCGGCGCTCATAGCCCGTCCAGTTGGGATTGATAATCACCGCATCTGTGTACAGAAAGTGCGAATTGCACACGATGCCGTCCTTAAGGAATCGGATATTGTAATAATCGTTTTCGACCAGAAACGCGGCCAGCTTTTGATCTTGGATGGGGAGCTCTTCTGTGGTGTTCATTAAACCACTCCTTCGAGCTTTGCCCGCGTTACGGTGGCCTCTACTGCCTTATCAGTGATATCAATAAGCGACTCGGCCTGCTCCCTAAGAAACTGGAGCATATTGACCCTGATACCCTCATCAAAGAACCTGTGATGCATGTAGTTCGCCACCGCTTCGATGGCTTGATCTTTGAGGTCTTGTTGTTTATTCGCCACCGCTATCACCTTCTCTGGTTGTTCGTCTCTTACTGGAACTGCAATCGTCGGGAGAAACCCGCATCGAACACATTTCCGTCTCCCGTCCGGGCGCTTCCTGATGTTCGCCCGTCCGCATTTGTGGCAACTCGCCATATGTCCCCCTAGAGAATATCAGGACAGCCCCTTCGCCTTTGCACCCCATGGGACTGTCCTATTTATTCTCCTTTTCTGAGCGTAGCGAAGAACTGCTTGCCGCATGGCAAGCAGCGTGCTCATCGACGAGCGGCAACTCCTCTGGGGATAGGGCATGAGGTTATCGCCGCCGCCTTGGTTTAGGAAGCCTTCGGAATTTCGTCCGTAACTTCCACTGCTGGCACGTCCACCACGCCGATAGCAGCGATGGAGAGTGATTTGACTGGCACGCCGATGTTTGCTTCCAGAGCGGCACGCAGTTCGTTTTTCTTCTTGTTTTTTTCAGCCGAGCGAATAGCCGTCAGCGCAGCTTCTTCCTGCTCTTTGATATTCTGAGCGTTGGCAAGTTCCACCTTGCCGATAACCCAGTCAATCTGGATATGCGATGAGAAATCGACCTCAACATCAACCTCGACAACCTTGCAGGTGGTCATGCCATGGCGATGGGTGTCAGAGGTCGGCACTACGATGATGTCATCCTTTTTGATGGTGTGGTCAAAGGTCTTGAACATCACGCGCTTGGCACTGTCGCCAGCTTCGTAGGTTGCCAATACGGCGCGTACATTATCGTTGATGAGGAAGATAGCGGTTGAAAGATTCATCGAAGGCTCCTGTTGTATATAAGCAGTTGTGGTTAAGACGTTGATGGTTGGGTAGAACTCGAAACATCCACGGGCGTGATTGTATTGAGCCGTGAAGCCTTCTGGTATGCCGCAGAGCGGCGGGGTGACTACATGCCCGCTGACCATTAAAGCCTCGACAACGGGTTTTGAGGACGAGGCGGGATAACATATGGAGACGGGGAATCATCCGCGAGCTCCACTGTGTACCCCAGTAAGCGGATACAATCGATATGTCCGGCGTCAAAATGAGGTTGCCCGATCAACTTTGCAAACACCTTCGCCACATCATTGGCGGGGGCAAATAGATCGCGGGGAACATACCCGCTTTCGAGGGCGAAATTGCGCACCTGAACCGTGGCTTCGTTGCGTATCTGTCTCATGTAATCCCCCGTGGTGTGGAAAGTGAAGCTAGTACATCAGGTGTTGGAAGTCAAGTGAAAATCGAATACCCTGTGTATTATTTGTCCTTGACAAGTTCCAGTGAGAGTTTCGGCGGGTCGCGCACGATGGTGGCATAGTTTGGCGGGTCTATATGGTTATCTCGCATCGCTTTCAGATCGGCAAGCAACTCCTTTTTCTTAGGCGTGCGTTCGATCTTTATGTACTTCTCCGGCAAAGCGTCGATATCTGGGATTTCCACACCCTCGGTGCTTTGACGTGGGGCGATTTTATAAACATAGCCTTCAATTTCGCTCGGCAAGATAACTTCGATCTCACCGGACTCTTTCAGGAGCGTGCCGATCTCTTCCCACGCTTTGATGATCTCTAGCCCGGCCATGCCGACGAGCTTGTCGTGATTGCCGCGTGCACGTTCAAATATCTCCTTGGAGGCCTTGATGCGGATATTCGCCGCCTCGATGATCTTGACCTGCTCCAGCACCTTCTCATCATGTTCGTGCATGCTATGCTCCTATAATATTCAACACTTCGCGCTCTAAATCTGCGCTGTCTACGCCGGGTAGAACTTCCGTGATAATGAAGGCGACCGCCTTGTCATAAAACTCCCTAAACTCTGCTTGCGACATCGCCGCGAAGCTGATGGATTTGGGGATGCATACCGTTATCGGCATCTTCCCCGGTATCACATTTAGATCATAATATCCGGTGTGGAGTTTTATTGCAGTTAAAAGTTGAGGGGTTGTGGCATAGCGATCTTGGTTGGACATTACTATCTTCAGGAGGGCGAAAAACAATCGGTGATGCCGAGGATTTCTCGCCCTCCGAATGGAACAAGTCACGATCTCGCCATGAGTTATTTCCGCGAGGGTCTCTGCGCCAATAGCATCCGTTGCTTTTAGTGCATTACCCTCGCGGATTAATAGAACATCAACAGCCATTAGCCCGCCGCTCTCGCTCCCATAGCTTTTGCAAGCAACGCCTCGCCTTGTTTCCGCATACTTTCTGCTGCTTTATCAAGCTCTTGAGCCGCATACAGACAGAAGGCGGCACCCTGTTTAACTTCGGGCGGTGCGATGATAAAAGGAACGATGGTATAACCATTGATTAGTGGTTGCTCGGCGGCAACGAGTTCAGCTTTTTTAGGTTTGTACCATGGCGATTCTTCCAGATATTGTTCAGCCGTATGACCGAGACGCTGTGCCTTGCGTGCACCTTTCACGCCGAGCCCTAACTTTGTAAGGCGTGCCCCAACCGCTGTAAATCTTGTCATGTCGCCGAGCAGTCGCAGAGCAACACCCTCTGCCGTCAGCCCCTCAAATAAACCCGTAACAAGGGCCAAATCCATCGCTCTTGTCCATTTCGTGTGAGCCGCGTGTTCCTTACGTTTTTCCATAGTATTCTCCTGTTGATTTTTAAAATTAAAATGGGATTTCGTCGTCAAGGTCAGGAGCCGGAGGTGCTGCCACCCTCTCCTCCCTTGGCTTATCTTCAGAGAGTGAGAAATTCACCCACTCCCCATCCCCCAAAGATTCCAGTGCAGCACGCAATTCTGGGGACATGCGCAGCCCTAGCTGCAACTTGCCCCATTTGTTGATGCCGATATTCCCATGATTGTGCCACTGGCCAGTAGCGACATTCTTCTTGCTGACACGATAGCGCTTATTCTCATCCATGCTATTTACCTTCTGCGATAGTTTTGGCGACGACCTCGAAGTGAGCGACGATTGCCTTGAAGGTTTTATCGTCGTCTTTCTTCATAGCGTTCAACACACCCTTATTGCCATTTTTGTAGTTGTCGAGGTCTTCAACCGTCTTTGCCTTGTTGTCGAGGCAATGGATGATGTCGTCTTTGAACTTCGTGTAGTCGAATTTCCCGTCTCTCATGAGGGGTTCTATGAAGTAGGAGACGAGCGATGTATTCAGCGGCACCTGTGTCACAGTGCCAGTTGGACGTGCGACAGGCGCATTGGTCTTACGAGGCTCCTGCTGTTTTTCACTAGCCTTGTTGCCGTCATCATCCTCGCCATGCGCGGCAGCACCCGTAATAGCGCCGAGCGAATAACGCCGGGCATAGGTAATAGCCGACCCAAGCCCCTGCGGTGTGCTCTGCACAGGTTTGACAGGATAATAGCCGCGTATCCATTCGCCGCTTTCGTGCATTATCTGCGTCATCATGACAACATTTCCTGCTTCGTCGATGTCGGTAAACTGGAGGGTGGACAGGCCGTTTTCCGCGAAATGTGGCTTAAAAACGTCGATGATAGCCGGAAGGTCGGCATAGGTGCTGGGGTTGTCGCCTCTCTTAAAGGCCGGGTTTTCTGATTGTTTTTTAGCATGTTCCATCTTTCCTTGAGCTTTGGAAAGTGCTGCCGCCAGCGCCTTCACGCTCTCACTCTGATAGGTCTTGGTCATAGGGGTTCGGCTCCTGATTTAATTAAAGCTAACACTTGCTTTTTTGGGACAGTTATGCTTACTTGAGGTATTATCTCTTAAAGCATTTATCCAATTTGCGCAAGCGAATTTTACATACAGTAGGTATTAATTTATGAAAAACGAAATCTGCCTCGATGGCAAAAAAATCTGCAACGATATCAAAGAGAAACTCAAAGAGGTTAATGTCAAAAACAAGAAGAAAAAATCTGGCTGTCCAGCGGTGTCCATCGAAGGACTATGTGGTGCGGCTGGCGTTAGCATCTATACGTTCCGCAGTTGGCGCTTGGGTCGCAATCCTAGCATCGCTAAGCTGAAAGACCTCTATGCCGTGCTGGATAAACTGGAAGCTGGTGAACCGCTACCCATTAAGGTCGTACAACCCGCGCCGGATGAACAGGAAGATTACGCCGACACTGGAGCCTGATGTATCTCCGGGCGCTAATGACGCGGGTAGTCCCGCGCAGCATCCGTTATAAACCTGAAGAACTGATATGCTATGGCTTCGCCGAGCAGATGCGTATTCTCACGCTCTCCGGCAAGTATAAGGGCATCTGGTTGCACATCCCAAATGAAGGCAAGCGCGGCAAGGTCAATATGCTCATGCTGATCGTCCTTGGCATGATACCGGGAGCACCGGATTATATCTTCGCAGGGCCATGGGGTGCGTGCTGTATTGAGTTCAAAACGCCACGTCGAGAACGCTTCAATGCCGCCATGAAAAAAGTGATTGTTCCGGCATCGAAACAGACGGTCGAACAAAAATATTTTCAGCAATGGTGCGATGCAGAAAAAGTCCCATATGCCTTGTGCCACAGCGCCGAAGAGGCATTAGCGTTTTTGAAAACGCAGGGCGCAATCTCGATCTAAATTTTATCCGCCGCTTATAACTCTTGCAATTAAATTTACGCATTCCTAATATCGGTAGCGGGGATAGATTCGCTATCGAAAAGCTGCTCTCCATCAGCCTGCCCCACCATAAAAAAATACCGATGGAGAGACACATGCAGAACGGGTGCATGTCACGCTTTGGAGGAGCAAAAAGCTAATGAATGAAACTGGCCGCCCGTGGTATCCCTTCTATGTAGGGGATTACTCCCGCAAAACTGCTCACCTGTCTCTACTGGAGCATGGCGCTTACCGTCTTCTGCTAGACCACTATTACGCCACCCGCGAACCCCTCCCAGCCGATACCGTAAAATTATATCGCATTTGCCGCGCCCGTACCCCATCGGAGCGCCGTGCCGTCGATGCTGTCGTTAATGAGTTCTTTACCAAAACAGTGTCGTCGCCCACGACTCAGTTTGACATCGAAAATGAGTCGCTGTTGCGTAACGAAAAATGCGACCGAGAAATTGATAAGATGTTGAATTATAGCAAATCACAATCAGCCAACGCTAAGCGAAGGCTCAGCCATGGCACTGCCAACGCATATGCCCGCGTGCGCGTCTCCACAACCACAACCACAGAAGAAGAAAGAAAAGAACAACAAGTTGTTCCAAAAGAAACCAAAAAGGGTACGCGCCTTTCTGTCGAAAGCCTGCCTGCTGATTGGAAGGACTTTTGCACAAAGAATCGCCCCGACCTCGACCCACAAGCGGTCTTCGACGGCTTCCGCGACTTCTGGATTGCCAAAGCAGGACGTGACGGTGCCAAGCTGGATTGGTTCGCCACATGGCGCAACTGGGTGCGGGGGCAGCGGCTTGGAGCTGTGTTGAAGAAGCCAGCGGGGATTGTGGAACGCGAAACGAAAAAAAATGTAACCACTATCGGGGGTAAACGTGACTGAAGGATTGAGCGATCTAAACCTAGAGCTGGCTCTGCTGGGCAGCATCGTAACGAATAACGACACGCTGGCCTATCTATCATTTTTGACACCTGACCACTTCCATTCACGATTTCATGCTGAGATTTACCGGGTCATGGTCGATTTGCACGAGCGCGGCACCCCGATCACCCCGTTTACCCTCAAACTGAGCCCAGAGGATGAGCAGAAATTCGAGCGCAATGGGGGGCTGAAGGATTATCTCATCCAAGCCGTCAAGGCATCGATGTCAATAATAAACCCCGTAGAGCACGCTAAACTGGTTTTGGGATACCACACAGCCAGAGAGGCCTCTTCCCTTCTAGAAACGGCATTACTTTCGGTTAATGACCCCTCTGACGGCATAACGGTGGATGAGAAGTTGGCCGTCTTGAAATCTGGTTTGGATAAGTTGGTGCTGAGGAATGGCCTTCCAGACGCACATACCAGTTATGATGTGACGCTGGCCATCCTTGAGCGGTTAAAGACGAACCCATTGCCCACATCCACGGGCATCCAGACGCTTGATGAGGCTATGGGCGGTGGTTTGTATCCCTCCCGTGCGTATGGCTTCGCTGCCCGCAAGAAGGTCGGCAAGACGATTCTGGTGGCAACCATCAGCCATAATCTGAACAAGCAGAAGAAAAAACATCTGGTTATCTGCGGGGAGATGGGTGAGGAGCAGGTGCATGAGCGCGTGTTGGCGCGTGAAACTGAATCATTCCCATCCGCGTTCCTAGGTGAGTATGGTCGCACACTGGGGTTTCAAACAAAGGTTGCCTTAGCAGCGCGTTCAGATAATCGCTGTGCGTTTTACCATGACGCGCCGGGCCTGACGTTCTCCGATCTGAAACGCATTTGCAGTCACTACGTCATCCGTGAGAATGTCGAGGGCATTATTCTGGATTACTGGCAGCTTGTCGGTGGCAAGGAAAAGGGGCAAAGCGATGCAGCGCATTTGGATGAGGTGGCCCAGTGGTTGGCATCGTTCGGGAAGAAGCATAAAATCTGGATTATCGCCATGGCGCAGATAAACCAAGAGGGGAACACCCGTGGCGGCGAAGGCATCCGGCTCGCCTTCGACCAAGTGTATGAAATCCACCGTGAGGACATCACGGCACCAGAGGTGTGGGTTGAGATGCGAGACACACGCTATACGGCATGGGCGAATATCGGAGATAAAGACAACGCCGGGTGGATAATGGAGGCGAAGGGGCCGTATTTCCGCGATGCCTAATCTGATGGGGTTAAAGCCCTACCAAAAGGGCACTAAGCGCAAACGCAAAAAGGAAAGCGACCGCGACTTCCTTGACTGGTTGCGCACACAGCCCTCAGCCGTATCCGGTGTGGGGCCTTGTGAGCCATGCCATTACCGGACGGCCAAGAACTCTGGCGTGGGTTGTAAGCCCCTATACTCAGCGATACCGATGCTAAGGGATGAACATTTGGAACAACATCGGGTGGGCCAATATAATTTTCGCCCTCGTGAATGGTGGGAAGAAAGGGTGGCTTATTATGTAGCCGAATGGGAAAAAACGCTTGATAAATAGTCGCTGGCATCTGGAATCTCACTAGGGCTACCAAATACACTTACGCATTGGGCGGGGGCGGATGCGTTTTTGTCCAGAACGGGTGCCAAACTGGCCTCGTTACCCGCCCCCATATAATAACAATTACGACATGAAACCGCCCTACGCTTTTCATCTATGGCCTTATGGACATCGGTAAATGGGCAATCGTTCAGCGAATCGTTGTTCATTTAATTATCCCCACTTTCTTTAAGTGCTTTATTTGCGCGATGACAGCCTTGCGGATTGCGGCTAGAGTTGGCTGGTTATCCCCCTGTATTGCCATGTATGAGAAATCCCCATCGGTAAAAGGTATTTTCCAGCAATCATCGCCTGTCTTATCGAAGAACCATTGACCTATATTGTAGGTCACACCATCCACAATAACTCCCTCGCCAAACGTATGCTTCGGCGCAAGTAATCCGGAGTTCGTGTTCATTCGCCAAAATCTCCTACAGGTTCAAGTTCAGCATGTGCAATTGCATCTTCTACAGCGTCTATGGTCTGGCCTTTTGCATAGGCGTACAACCGCGCCTGCTCTAAAGCTGCAAGCAGAATAGGGAATGCACTCGCCCGGTATTTAATGCGACGGTCTATCAGACTGTTGGTCATGCGGCCTCGTTTTTGGCTTTCGCCTTATTTGCAAAGTATTTCCGGCGAGCAGCGGCAGGCAAATCC
>JBAYVV010000006.1:0-55947 GCA_041674465.1 Sterolibacterium sp.
AACTACGACCTCGACCAAGGAAAAGCCCGCGAAGATCTCTGCCGCTACCTGGCTGCCTGCTATTACCAGCCCGGGCCTGAATTCGCGGAGGAAAAGGTGTTCGATTCGATGCTGGCCGCCGCGACCCGGATTCATCCAGACCTCGCCGCGCATGCCCGCCGCCTGGGTGAAGCGTTTGCCGCGGAAGGCGCGGAAGATCTGCTGCTCGATTACACCCGGCTGTTTCTCGGCCCCAACCATATTATCGCCAAACCTTATGGCTCGGTGTGGCTGGAGCAGGATGGCCCCCTGATGGGGGAATCGACGGTGGCGGTATTGAGCCTCTATCAGGAAGGCGGCTTCGATATCGACGAGGGCTTTCGCGAATTGCCTGACCATATTGCCGCCGAACTGGAGTTCCTTTATCTGCTGATATTTCGTGAGAACGAGGCGCATCAACAAGGTAAGCTCGCAGTCCTGGAGGAGAAGGCGGCTCTGCGCAGGCGTTTTCTCGACCAGCACCTCGGTCGCTGGACCAGTCCCTTCACAGCGGCCGTCAAGGAAGGCGCACAAACCGCGTATTACCGTGAGCTTGCCGACCTCACTGACAAGTTTGTCAAGATGGAAGCGGGGAAATGCCAGGCAAGTCACTAGCCGAGTTGTTCCTGGGAAACTGTCCGGACCCAAGAAATACTAAACAGGATTCAATCATGCGCTCTGGCGCGTGATATCAAGCCGAGATTGATCAACAAGGAGGATGGAAAATGGGAACCATGAGCGTCTGGCATTGGTTGATTGTGTTGGTTGTCGTCATGCTGGTATTCGGTACCAAGAAATTGAGATCAGTTGGCGCAGATCTCGGTGGCGCTGTGAAGGGCTTCAAGGAAGGAATGGCAGAGGCTGGAATTGAACCCGGCACCGGAGACGCTTCTCCAGAGACTGCGCGCAAACCGATCGAAAACAAAGTCCGGCAATGAACGGGATAGTGTCCGAACTCTTCCCTGCCGGTGTCGGAGGGACGGCAGCGGTGGTTCGTCCACGCACTCGCAAGTCCGCACCCGCACCCGCACCCCAAAAGCGCAGCCACGGCAAATGCTTTGCTTGCGAACTCTTATTTGCGGAGGTTGCTCCCAAACAGCGTGCCGAATTCGACGCAATGATCCATGATCACGACTTCGGGCATAACAAAGTTATCCACCGCGACATGGCACCAGCCGATGCGGTGTATTTCATCCAGAAGGGTGCCGTAAAACTGTTGAAACCCGGATTTGGCGGCAAGCAGCGCATTGTCCGGGTGCTCAAGCCCGGCGATGTCATCGGCATTGAGTCGATCTTCTCCGATGCCTACGAACACTCGGCCATCACACTCGGCGATGTCACGGCGTGCAGCGTCCCCGCGGATTGGTTCCGTGACTTCGCCGCTGGCTCCGGGCGAACGCAAATGTGGCTGCTGCAGAAATCGCTGGCAGCGCTGAAAGAGGTGGAAACCTGGCTATCCCAGTTCTCAGCAGGCTCAATACCGGTGGATGTCCGCATGGCAAGGTTGATGTTGCATCTGCGGGCTGAAGACGGTTACCACATTCACCGGCTGTCTCTCAAGGAAATGGGAGACATCGTCGGCTTGGTGCCCGAGTCCGTATGCCGAGTTATTTCCGAATTCGATCGCAAAGGAGTTGTCGTCAGAGACGCCGGCGGTAGTGTTTTCAGCCGGCGCTATTACCGTGGCAACATCCCCGCCCTGGAGAAGATTGCTCAAGAGTAGGTCTTGGTCGGTCGGGTCTGGCGAAGAGATACATTTCCTCATCAGTGAAACAAAAAGTTCATTTGACTTCGCCATATATTTCGACAATACTCGAAACATGAAAACGAAAGAAGCCGCAACGCGGCTTGCCGCGCTGGGTCATGAAAAACGTCTGGCAGTGTTTCGCCTGCTGGTGCAAGCCGGACCGGGAGGCTTGAGCGCCGGGGTGATCGGCGAACAGCTCGGGTTGGCGCCGGCGACGCTGTCCTTCCATCTGGCGCATCTGAGCCGCGTCGGACTGATTGTGGGCAGGCAGGAAAGCCGTTTCATTTTCTACGCCACCAATTACACCGAGATGGACGACCTGCTCGGCTTCCTGACCCAGAATTGCTGTAACGGCGGCAGTTGTCTGCCCAAGACCCTTGCTGCCAACACCACGACGAAACGTCGCCGCCCAACCTCCAAAACCTGCTGAAAGGAGTCACTATCGTGTCGGAACGCGTTTTCAATGTCCTCTTCTTATGTACCGGCAACTCGGCGCGCAGCATACTGGCAGAGGCCATCCTCAATCATGCGGGACAGGGTCGATTCCGCGCCTTCAGCGCCGGCAGTCATCCGGGTGGCAAGGTCAAACCCTACGCCATGGAATTGCTGGCGAAACAGGGGCTGGCAGTGTCCGGTCTGCGCAGCAAGAGTTGGGACGAGTTCGCCGTGCCTGGTGCGCCCCATCTGGATTTCGTGTTCACGGTGTGCGACAACGCAGCCGGCGAGGTTTGCCCGATCTGGCCCAGCCAGCCCATGACGGCGCACTGGGGCATCGAAGATCCTGCGGCTGTTGAAGGTTCCGATGAGAACAAACGGCGCGCCTTCGTCAAGGCCTTTGGCGAAATGAACCGACGCATTTCACTTTTCATCAACCTGCCGTTGAGCAAGCTCGAAGGCATGGCACTGAAACGCAAGCTCGACGAGATTGGACAACTGAGCGAGAAGGAGACTTCCGCATGAGCGCCCTGACAAAAAAACTTTCCTTCCTCGACCGCTATCTGACCGTCTGGATATTCTCAGCAATGGCGCTGGGCGTCGGGCTGGGATTCTTCGTTCCCGGCATCGAAGATTTCATCAATCGTTTCCAGACCGGCACCACTAATATTCCGATTGCGGTGGGCCTGATCCTCATGATGTACCCGCCCTTTGCCAAGGTGCGTTACGAGGATTTGCCCGACGTGTTTCGTGACTGGAAAGTGCTGGGGCTGTCCCTGGTGCAAAACTGGCTCATCGGACCCGTGCTGATGTTCGCGCTGGCGCTGATGTTTCTGCAGGACAAGCCGGAATACATGGTGGGCCTGATCATGATCGGCTTGGCGCGCTGCATTGCCATGGTGATCGTCTGGAATGAACTGGCCAAGGGTTCGACCGAATACGCTGCCGGCCTGGTGGCTTTCAATTCGATTTTCCAGGTGCTGTTTTTCAGCGTCTATGCCTGGCTGTTCATCACGGTGTTGCCGCCATTCTTCGGTTTAACCGGTTCGGTCGTCGATATCTCCATCGGGCAGATTGCCGAGAGTGTTTTCATCTATCTGGGCATTCCCTGTATCGCCGGGGTGCTGACGCGCGTCATCATGCTGCGTTTTGTCAGCAAGGACTGGTACCACGGCCATTTCGTGCCGAAGATCGGTCCCATCACGCTGGCGGCGCTGCTGTTCACCATCGTGGTCATGTTCAGCCTGAAGGGCAAGCTGATCATCAGCATTCCGCTGGATGTGGTGCGCATTGCGATTCCGCTGCTGATTTATTTTGTGGTGATGTTTATCTTCTCGTTTTTCATGAGCATGCGCCTGGGCGCCAGCTATGAAAAGAGCGCGACGCTTTCATTTACTGCAGCCAGCAACAACTTCGAACTGGCGATCGCCGTCGCCGTGGCGGTGTATGGAATCAACTCCGGTGTGGCCTTTGCGGCAGTCATCGGACCGCTGGTTGAAGTCCCGGTAATGATCGGTCTGGTGCATGTCGCGCTCTGGTTTCAGAGAAAGTATTTTGTTGCAACACCCGCTTGAAAGAGAGGTCATCATGAAAAAGCTCGAAGTTTTTGATCCCGCCATGTGTTGTTCTACGGGTGTTTGTGGTGTCGAAGTTGATCCGGTGCTGGTGCAGTTTTCCGCCGATCTGCAATGGCTGGCCGAGCATGATATCCAGGTCAAGCGCTACAACCTGTCCCAAGAGCCGCAGGCCTTTGTAGGCAATCCCGAAGTCGTCAAGGAAATGGATGCAGGGATGGATCGACTGCCGATCCTGGTGGTGGATGGACACATCGTTTCCACCGGCATGTATCCCTCGCGTATGCAACTGGTGCAGAAACTGGGCATCACCCTGACCACCGCCGAAAAGCCTCACATCAAGGTAGTGGCCGGCGGGTGCAATCCCAAGTCCGGCTGCTGCTGAATTCATCATGACCTTGCCCACCGCAACCACCCGCCACCTGTTTTTCACGGGCAAGGGGGGCGTGGGCAAGACCTCGCTGTCCTGCGCCACCGGCCTTGCCCTGGCCGAAGCCGGCAAGCAAGTGCTGATCGTGAGCACCGATCCGGCCTCCAATCTGGATGAAGTGCTGGGTGTCAGTCTCGGTTCGCAACCCACCGCGGTTCCTGGTGTCAGTGGTCTTTTCGCGCTCAACATCGACCCCGAGGCTTCGGCCCGGGACTATCGCGAGCGCATGGTTTCACCCTATCGGGGCATCCTTCCACCTGCGGCAATTGCCAGCATGGAAGAACAGTTTTCCGGCGCCTGCACGGTCGAGATCGCCGCCTTTGACGAGTTCTCGAAACTCCTTGGTCAACCGCAGGCTACGACAGAATTCGATCACGTCATTTTTGACACGGCCCCCACTGGCCACACCTTGCGGCTGCTTACGCTGCCTTCGGCCTGGAGCGAATTCATTGCTTCCTCCGACAGCGGCAGCTCTTGTCTCGGTCCTTTGGCCGGGCTGGAAAAGCAGAAGTCGCTGTATGCCGCAACGGTGGCACGACTTTGTGCCCCCGCCAGCACCGCCGTCATTCTTGTCAGTCGGCCGGATACTTCGGCGCTGCGCGAAGCGGAACGCACCAGGGCGGAACTGGTGGAACTCGGCGTCAGCAACCTGCAACTGGCCATCAATGGGTTGTTTGCCACCGAAAGCACAGACGATCCCATCGCCACGGCCATGATGCGGCGTGCCAATGCCGCACTCGCGGCGGTGCCTTCCGGACTGAGCAAATTGCTGCGGACGGTGACGCCCTTCCTGCCGCTGGGCACGGTGGGGCTTGCTGCCCTGCGCATGATGGCGCATCCGGACACAACCATTTCGGCGGTGCAAGCCGATGCCGTCACGACACAATTGCCGGGACACCTCTCTGCGCTGGTCGACGAAATCGCCGAGTCTGGTCGCGGTGTCGTCATGGCCATGGGCAAGGGCGGCGTGGGCAAGACCACGGTTGCCGCGGCCATCGCCATGGCGCTGGCTCAACGGGGGTTTCCCGTGCAACTCTCGACCACCGATCCGGCTGCCCACGTTGCAGATGCGGTCGGCGAAAGTGTTCCCCACCTGACGGTGAGCCGCATCGACCCGGCTGCGGAAATCGCGCTATACACGGCCGAGGTACTCGCCAAGGCTGGCAGCAATCTCGATCCGAATGGGCGGGCCATGCTCGAAGAAGACCTGCGCTCGCCCTGCACCGAGGAGATTGCCGTGTTCCGTGCCTTTGCGCGTGCGGTCGACGCGGGCAAGGAAGGTTTTGTCGTCCTCGATACGGCACCCACCGGACACACCATTCTGCTGCTCGACGCGGCCGAGTCTTACCACCGCGAAGTTCTGCGCACCCAGGGCGATATGCCCGAAGCCGTGCGCAGCCTGCTGCCGCGCCTGCGCGATGCGGATTTCACCAAAGTGCTCATCGTCACTTTGCCGGAGGCCACGCCGGTACATGAGGCCGAGCGCCTGCAAAATGATCTGGCACGCGCAAAGATTTTTCCCTTCGCCTGGGTGATCAACCAGAGCCTGCTGGCCAGCGGCACCCGCAATCCCATGCTGGCGCAGCGTGGCCAATACGAGATTCCATTTATCCGGCGTGTCGTCGACGGGCTCTCATCACGCTGCGCCCTGATTCCCTGGTTGCCCAAAGCGCCGATTGGCGCAAAGGGATTAGCGCAATTGACGCAGTGATTCTTTGCGGCGCTACGCCGTTCCGCCCACCGTCAGTCCATCAATGCGCAGCGTCGGCTGACCGACGCCGACCGGCACGCTCTGGCCTTCCTTGCCGCAGGTGCCGACGCCAGGATCGAGCGTGAGATTGTTGCCGATCATGCTGACACGTTGCAGCACGTCCGGGCCGTTGCCGATCAGCGTGGCGCCCTTGACCGGCGTGGATATCTTGCCATTCTCGATGAGGTAGGCTTCAGCGGCGGAAAAGACGAACTTGCCGCTGGTGATGTCGACCTGGCCACCGCCGAAATTGACCGCATACAAACCGTTTTTCACCGAGGCGATGATTTCCTCGGGATCCTTGTTGCCATTCAGCATATAGGTGTTGGTCATGCGCGGCAGCGGCAGGTGGGCGAAGGATTCGCGGCGGCCGTTGCCGGTGGTTGGGACATTCATCAGGCGGGCGTTGAGCGAATCCTGCAGATAGCCGACCAGCATGCCGTCGTCGATCAGCAGGGTGCGCTGGGTCGGATTGCCTTCGTCATCCACCGACAGCGAGCCGCGCCGGTCGGGAATGGTGCCGTCATCGACCACGGTGACGCCTTTGGCCGCAACGCGTTCGCCGATGCGGCCGGCGAAGGCGGAACTGCCCTTGCGATTGAAATCGCCTTCGAGGCCGTGACCGATTGCCTCATGCAACAGGATGCCGGGCCAGCCCGCGCCCAATACCACGGTCATGGTGCCAGCCGGCGCCGGCTTGGCTGCGAGATTGACGCTGGCCTGATGCACGGCGCGGCTGGCGTAATCGCGCAGCATGGTGTCGGTGAAATAGCCGTAGTCGAAACGGCCGCCGCCGCCCGCCGAGCCTTGCTCACGGCGTCCATGTTCGGTCATGATGACGCTCACCGAAACGCGCACCAGTGGCCGCACGTCGGCCACCATCTGGCCGTCGCTGCGTGCGACCAGGATCACTTCCCAGGTGCCGGCGACGCTGGCCATGACCTCGACGACGCGCGGGTCGAGGGCGCGCGCAAAACCTTCGAGGCGTTCCAGCAGGCTGACCTTCTTGGCATCGTCGAGCGCCGCAATCGGATCGGCGGCGGCATACAGCGCAGCCTTGTCGCGCAGACGCGGGTCATGGCGGAGCAATGGTACGCTGGCATTGCCGCCCTGGGCGGCGATGGCGCGGGTGGCCAAGGCGGCGCCTTGCAATGCGGCCAGACTGATTTCATCGGAATAGGCGAAAGCGGTCTTTTCGCCGGCGATGGCGCGCACGCCGACGCCTTGCTCGATGTTGAAGCTGCCCGACTTGACGATGCCCTCCTCAAGGCTCCAGCCCTCGGAGCGGGCATACTGGAAATACAGGTCGGCGTAGTCGACCTGGTTGCCGAAGATCTGACCAAAGACGCCGTCGAGCTGCCCCGGGTCGAGGTTGTAGGGGGTCAACAGGCATTGTTCGGCGGTGTGGAAGAGGGCTTCGGCAGTCATGGGGTCACGCTTGGGGAAATTGGAATCAGCTACTTTATAGCACTCTGTGCTGCAGCGCCGGCAGGCTGGCGCGGACTTCGGTCAGGCGCGCCGGATCGATCTCCGCAGTGACCACGCCGGAACCCTTGTCCAGCCTGGCCAGCACTTCGCCCCAGGGATCGACGATCATGCTGTTGCCGTGGGTCATGCGGCCGCTTGGATGCTCGCCGCCCTGCGCCGCGGCGAGCAGGTAGCACTGATTCTCGACGGCGCGGGCGCGCAGCAGCAATTCCCAGTGGGCACGGCCGGTAGTCTCGGTGAAGGCGGCCGGCACCACCAGCAGATCTACCGCACCCAGGGCGCGGAAAAGTTCCGGAAAGCGCAGGTCATAGCAGATCGCCAGGCCGATGCGGCCGAGCGGCATATCGAAAGCCACCGCCTGCGTGCCGGCCTCGATGGTGAGGCTCTCGTTATAGCTTTCCGCGCCACGCTTGAAGCCGAACAGGTGGATCTTGTCGTAGCGTGCAACCCGCTTGCCATTGGGGTCATACACCAGGCAGCTGTTGCGCAGCTTGGTCGGATCATCCGCGCTCAAAGGCAGCGAGCCGCCCACCAGCCAGATGCCTAACTCGCGGGCGATCTCGCTGAGGAAGCTTTGTATCGGCCCCTGCGCATCGGCTTCGCGGGCGGCCAGGCGCTCGCTGTCGCTGGCGCCGATCAGCGGAAAATACTCGGGCAGCGCGATCAGTTGCGCACCTTCAGTGGCTGCCTGGCGTATCAGTTGTTCTGCAGTTGAAAGGTTGGGAGCGACATCCGGTCCGGAAATCATCTGGATGGCGGCGATGCGGCATTTGTCTTTCATTGCGCAGTGCTTTCTTTGGGCTGGGGGCCGGAAAGCTTGGTTACTTTCGGGTCGTCCCAACTGCCGGTGACGGCATAATCAAAGGAGAAAATCTGATCGAGCGGATTCTTCAGGATTTTATCCGCCAGCCAGGCGATGGCCCCTGCCGCCGGGTTTGCCAGCATGGCACCCACCGCCAGGCTTTCGCCGTAAGTGGGATTGACGCGCACCTTGAGATTCTGGGTTTCCTGCGGCAGGTTGACGCTGCCGCTCATGAGAATCCTGGCGGCAGGCCCGGAAATTTCAAAGTGCTGCGTATCGATCACGCCGTGGCTGAGGTTGAGTTGTCCCTTGATGCTGTCAAAAGCCATGCCCTGGCTGAAGATGTCGCGAAAATCCAGGGTGATGCGGCGCGGCAGCGATTGCAGGCTGAGGATGCCAAGCAGCCGCCCGACCCCGGGCTCGAGCTTGTTGAACTGGCCTTTGGCGGCCTCGACCTTGAGCGTGCCGTCGAGGGACGGGTAATCGATCGCGAACGGTGCGTCATTCCACGCGACAGTGCCTTCCAGGGTGGCATTGCCGCGTCGCACGGCATCCGTGTAACCAAGACGGGTCAGCAGTCTTTCTATGCTCTTGACATGGAGTGTGAATTTGAGCTGGGTATCGGGTTGCGCTGTGCTCGGGCGCCATTTGCCTTCCCCGGTCAGCTTGCCGTCTTCATTGTCGATGTCCAGTTTTGCTTCCCAGGTGCCGTCGCGGTTGTCGGCGATCAGCTTGAGCTTGCCGTAAGCCTTGCCGCGCATGAAGAACTGATCGACTTCGATATCCAGTCCCGGCAGTTCATGCAGCGGACTCTTGTCACCCTCCGTGCCGGGCTGCTTGCTGCCCGCGGCGGGATTGATGGCCAGTTGTTTGAGGCGGGCCGAGAGCCTGCCCGCGCCCTGATTCAGCCAGGCCAGTTCGCCATTGAGGTCGTGGCTTTTGATCTCGGCACGCCAGCCGCTGTCGCGGGGCGAGGTGGTGGCCTTGAGTTCCAGATCGTTGAGGGTATTGCCGAAGAGAATCAGTTCGCGGGTTTTTAGGTTGGCATTGACCGCCAGCCTGGGCAGCTTGCTGCCCTTCTCGCCCATTCCGCTCATTCCGTCCAGCATGCGCTGCCAGAAATCGGCGTCGATTTTCTTCAGGTTCACCGCCAACTGGATTCCGGCGCTGGGCAGTGTCAGCGGTTCACCGAGGGCGATGGCGCCGCGTTCCACGCTGACTTTTTCTCCGCGCTCGCCCTCGTAGCGACGTATGAATCGGGCGGTCAGCACATTGCCGAGGCTGAGGTCGATTTGATCCCGCGTCATGGGTGGCATGAGTGGCATGGCTGGCGCAGTAGGTGCCGGTGTGCGATCGGGCACGGCGGACTTGCTCGTGCTGCGCCGTGCGACTGGCGGCGGTGCGCTGACGCGTGGCGGTGGTGTGGCGAGCCGTACCGGTGGTGTGACGAGCCGTACCGGCTCGGGCAGCAGCTTGCGCTCGAAGCGCAGCGGCATGGCATCGGTGGCGCTCTTGTTGAAAGGCTCGGGCAGGCTTGATGAAATGCCCTGCAGGCGCGACTCGAACATGACTTCGGCGTTCTTCTTGCGCACCCGCACGCGTCCGCGCCAGGTGCTGCTGCCCGACAGATGGTCAAACAGCGGATGGGAAGACTGCTTGCGCAGTTCTGCGATGTTCAGCGTGCCCTCGCTGTTGATCAGCACAGCGCCGTTGCCGACGGTCTTGACGTCGACGCTCATCGGCGAACCGAGCATCAGGGCGCGCACCCGCTCGGCCTTGAGCCCGTCCCCGGAAAATTGCAGGCGGCCGTTGACGTCGGTCAGAGGCGGCAGGTCGGCATCGAGTTGCAGCCGGTTGTTGGTGAACTGGAAGTTGCCGTCGGTCTTGCTCTCGGCCAGCTTCTGCAGCGGCAACACCAGTTTCAGATTGAGTTGTCCCGCTCCGGCAGCCGACATGTCTTCGGTGAAATGATCGATGTGCTCGCCCACCGGGCTGGACTCGATGAAGCGCAGAAAATCGGAGGTCGGGCCGGCGGCGTTGCCGCTGATCGTGAGCAATTCCTCGGCAGCTTCAAGATCGGCAATCTCGGCTTTGACGTCGGTCAGCTTGACGTTATAGGTGTTGCCCTGGCTGGCCTTGATCAGCATGCGTTTGCCGACGAATTCCAGCTCGCCGGTGATCTGCTCGATTTGCGGCCAGCTAGAGGCATACAGCAGGTTGGCACCATGAAACTTACCCTTGACCTCGAACACGCCCGAGCCGTCGGCAAACGGGAAATGCTGCAAATTGCCCTTCAGGCGCAGTGTAGCTTCGCTGCAGATGCCGCTGAGGATAGAGGTGCGCAGCCACTCTCTGGTGCTCCTGCCAACCGTCAGCGGCATGTAGCGCCATACCGAAGCGCCTGCGGCACGGGTCAAGTGCGCTTGCAGATCGATCTCACCCGCTTCGCCCGCGCGGCTCAGGTAGCTGCCGCTGGCCGTGCCGGCGGCGTCCTGGTTGTCGAAGGCGGCTTGCTCGATTTTGACTGCGACGCGTGCCTGCCCGGCTTCCTGTTGCACATTCCATTTGATCTGGGCATTCAGGTTTTGCAGCGGCACACGCGGATCGGCAAACACCAGCGGCAGATCGATCTGGGCCTCGCGGCTGGTCAGCGTGAGGCTGCCGCCCTGGTGGCTGCCATCGATACTGCCGCTCAAACCGGCAAAGCCGGGCAGGCTGCCTTGAGCCTGCACGCCGAGTTTTTCAAAACGCGCATGCAAGGTATAGCTTGCCGGCAGGGTTGCTGCGCTGGGAGAGGTGGGAAGAGTGGCAGGAAGCGCGCCAGTCCAGCTTGATTTCAGATCGAAGAGCTTGCCACGTGGTGCAGCCTCGGTCAGGCGCTGACGGATCGCCGCGTCGATTGGCAGATGTGCCGCGAGGCGCGCCAGCGCGTCCAAGTCGAGATTGTTGCCGCTGAGTTCGCCATGTGCCGGGGTACGTTCGGTCGCGTGGTTCACACTCAGCAGGAAATCGTTGGGCTCGATATTGATGCCGTCGCGCGTGATCAGCATCAATTGCCGGGCGCCCGCCTCGAAACCATTGCTGAGCCGCTTCCCGCTGAGGCGTCCCTGCAGATGCTGCAGGTCGAGCAGCGGCAGGTCAGGCGCCAGGCGCATCTGGACATCGGTCATGGCGATATCGGCGGTGAGCCTGCTGAGCTGCTTCTCGGCGAATCCCAGCCAGAGCCGGATGCCGCCACTGCCCTGAGGCAGGTCGAGCGGATAATCAATCCAGGTTCGCCACACCGCCAGGTCGGCATAATCCAGTTCGGCATAAGCTTCACCCCGCCAGGTGGACATATGATCCAGATCATCGCCACGAAAATCGCCGCGAATGTCCAGGCGGTTCGCCATGGCGCGCGGAGGATCGGCGGTCAGGCCGAAGCGGTGGCGACTGCCCCCGTTCTGCAAGTCCAGATTCAGGCGCTGTAGCGTCAGCGGGGGGGCGCCGCGCAATTCGTCCTGCCAGGTGATGCTGGCATTGCGGATGACGATGCGCCGCTGTGCCAGCAGCCAGTCGGAAAAGTCCAGATCATTTTGTTCCGGCGTCGTATTGACCTGCAGGCCGGCGACGAATATTTGCCCTTGCGCGTTGCGGCGGATGTTGAGTTCCGGGGCGATGATTTCCAGCCGATTGAGACGCAGGCCGAAATACAGCAATGAGGTCCAGGAAACTTCCGCCGCCACATTATCCAGGGTCAGGGCCGGTTTGCCTTGCTGGTCGCGAATCTGGAATCCGCGCAGTGCGAGCAGCGGATTCAGTCCTTGCCATTGCGCCTCGATGCCATCGATCGCCACCGGCAGATGCAATGAACTGGACAGTAGAATTTCGATGTCCTCGTGGTACTGATCGACTTTCGGCAGCACCGCATAGCGCAGCGTCAGAAAAATCAGCGCGAAGCCGAAATATCCCAGCACCAGCAGCCGCAACAGCAGGCGCAGCAGCCAGCGCAACCGGGGATTCAGGGTAATTGCCATGACACAGGGAAATTCATTATCTTAACGGGGCTTTGTACCACGAAATCGGGTTCCCCAAAATCCGGAAATCTTCTGTTACAGGCATGCTTATCATCGACAAGTGCGCCTGCATTCTCATGGCCGGGTCGCAGGAAGGCTAAAATCCTGTTTGCCTAGCCTTGCCTTGCCATTTCATTTTTCCATGCCGTCTCTTGCCGATATCCTGCCGCGCGTCCTGCCACTTTCCCGCTACCTGACTCGCCTCGTTGAAGCAGACCCGGCGCTGACCGAAGAACTTGCCGCATCCTGGCAACAGGCACTCACTGCGGAGGAAATGCGCGCCTGGCTGCCTGCCGACCTGGCGGAAGAAGCACTCAAACCGGAGTTACGCCAGCTCAAGCGGCGCGCCTACCTGCGTGTCGCCACACGCGACCTGGCCGGTCTGGCGAACTTGGCCGAGGTCACCGAGAGCATGACGCTGATCGCCGAAATCGCTGTCGAAAAGGCGCTGACCAGTCACACTGCGGCGCTCGCCCAGCGCTATGGCGTGCCGCGCAACGGCCAGGGGCAAAGGCAGCAAATGCTGGTGGTCGGCATGGGCAAGCTGGGCGGGCGGGAACTCAATGTGTCCTCGGACATCGATCTGATTTTTCTTTATCCCGAGGATGGCGAGACCGATGGCGGCAGCACTCACGCCATCAGCAACTTCGATTTTTTCACTCGGCTGGGCCGCAATCTGATCAACGCGATTGCCGAAGTCACCGGCGATGGCCAGGTGTTCCGGGTCGACATGCGCTTGCGGCCGAACGGCGATTCCGGCCCGCTGGTGTGCAGCTTCGACATGCTGGAAAATTATTTCGTGAGCCAGGGCCGCGAGTGGGAGCGCTATGCCTGGATCAAGGCGCGCCTGATCGGCGAAAACGCGGCCGAACCTTATCCCACGGAATGGCTCGCCAGCCTGGAATCGATCCGGCGTCTGTTCGTGTTTCGCAAATATCTCGACTTCGGTGCGATCGATGCGATGCGCGGCCTGCATGCGCAAATTCGCCGCGAAGTAACGCGCAAGGAGATGGCCGACAACGTCAAGCTGGGTCCGGGCGGCATCCGCGAGATCGAGTTCATCGCCCAGGTCTTCCAGCTGATTCGCGGCGGGCGCGATACGCCCCTGCAGGTCAAGGCGACGCAGAAGGTGCTGCAGCTGCTCGCCGAGCGACGGCAAATCACCGACGAAGCCGTGCTTGAACTTGGCACGGCCTATCAATTCCTGCGTCGCCTCGAACATCGCCTGCAATACCTCGACGACGCCCAAACGCACAGCCTGCCGACCAAACCGGAGGATCAGGTCATCATCGCCAAGGCCATGGGTTTCTCCGGCTATGCCGCCCTACTCGAAGAACTCGACGATCACCGCGCCGCTGTCGCCCGGCATTTTGCCGCGGTGTTTGCCGACCCGCACAAGTCCAGCCAGGCGCCCGATGTGGTCTGGCAACCCGGCGAGGGCGATACCCAGACGCAGGAGTTGACCCGCCAGGGCTATGCCCATGCCGCAGAAGCCAAGCATCGCCTCGCAGCGTTACGCGATGGCACGCGCTATCAGCAGATGTCGGCGGCGACGCGCGAGCGCTTCGATGCCTTGGTACCCCTGGTCATCCAGGCCTGTGCCGCCGCGCCGAATCCTGACGATACCTTGTCACGCGTGCTGGACCTGCTCGAAGCCATCAGCCGCCGCGCCGCCTACCTGGCCCTGCTGCTCCAATATCCGCAAGCCTTGCAGAAGGTTGCGCAACTCGCCAGCGCCTCGGCGTGGACGGCGGATTATTTACGCCGCCATCCGATCCTGCTCGATGAACTGCTCGACGCCAGCATGCTGGAAACCGCACCCGACTGGGGCAGTTATCGCACCCAGGTCGATCATGCGCTCGACGAAGTGGAACCGGATACCGAGCTGCAAATGGATCGCATGCGCGAAGCCCATCACGCGAAAATCTTTCGCCTGCTGGCACAGGACGTCTCGGGCCTGCTGCCCCTGGAAAAACTCGCCGACCATCTTTCCGAACTGGCCGACATCATGCTCGAACTGGCGCTCAAGTATGCCTGGCGCAAATTGTCCAAGCGCCATCGCGAGACGCCGCGTTTTACCATCATCAGCTACGGCAAGCTGGGCGGCAAGGAACTCGGTTACGCCTCGGATCTCGACCTGATCTTCCTCTTCGACGACCCGGCGTCCGAAGCCCAGGAAAACTATGCGCGTCTGGCGACCCGCATCAACACCTGGCTGTCCAGTCAGACTTCCGCCGGCACCTTGTTCGAGACCGATCTGCGCCTGCGCCCGAATGGCGATTCCGGCCTGGTGGTGAGTTCGGTCGAATCCTTCCGCAAGTATCAGCTGGAATCGGCCTGGCTCTGGGAGCATCAGGCACTCACCCGGGCGCGCTTCTCTGCCGGCGATCGCGACATCGGCGCGGCCTTCGAGCAGATCCGCAACGAGATCCTGCGCCAGCCGCGCGACCTGGCGGCGCTGCGCAACGAAGTGGTGGCGATGCGCAAGAAAATGTTCGATGCCCATGCCGGCAAAGGGCCGCTGTTCGATCTGAAGCAGGATCACGGCGGACTGATCGATGTCGAGTTCATCGTCCAGTATCTGGTGCTGGGTCATGCCCACGCGCACGCCGAACTGACCGGCAACCTCGGCAACATCGCCTTGCTCAAGATGGCCGGAGAACTCGGCCTGATCCCTCTCGCGCTGGCCGAGACAGTGCGCAGCGCCTATCGCGACTACCGCCGCATGCAGCACGCGCTGCGCCTCAACAATGCGCCGGCGCGCGTCGATCCGGCGAGCGTCGCGGAACGCGTTGCAGCGGTGCGCGAGCTGTGGCGAATTGTGTTTGAATGATCCTCTTTTTAAGGAATCCGTTGTCATGACAGTCAATTACGCCACGCCTACACCCAGCCAGTTGCAGCCGGTCGCCGGCGTCCGTCTCGGCGTGGCCGAAGCCGGCATCCGCAAAGCCAACCGGCGCGATCTGACACTGATCGAATTGAGCGCAGGCAGCCGCGTTGCCGGGGTGTTCACCCAGAACCGTTTCTGTGCCGCACCGGTGCAGGTGTGCCAGCAACATCTGGCCGGCCACGACATCCGTGCATTGCTGATCAATACCGGCATCGCCAACGCCGGCACCGGCGAACCGGGCCTGGTCGCCGCCCGTGCCACCTGCAGCGCGGTTGCGGCCTTGATGAATCTCTCCGACCGGCAGGTGCTGCCATTCTCCACCGGCGTGATCATGGAGCCGTTGCCGCTCAAGCGCATTGTTGCCGGCCTGCCCGCCTGCCAGGCCGCCTTGCGCGGCGACAGCCAGGGTTGGTTCGATGCGGCACATGCCATCATGACCACCGACACCGTCGCCAAGGCCGCCTCGCAGAAGGTCGAAGTCGGCGGCAAGCATATCAGCATCACCGGCATTTCCAAGGGCGCCGGCATGATCAAGCCGAACATGGCGACCATGCTCGGTTTTGTCGCCACCGATGCTGCCATCTCGCAGGCGCTGCTGGAACGCATGGTGAAGCAGGCTGCAGAAGCGTCCTTCAATTGCATCAGCGTCGATGGCGATACCTCGACCAACGACTCTTTCATCCTGATTGCCACCGGCGCGGCCGGGAACGTCGAGATCACCGATGAACTCAGCGAAGAATATGAGACGTTGCGGGATGCGGTCACCGCAGTCGCCGCGACGCTGGCGCAAGCCATTGTGCGCGACGGCGAGGGCGCCACCAAGTTCATCGAGATCGCGGTGCAGGGCGGCATTGACAGCGCCGAATGCAAAGCGGTCGGCTATGCCATCGCCCACTCGCCGCTGGTGAAAACCGCCTTCTTCGCATCCGACCCGAACCTCGGCCGGATCCTCGCCGCCATCGGCAATGCGGCGCAAGCGCATGCGTCGCTGCAGGACCTCGATGTCAGGACGGTCAAGCTGTGGCTGGGTGATACGCTGGTCTCGGAGTACGGCGGTCGTGCCGGCAGTTATCATGAGGCGGATGGCGTCAAGGCAATGTCCCCGGCAGACATCCGGGTCCGTGTCGACCTGGGCCGTGGCGATGCGCAGGCAAAGGTGTGGACCTGCGATCTATCCTACGACTACGTCAAGATCAATGCGGATTACCGCAGTTAGCCCCCCCAATCCATGTATGTCGCGCCAGCAAATCTCCTCTGAGGCGCACAAACTATTGCCGCACGCAAATCCGTTGTCGGTCGAGCAGATGCAAAGCCTGATCGAATTGGCTTTGGCAAAGCGGCCGCACACTGCGTTAGAAGTAGGGTGCGGCGCCGGGGCATTTTCAATCGCCCTGGCTGAACGCCAAGACGTCCGCGTCGTTGCCCTGGATAACAATCCGTATGTTCTTGAACGAGCAACGGCGGCTGCAGCTTCAACCAAGCTCATCGGCAAGATCGACTTCCTCCTCTGCTCAGCGACGGCGTACGCCGGTGATCCTGTTGACCTCATCGTTTGCATTGGGTCGTCCCAGGCCTTCGGGAATCCACGGCAGGCGCTGCAGAACCTGCACAAGCTACTACGACCAAATGGCATGTTGGTCTTCGCCGAATTGACCTGGTCATCCAAACCGCCACAGAACTATCTTCAGTATCTCGGGATGTCTGAGGAGGACTACTGGATGATTGAGGCATCGGCGGATGTTCTTGCCAACAATAATTTTGCAGTGGAAGCCCAGTTCGTTGCGTCGACTGACGCGTGGGCCAATTATGAGAGAGGTGTCTTGCAAGGCCGCCTGGAGTTCGCAAAGTCACTTCCACCCGACGAAAGCTCACAACTGCTCGCTGATGCAATCGCGTGGCACGAATCATTTGAAAGGAGTGGCAGGCACTGCTTAGGGTTCACTGCACTCGTGGCTACACACAATGGGGCCGAGGAATTGAGTTTGTAGTTAAGCGTTGGTGGCAGCAGTGGCCGTACAGCCGATCAGCATCAATGGCCGGAATTGGCAATAGATCCAAATAATTCGGAAATTGACTAATATCGATACTATTTGAATCCTCAAGCGCAATGAAGTACAAATACATTTACCGCCCCCGCCACATGCCGCAGGACCGGCGGCAAAGTGTATATTCGCAGCCTGATAGACAACCCGGCGTCAAGCGTGCCGGGTATGCGTTTAGAGAACCACGGTCTTACGGAACATAGGTCACACCCCAGTGGCAAGACCATTGGGAATCACAAATTCAAACTCGGAGAGCCCATCATGTCGATTACCAGCCAGGAAACTTTCGGCCAAACCAAGATGCAAGATCAATCCATCAATCAGCTAATCCAGTGGGGAGATCACCTCTCGGTCGGCCATCCCGAGATCGATGCCCAGCATAAGGAAATATATGAATTTGGGGCGGAGATTTACGAAGATTGGCGCGAGGGTGTACGGGTAGGAGAACTTCGAATCGCCACCGACAGGCTGTTGAAGCTGCTACGTGCTCATTTTGTCTACGAGGAACGACTCCTTGCCGGGATCGGCTACGGCGATCTTAAGCAACATGTGGCAGAACATCGGAGCATGCTCAAAGAATTGCAGGACATGCGTGACCACTTCGAGACCCTCGGCGACGATGATGATTCCCCCGGGGGGTCGGTGTTGTCCCCTAACTGGTCAGTCATGCGGTTTATTCTGGGCTTTTCCCTTGGGCATGTGATGACCAGCGACATGAGCTACAGTCAATCCCTCATCGCTAGCAGTAAAGCCACAACACCAGCGGCGGGAAGCGCTTGATCCATCTTGCGTTGTCGGGCTACTGATATGAATATCAGTCGGTGTTTAGGTCGCGCGCGGCAGGGGCTCCACCATCATCCGAATGCACTTGATGAACAACTGGCGGTACTCCTCGGGCAGGCGCTCCAGAACGCGCCGCTCGACCAGTAAATCGCGCGGCATGATGCGGTTCAACATCTCGGCGCCTGCGGGGGCGAGATAGAGTTCGTAGGCGCGCTGATCTTCCTTTGCGCTCACCCGCTGCAGCAGACCCGTGGCGGCCAGGCGTTTGACCATCTCCGCCACCGAATTTCGATCCATGAACAGGCGATCGGCCAGCGCGTTCTGGTTCAGTCCGGGATGCTGGTAGGCGATGATCAGCGCCGCCTTCTGGCGCGGTGTTATCGACTCGTCGGAAAACTCCAGTGAGAACATTTCCTCGGCCGCGAAGTGCGCCCGCCGCAGCAGATGTGAGACCACATTCTCGAGGCGGAAGTCGTCAAGGATCTTGCGCGTCGCGGGTGTCAGGCGTTTGTGCGCATCGGCGCGGTCGTCCGGCGTGGCGCGTTTGGGTCGGGTACGGGCAGGTAAGGCGGTCATGGAATTGGACTCTGGGTGAATGGCAAAGGGTAGATTATTCCAGGAAATTGAGACGTGTACAATGCTCATTGGAATATCTAATAGTACGTATAAAAGCTATTATTCCGAGTGACAAATCAAGTCAAGGCGAATATAGACATTAAGAGTAGGCATATATCCTGTGTTAAATACAGTCTCGACCTATTGACTTCGATTCTTAATGCTTCTAAGCTCTTCTCGTAACAGACGTATACGGCCTATCATAAAGATTGTATACGTATCGATTAACCCCACCCAACCCTTGTCGGCCTATGTTGACTCCTGCTTCGATGCAACCTGTCACGCTGAATTCGCGCACGCTGCCCGCGCCGCGCTTCCGCTACAGCCCGGTGGTGCAGGCCGGCCCGTTCGTGTTCGTCTCGGGTCTGGTGGCGCTGGATGCCAGCACCGGCGCGCTGGTCGGCGGCGGCGCCTACGCCGAAACCCTGCAGATTCTGAAGAATGTGAAGCGGCTCGCCGACGAAATGGGTTGGTCACTGGAGCAACTGGTGCTGGCACGGGTCTTCTGCGCCGACTTCGCCAAGTTTCCCGAGGTGAATCGCGCATGGGAGGAGTTCTTTGCAGAACGGATCCCGCCGGGGCGCACGTCGGTGGGGGTGAGCGCGTTGCCCCTTGGGGCGCTGGTCGAGATCGAGTTTCAGTTCCTGGTCGAGCGGCCGGTGGCCGCGTGAGGCGCGCGACCGGGTTGATGTACGCCACGGCGATGGCAATAACATAAGGAGACAGGAATGAATCAAGGTGAAATCGTTGCGGGCTTTCTGGCACCGCACCCGCCACACTTGGTGTATGGCGAAAACCCGCCGCAGAACGAACCTCGTTCGCAGGGCGGCTGGGAGGCGCTGCGCTGGGCTTATGAGCGTGCCCGCGACCATCTCGAGGCGATGCAGCCCGACGTGCTGCTGATTCACACTCCGCACTGGATCACATCCGTTGGCCACCACTTTCTGGGCGTGCCTCATCTCAGCGGCAAGTCAGTCGATCCGATTTTTCCCAACCTGTTTCGCTACGACTTCTCGCTCGAGGTCGATGTCGAACTCGCCGAGGCTTGCTGCGAGGAGGGCCGAAAGGCCGGGCTCGTGACCAAGATGATGCGCAACCCCAACTTCCGGGTCGACTACGGCACCATCACCTCGCTGCACATGATGCGCCCGCAGTGGGACATTCCGGTGGTTGTCATCTCGGCGAACAATTCCCCCTATTACCTCAACACGAAGGAGGGTCTGACCGAGATGGACACGCTTGGCAAGGCCACCCGCGCAGCCATCCGCAAGACCGGCCGCCGCGCCGTGATGCTCGCCTCGAACACGCTTTCGCACTGGCATTTCCACGAAGAGCCGACCATTCCCGAGGACATGTCCAAGGAGCACCCGCAGACCATGGCGGGCTATCAGTGGGACATGCGCATGATCGAACTGATGCGCAAGGGCAAGATGCAGGAGGTCTTCAGTCTGCTGCCGCAGTTCATCGATGAGGCGTTTGCCGAAGTGAAGTCGGGGGCCTTTACCTGGATGCACGCGGCCATGCAGTATCCCGAGATCGGCGCCGAACTGTTCGGCTATGGCACGGTGATCGGCACCGGCAATGCGGTGATGGAGTGGAACCTTCGCCAGGCCGGCCTTTCGATGCTGGGGGCGCCGGGCGAGAGCCTGACCGCAGGAGCTGGTGGCGCGCAGCGCAATAACCTTGATGACTCTCGGAGGTCCGTATGACTGTCGTTTCGGCATTCCTGGTTCCTGACAGTCCGCTGCCGCTACTCAAGCCCGAGGTGCCGGGCTGGGGCCGGCTCAATTCTGCGATGCAGAGTGCCGGGCGCGCTCTGGCGGCATCCAAACCCGACACCGTGCTGGTGTACTCGACGCAGTGGATGGCCGTTCTGGACCAGCAATGGCTGACGCGTCGGCGCAGCCACGGCGTGCATGTAGACCATAACTGGTACGAGTTCGGCGACCTGCCTTACGACATCCACGCCGACACCGAACTGGCCTATGCCTGCGTGGCCGAGTCGCCCCGCCACGGCGTGCACGCTCGCGGTGTGAACTACGAGGGCTTTCCGATCGACACCGGCACCATTGTTGCGTGTTCGTTGTTGGGCATCGGCGGCACGGAACTCCCGGTCGTGGTGGCGTCGAACAACCTCTATCACAACGCCGAAACCACCGAGACGCTGGGCGCGCTGGCGGTCGCCTGTGCCGAGGAGCTGGACAAGCGTGTCGCCGTTGTGGCCGTAGGCGGCCTGTCGGGCTCGATCTTCCGCACCGAAATCGACCCCGGCACCGACCACATCGCCAACGGTGATGACGACAAATGGAATCAACGCATATTGCAGTTGATCGAGTCAGGCGACGTGGGGCAGTTGCGTCGCCTGATTCCGGAGTTTGCCAAAGAGGCCCGCGTCGACATGGGCTTCAAGCATTTCCACTGGATTTTGGGGGCGCTCAACGGCCGGTTCTCCGGCGCCCGCGTCCATGGGTATGGTCCCGCGTACGGCACGGGAGCTGCTGTGGTCGAGTTCGTCCTTTGAGTTGGGTTTCTTCAACGAATCCGGATCATTCCAAGGTATAGAAGCAACGTATAGAACCAACGGAGATGGGATGAAGCAATACCGTAACTACGTGGACGGCGAGTGGCTTGAAAGTCCGCGCCGCTTCGAAGATATCAACCCGGTCGATGGCTCGTCCATCGCCGAAGTGCACGAGGCCGACCGGGCGATGGTGGACAGCGCCATCCGGGCCGGACGCCGTGCGCTGGACGGCGCGTGGGGCAAGACCACCGTGACAGAACGGGCCGCGCTGCTCGTCCGCATCGCCGACGAGATTGGGCGGCGCTTCGATGACTTCCTCGCTGCCGAGATGGCCGACACGGGCAAGCCTCTGGCGATGGCGTCGACCATCGACATCCCGCGCGGCGCCGCCAATTTCCGGGTCTTTGCCGACATCCTCAAGACCGCGCCGCTCGAGACCTTTCGCACCGACCTGCCCGGCGGCGGGCAGGCACTGAACTATGCGGTGCGCAAACCGGTCGGCGTGGTGGGCGTGATCTCGCCCTGGAACCTGCCGCTGCTGCTGCTCACCTGGAAAGTTGCTCCGGCACTGGCCTGCGGCAACGCGGTCGTGGTCAAACCCTCGGAGGAAACGCCTGGCACCGCAACGCTGCTGGCCGAGGTGATGGACGCAGTCGGTGTGCCGGCCGGCGTTTTCAACCTCGTGCACGGCTTCGGTTCCGGCTCGGCGGGCGAGTTCATCACCACCCACCCCGACATCGACGCGATCACCTTCACCGGCGAATCTCGCACCGGATCGGCCATCATGCGCGCCGCTGCCGAAGGCGTGAAGCCGATCTCATTCGAACTCGGCGGCAAGAACGCCGCGATCATCTTTGCCGACTGCGACTTCGACAAGATGCTGGACGGCATGATGCGCGCGATCTTCCTGAATTCGGGCCAGGTGTGCCTGTGCACTGAGCGTGTCTATGTCGAGCGAGCCCTGTACGAGCGCTTCGTTGGTGCGCTGGTTGAGCGCGTCAAGGCCTTGAAGCTCAATTGGCCTAAAGTGGCCGACACCGACATGGGCCCGATGATTTCGGCCGAGCACCGCGACAAGGTGCTCGGCTATTACGCCCTGGCGCGGGATGAAGGGGCGACGCTACTGGTGGGTGGCGGTGTGCCGCACTTCGGCGACGCCCGGGATGCGGGATTCTGGGTCGAGCCGACAGTGATCGCGGGCCTGCCTGAAACGGCGCGTTGCATCCGTGAAGAGATCTTCGGCCCGATCTGCCATGTGACGCCGTTCGATACCGAGACCGAGGCAATCGCGCTGGCCAACGATACATGCTACGGCCTGGCGGCCAGCATCTGGACCAGCAACCTTAACCGCGCCCATCGCGTCGCGCAGGCGATGCACGTCGGGCTGAGCTGGGTCAACTCGTGGTTCCTGCGCGACCTGCGCACGCCATTCGGCGGGGCCGGCTTGTCCGGCATCGGCCGCGAAGGCGGCATGCATTCTTTGAACTTCTATTCGGAGTTGACCAACGTCTGCATCCATCTCGACGAGGAAACGACATCATGACGATACCCTGCAACGCGTGGCCGTGCAGCGCGTCGAGCACAGTGGCATGACCGGCGCACAAGCCAAGGTGGTCGAGGGCAAGGCCACTCCGCGCGGTACCTTCCCGCACGTCAGGCGCGCCGGTGACTTCCTGTTCGTCTCGGGGACCAGCTCGCGCCGCGCCGACAACAGCTTCGCCGGCGTGATCGTCGATTCGATGGGTACCACCCAACTCGACATACGCGAGCAGACGCGCGCCGTGATCGAGAACATCCGCGACATCCTGACCAGCGTGGGGGCGGACCTCGACGACGTGGTCGAGATCTCCAGCTATCTCGTCAACATGAACGACTTCGGTGGCTACAACGAGACTTACAGCGAGTTCTTCGGCTTCGATGGTCCGGCACGAACCACGGTGGCGGTGCACCAGTTGCCGCATCCGCACCTGCTGATCGAAATCAAGGCCGTGGCTTACAAACCGCTGGTTCTGCCGGCGTTAGTTTAGGTTTATCGTAGTTTTGAAGAGGCTTGGAGGTGTTGGTGCCGCGGCTTGCGGATACCGTTATGACACCGAAGTTGCCTATAACCTGGGAGAAAAGTGATGCATGTTCAGCGACACGTGGCCGGGTTCTTCCTGGCAGCATGGGTTCTTGCCGTGACCGCCGGCGCCGCCAGTGCGCAGGACTACGCGCGCAAGCAGTGGTGGCCTTCCGAATGGGGTGTCGGCGACCAGATCGGTGCGCTCAATCGGCTGACGCCAGCCAAGGTCCTTGAGGCTGCCCAGCTGATCAGGACCGGTACGATCTACGACATGACCTTCGTCTATGAAGAGTCGATGCCCTTGTTCAGCCTGACGCCATTTCGCCGCAAGTACACGCTGATCGTGCCGGGCGGGCCGACCTACGGCGCGACCGGCGACAACAAGCTGTTCTGGAACGAGGACTACATCTCCGGCCACATCACGCAGGACGGCACGCAGTTTGACGCGCTGTGTCACATGGGCACCGAACACGGCAAGTCCGGCGATGCCACGGAGCAGCGTTACTACAACGGCCTGTCGCAGCTTGAGGTCGGTGATGGTCGTGGCTGCAAGCAGCTCGGCATCGAACACGTCACGCCGATCTTCACGCGCGGCATCCTGATCGACATCGCGGGCTTAAAGGGCAGGATGCTTGAGCGTAGCGAGGAAATTTCGATCGATGACCTGCGCGCGGCGCTCAAGCGGCAGGGCATGTCCGAGGCGGACATTCATCCGGGGGATGCGCTTTTCTACCATACCGGCTGGTCCAGTCTGTGGAAGGTCGACAATGACAAGTTCAACAGCGGCATTCCGGGTCTGAGCCCGGCGGCCGGGGACTGGGTGGTGGCGAAAAAGGTCCTGCTCGTCGGCACCGACAACTGGGGCGTCGAGGCGATCCCGGGTCCCGACCCGAAGCTGTTCGCGCCGAACCACCAGAAATTCCTGGTCGAGAACGGCATCTACATCATGGAGAATCTCGACTTCTCGCGCCTGCTCGCGGCGAAGGTGTACGAATTTGCGTTCGTCTTCGGGGCCGTGCCGTTCAAGGGTGCAACTGGCTCGCCGGGCCGGCCGTTTGCGATCCGCTGAGCGACTCGCCGGGCAGTGCGAGCACGAATGCCATGCCCGCCCGGAATCCGGCGAATTCCCGAGCGCCACCTGGAGCATCGTATTGCCATCCGTTTGGTGATCTGACCCACACGGCGCCGAGCAGAATGGGGTGATGGCGAGCGTCTGCCAGCTTGCTTGAATACCCAGGAAAACCGGGTATTCCAATTTCTTTACTGAACCAGAAAAGGCCTGAACACATGGATCAGAATCTCATCAATCAACTGGGCGACGAACTCTACGACGCGCTCAAGGCCTGCAAGACGGTCGCGCCATTGACCTCGCGTCATGGCGACATGACCATTGAGGATGCCTATCACGTGCAGGAGCGTCTGATGGCCCGCCGCTTTGCTGCCGGCGAAAAAGTCGTCGGCAAGAAGATCGGTGTCACCAGCAAGGTGGTGATGAACATGCTCGGTGTGTTCCAGTCCGATTTCGGTTACCTCACTGACGCCATGATCTACAACGAAGGCGAGTCGATCCCGAGCGACAGCCTGATCCAGCCCAAGGCGGAGGGCGAGATTGCCTTCGTGCTGAAAAGGGACCTGATGGGCCCCGGCATCTCGAACGCCGCCGTGCTTGCTGCGACCGAAGGCGTCATGGCCTGCTTCGAGATCGTCGATTCGCGCATCGAGGACTGGAAGATCAAGATCCAGGATACCGTGGCCGACAATGCGTCTTGCGGCGTCTTCGTGCTCGGTGATCGCATGGTTGATCCGCGTGATGTCGATCTCAATACCTGCGGCATGATCCTCGAGAAGAACGGCGAGATCGTTGGTACCGGTGCCGGTGCTGCCGCGCTGGGCTCACCGGTCAACGCCGTCGCCTGGCTGGCCAACACGCTGGGCCGTCTCGGCATTCCGCTCAAGGCGGGTGAGGTCATTCTCTCCGGCTCACTCGCAGCCATGATCCCAGCCAGCAAGGGCGACAACTTCCGCGTCAGCCTAGGCGGCATTGGTAGCTGCTCCGTCAAATTCATCTAAGGCAAACAAAGAAATCTCATGGTTCAGAAGATCAAGTGTGTGCTGATCGGTCCGGGCAACATCGGTACCGACTTGCTCTACAAACTTCAGCGCAGCCCGCTGCTTGAGCCGGTCTGGATGGTCGGCGTCGATTCCACCTCGGAGGGCCTCAAGCGCGCTCGCGACATGGGTCTCAAGACTACCCACAGGGGTATCGATGGCATGCTTCCGCGCATCAAGGCAGACGGCATCCAGATCGCTTTTGATGCGACCTCGGCCTATGTCCATGCCGAGAACTCGCGCAAGGTGAATGAACTCGGTGTGCTGATGATCGACCTGACGCCTGCCGCCATCGGCCCCTTCTGTGTTCCTTCGGTAAACCTGAAGGCACACATCGGCAAGGGCGAGATGAACGTGAACATGGTCACCTGCGGTGGCCAGGCGACGATCCCGATGGTCGCTGCCATCTCCCAGGTGCAGCCGGTGGCCTACGGCGAAATCATCGCCACCGTGTCGTCCAGATCCGCCGGTCCCGGTACGCGCAAGAACATCGACGAGTTCACGCGTACCACTTCCGGCGCCGTGGAAAAGGTTGGCGGCGCAAAGAAAGGCAAGGCGATCATCATCATCAATCCGGCTGAGCCTCCCCTGATCATGCGTGACACCGTGCATTGCCTGACCGAAACCGAACCGGATCAGGCGAAGATCACTGCTTCGATCCATGCCATGATCAAGGAAGTGCAGAAGTACGTACCCGGCTACAAGCTGGTGAATGGCCCGGTGTTCGACGGCAATCGCGTCTCTGTGTACTTGGAAGTAGAAGGCCTGGGCGACTTCCTGCCCAAGTACGCCGGCAACCTCGACATCATGACCGCAGCAGCAGCCCGTACTGCTGAAATGTTTGCTGAAGAGATCATTGCCGGGCGTCTCACGCTCATGGCTGCCTGAGGAGAGATGAAATGATTGTTAAAGGAAAGAAAGTCATCGTGCACGACATGACCCTGCGGGACGGCATGCATCCCAAGCGCCACCAGATGACGCTGGACCAGATGAAGGCTGTCGCCACCGGGCTGGATGCCGCCGGCGTTCCTCTGATCGAAGTGACACACGGCGACGGTCTCGGTGGTTCTTCGGTGAACTATGGATTCCCCGCGCACACCGATGAAGAATACCTCTCCACCGTGATCCCCCTGATGAAGCAGGCCAAGGTCTCGGCGCTGCTCTTGCCGGGCATCGGTACCGTGGATCACCTGAAGATGGCCAAAGACCTTGGTGTTCATACGATCCGCGTCGCCACCCATTGCACCGAGGGCGATGTCTCCGAGCAGCACATCACCATGGCCCGCAAGCTGGACATGGATACCGTCGGTTTCCTGATGATGGCGCACATGAACAGTGCCGAAGGATTGGTCAGTCAGGCCAAGCTGATGGAAAGCTATGGTGCCAACTGCATCTACGTGACCGACTCGGCCGGCCATCTGTTGCCGGACGGCATCAGGGAACGGCTCTCGGCCGTTCGCGCGGCATTGAAGCCGGAAACCGAACTTGGCTTCCACGGCCATCACAACCTGGCCATGGGCGTCGCCAACTCCATTGCTGCCATAGAAGTCGGTGCTAACCGCATCGATGCCGCAGCGGCGGGTCTGGGTGCCGGTGCCGGCAACACGCCGATGGAAGTGCTGATCGCCGTGTGCAGCCTGATGGGAATCGAAACCGGTGTCGATGTGGCCAAGATTACCGATGTCGCCGAGGACCTTGTCGTGCCGATGATGGACTTTCCGATCCGCATCGACCGCGATGCACTGACTCTGGGCTATGCCGGCGTCTATGGCTCGTTTCTGCTATTTGCCAAGCGCGCTGCCGTCAAATATGGCGTTCCCGCCCGCGACATCCTGGTCGAACTCGGACGGCGCGGCATGGTGGGTGGTCAGGAAGACATGATCGAAGATACCGCGCTGACCATGGCCAAGGATCGCGGTTTATTGAAAGCTGCCTGATATGAAACTTGATAAAGCCACCATTGCCAAGCTTGCCGAGCATCTCGAGAACTGCGAGCTGAGCGCGCAGGACACGCTGAAGATCACCGATGACCATCCCGGGATGGACTGGGATGACGCCTACCTGATTCAGGAAGAAATAAAGCGCCGGAAGATCGCCCGCGGCACCAGGATCGCCGGCCTCAAGGCGGGCCTGACCTCATTTGCCAAGATGAAGCAGATGGGCGTCGAGACGCCGTGCTTCGGCTTCGTGACCGACTACGGCTGCGTACCGGACGGGGGCGAGGTCAGGATCGAGGAGTTGATCCACCCGAAGGTCGAGCCCGAGATCGTGTTCGTCATGAAGCATGCCCTGCAGGGCCCCGGCTGCCACATCGGCGCGGTGCTGGCAGCTACTGACTTCATCATGCCCGGTATCGAAGTGATTGACTCACGCTACCGCGACTTCAAGTTTGACCTGAAGAGTGTGATCGCCGACAACACGTCGGCCTCGCGTTTCGTGGTGGGTGGTCAGATCAAGGCGCCGTCCGAGGTCGACATGCGTACCCTGGGCGTGGTGATGGAAAAGAATGGCGAAGTGGTATCGCTGGGCGCTGGCGCCGCCGTGCTCGGCCATCCGGCCACGGCTATCGCCATGCTGGCCAATCATCTTGGCGCCCGTGGCCAGGAAATCCCCGCTGGAACGATGATACTTTCCGGTGGTGTCACGGAGGCGGTAGCGGTCCAGGCTGGTGACCATGTCACGCTCAAGGTACAGCATCTGGGCAGCGTTTCGATGCGATTCGTGTAAAGAGAACAACATGCCCCGCGGATCTACATGATAGAAGGCGGTGCTCGAAAGGGATGGTCAATGACACGATGACGTCGAAGCCGGGAATTCCCCGCACCAAGGCTTCGTGACCGAAGATCTTGCGGTTTTGGAAGTCGACGATGGGCTGATAGGCAAAGGAGAAGTCGAAATCAAGCGGCTCGCCATCCCGGCAGCGGCTGCAACCGGGTGCGGCAGGCGTGGAGCAGGACTCACCGGTTGGCATGGTGGCTCGAGCCAATGTCGATGCGCTTGTCGAGAGGCAATAACACAGGGAGGTTTCTGGTTCTCATTCGGCCTCAAGTCTATCACCCGCGGACAATAAAATCGTTTGAGGCGAAGTCAGCGGCAGCGGAATCCTGAACTTCGTTCAGGTCTTTTCACGAAGCTCACGACGCAGAATTTTGCCAACGGTGGACTTGGGTAGCGCCTCAGTGAAGCGCACGATCTTGGGCACCTTGTAAGCCGTCATTTCCTTGCGACAGAATGCAATTACAGCGTCAGCGCTCAGCATCACCCCCGGCGCTTTGACGACGAAGAGTTTCACTGCCTCGCTGCTCTTCTCATCTGGCACACCGACGCAAGCACATTCAGCCACGCCGGGACAGGCACTGGCGACTGCTTCCACTTCGTTCGGAAATACGTTGAAGCCAGAGACGCTGACCATGTCCTTCTTGCGATCGACGATTTTCAGAAAACCCTGGGCGTCGAATACGCCGACGTCGCCCGTGCGGAAGTAGCCGTCGGCGGTGAATGCCGCAGCGCTAGCCTCGGGCTGGTTCCAATAGCCGCTCATTACCTGCGGCCCCTTGGCACAGATCTCACCCGATTCACCGATCGCCAACAGTTGTAACGACCTCGGAGATAGGCGCACCAAACGACCGCTACCGTATTCCCGGTATTTACAGACTTTTTCCAAAGGAACATTGTGGACGCCAATTCATACTCCTTTCATATCCAGCTTCATGCCCCTCCCTTTGGCAGACTCAAGACAAGAACGACTCTGTGTACTCTGATCGGGATCTGGTCACCGACATTCATTAACCTCATGAGTCAAATCCCTCTCATATTCTCCATCCCAATGAGTACAGAGAAAGCAAGATGATCAAATCTGCCACATTGCGGACCTTGCTAAGCCTCCTGACGTTGGCAGCCATCCTCCCGGTGTCTTTGCTTCTTGCCTATGCACTGTACAACCATGCGGAGCAACGAGTTGAGGAAGCGAAGTATTTCTCCCGCACCCTCGCCATGATCACCGCCGCCGATGTCGGCAGTAAGCTGGCGGAGAACCGGGATATGCTGCAACGCTTGGCATCACGCCCGGCGATTCGCGAAGTAAATGCGGCAAACTGCGATCAGGTCTTGTGGACCTTGCGGGAGATCTTTCCGAAGTTCGCCAACGCAACTACTGTCGATATGCAGGGTATAGCCACATGCTCAGCAGTTCCGCAGCCTGGAGGCAAACCGGTCAATGTTTCCAAGGCCGCCTGGTTCAAACGTTCGATCGCCGAAAAGACGTTTGTCGTTAGTGATCCGTTCTTCGGTCCGATTACGAGTCGATGGGTATCCGTTCTGACATATCCGATTAGAGACGAGCAGAACAAAATGATTGGAATGTTGGGCTTTCCTGTCGACCTGGCCCTGTTTACCCCGAGCATTTCTACGGCTTCACTGATACCTGGCACTTCGGTGTCGATCATTTCTGCGCAAGGCACCATGGTCTGGCATAACAGCGATGCAGAGAAATGGGTAGGCAAGAATGTCAAGGACCAGGCGACCATCCAGAGAATACTAGCCATCAAGCAAGGTGACTTGGAAGCTACAGGGATCGACGGAACGGACCGGCTCTATTCGGTTAGTCCCGTGGCTGGCGCGGATTGGTACGTTTATGTCGGTGTTCCGACAGATGCCGTATTCGCAGAAACGCGGGCTGCGCTGCTACGCAATGTGATCTTGGGGGTTGCTGTCTTACTTTGTTTGGGGGCCTTCGTCCTGTTTGTAAGTCGCCAGATAAATCACCCTGTGAAGTCGCTTTTATTGACTGTAAAAGAGGTGAAACATGGTAATCGCGAGGTGAAAGCGGAGCCCATCGGCCCCCCGGAAATAGTCGAGGTCGCCGAGGAATTCAACAAAATGCTGGATGTCCGCCGCATGGAGGAGCAGCGCCTGGAAACTCTGCTAGCTGAACAAAAGCTGACAGAAAGCAAACTGGCGCAGAGCAAGTCCGAGCTGGAAAGGTTTGCCGAGGTGACGGCGCACCACCTGCAAGAACCGGCGCGACGCATGGCCAGTTACGCCGAGCGACTGTCCCAGCAACTTGGTGCTCAGATCAAGGATGAAGAAGCCAGACTGTCTCTGGAATTCATTGGCCAACAGGGGCAACGACAACTCAGCCTGTTGCGTGATGTCGAGCGTTATCTTGAGTCAAACCAGCCTCGGGGCAAGATCGTCTCGGTTGATGCTAACAATGCAGTCAGCAAATTGCTGACGGACTGGAAAAATCGAATCAGCGCGGCCGGCGCTGCAATGACGCTGGGACATCTGCCGCCGGCGCGCATTGATTTGCCGCGTTTCAATGACGTGTTCTCAATCGCTCTGGATAATGCACTGAGTCACGGCGGCAGCGATCACCCCCTGAAGATTGCGATCGATGGCGAAATCCAGGGAAACAAGGCGCGCTACAGCATCAGCGACAATGGCCCGGGAGTAGAGGAGCAGTATCGCGAGCGCGTGTTTCGCGTGTTTGAGCGCCTGGCGCCAAAACGCAACGTCGCCGGCACCGGTATCGGGCTGGCGATCCTGCGCCGCATCGTGGAGGATTGCGACGGACATGCCTGGATCGAAGAAGCCCCGGAAGGCGGCTGTCGGCTCCTGTTTGAATTGCCCGCAGGAAAAATCGGAGATGCATTATGAATGCCCCAGCCCCACCCTTTACCATTCTGCTTGCGGAAGACGAGCCAGCCGACGCCCACCTGGTCAAGACTGCCCTCAAGGAAAATCATCTTCTGGTCGATCTGCGCATCGTGGAGGATGGCCGTGAGGTACTTGAATACCTGCGTCATCAAGGGTCGAATTTTGCCGATGCGCCGTTGCCGGACTTGATTCTGCTCGATCTCAACATGCCGCGCATGGATGGCCGGGAGTGTCTTGCTGAGCTCAAACGCGACCAGAATTTGTGCGGCATCCCGGTAGTCATTCTGACCACCTCGGATATGGAGCGCGATGTGATGACCTCCTACAACTTGGGCGCGGCTGGCTACATTACCAAGCCAGTGGACGTGCTCAGTTTCATGGCCATCATAAATTCTCTGGGCGAGTACTGGTTTGCTTTGGTGCGTCTGCCAGCTAATGGGAAAAGCTCAACCCCTGGCTCTTTCAATTCTGAAGGATGAATCAACCTGCCAGGCGCGATCGCACACTCCCGGCCAGTGATTTTAGTGCCTGGTTCTGATCCTTGGATTCAACCGATCGACGCAACAGATTGGCTGAATCGTTCAGCGGGCGTTTCGTAGTTTAGTGTTTTCCTTGGACGATTGTTCAATTTCCTGGCCACGGCGTTTAGTTGTGCTTGTGAGAAATTCGAGACGTCAGTTCCCTTGGGGAAATACTGCCTCAGCAGCCCATTCGTATTTTCATTGGATCCACGCTGCCAGGGACTATGGGGATCACAAAAATAGACCTGTATGTCTGTCGCCAACGTGAAACGCTTGTGCCCGGACATCTCGGTGCCACGATCCCATGTCAGCGATTTGTAGAGTTCCTGAGGCAACCTTCGAGCGTTCCTGACCAGCGCTTTGACAACCGTCTCGGCTGCTTTGCTGGGAATCTTCACCAACATCACGTAGCGTGTTTGACGTTCGACGAGAGTTGCAATCTGGCTGCTCTGAGTTCCGCACAGTAGATCCCCTTCCCAGTGACCCGGTACGGCACGATCTTCAGCCGAGGCTGGTCGCTCGCTGATCGAGACCGTATCTTTGATTCTGCCGTGAGTATCCGTCTTCTGAGTGTAATGGCGCGAACGGCGCATGACTCGTGTGCGCCTCAAATGCTGCAACAGCTCTTTCTTCAAGGCCCCACGGGCTTGAATGTAGAGGCTTCGATAGATAGTCTCGTGTGACACTTGATAGTTCTCGTCTTCAGGGTACGCAAGCTTCAGCCACCCCGCAATCTGTTCTGGCGACCACAACAATTGGAGCTTACCTGCAACGATGTGGGCCAAGGTGCGGTTCTCTGCCAGTCTACAGGTCTTGGGGCGAGGTGCTCGATCCCAAGCAGCCTGGTCGGCCCAATTAGCGCGATACAAATCCTGGCCACCGTTGCGACTGACCTCGCGGCTGATGGTGGATGGCGCTCGACCAAGTTGCGCCGCTATCGAACGGATTGAGTCACCCACTGCCAGGCCCAGTGATATCTCTTCTCGTTCGGCTAAGGTCAGTGCTAATCTCGAACGACAACGTCGTGCTGGCCGTATTCCGCTTTCCTCGGCAAAAATGCGTTGTATCGATGAGTGCCCTCTGTCAAACAACTGCGCAATCTGATGGAGGGTCTCACCTTTCTGCCAATGCTCCCACATCAACGCTTTCTGACTTTCCGTGTAATAAATCCTCGGTCTTTGCTTCATCTGCAACACTCCTTCTGCTTACGCAGTTTCTAGTGTGTTGCATCCACCGGTTGAATCCAAGATCTGATAGCGGCCATCAAATAGCCTTATAATAAAAATGGTCGAAGTGCCGCGCTGTAGAAATTGGAAGTGCCTCGTTCAATAAATGGCGCTTGTGGATGAGCTGCAAACGAAGCATTGTTGGGTTTCCTGCGGAGAATTAGGAATGAGCGCCAAAGACTCACATGAAGCAATATCATTGGATAGCATCCTTGAGAAGACCCTTAAGGATATTGGCATCCCACCTCGCCCAGAAATACTTGAGCGCATTGCGGCGGAAATTGCCAAGGACGAGCCCAATTTTCGTCATCTGAGTCATCTCATCGAAGCCGACGTAAGTTTGGCTGCAAGCCTCATCAAAACGGCTAATTCGCCTTTTTTCGGATTTCGCAGCAGGGCACGCTCTTCTCACGAGGCGTTGATGATGATCGGCCTGGACGTGGCCAGTCGCGCCCTTGCCGGTATCTGTCTGCGCAAAGCATTCCCTGCGGATGTTCGATTGGAACGGTTTTGGCATTCCTCGGCGCAAATCGCCGCACTGTCAGGCTGGTTGGCCCAGGTGGTTAGCAAAGGCAAGGTGCGCCCTGATGATGCCCATACATACGGCTTGTTCCGAGATTGCGGCATCCCGGTAATGATAAGACGTTTCCCTGAGTACCAGCAGGTACTGGCCAACGCGAACGATAACGCACTTCAACCATTCACTCTTGTTGAGCAGTTGGGATTGCCGGAATTTCCGATAGATCACACTTTGGTTGGGTACCTGCTGTCCCAGAACTGGTGGCTGCCTGAGGAAATCAGCCTGGCGATTCGCCATCATCACGAACTCTCGGCAATCGAGTCCACTTACTCCGGGCTACCCGTGTTAACGCGTAGCCTTATCGCCATCGGTCAACTGGCCGAATATATTCTTCAGGAACTTACCGGAGGTAGCCGTACACGAGAATGGTCAAAGCTGGGTGCTGCTTGCCTGCGCCTGCTGGAATTGCCCGAAAACGAACTGCCATTCTTCCGCGATTTGGGTGCTGGAGTTCTTGATGCTGTGGAATAGGTATCACCCCGGGTAGCGTGTCGCCTCAGTTCCGGTTGTATTGCGGGCTTCAACGTGCATTTTCCAACGGTATGTGATCCGCTCCCCTGCGGCTACCGGGTCTCGATGTCAAAGCAGTATCTTGATATGTCGAGCAGCGCCAGCGACCTGCCGCCCAACCACAGGCTCTCGATTTTCGCGTCGCGCCAGACTTTCTCAATTTCGCCTTCATGCGAGTACCTGCGGTGACGATCTGTTTCGGCCATTTGATCGGCCCCCGGATTTGCTGATCCGCCTGACTGACGAACTTTCATATTGCCAAAGAAAAAGCCCCGACCAGCGGGGCTTTGTTCTCGACGGTACAACTGGATTACAGTTCCTTGGAGTGCTCGGCCAGGTACTTGGCGACACCTGCCGGGGAGGCATTCATGCCGGCCTTGCCTTTTTTCCAGCCTGCCGGGCAGACTTCGCCGTGCTCCTCGGTGAACTGAAGTGCATCGACCATACGCAGCATTTCGTCAATGTCGCGACCCAGCGGCAGATCGTTGACCACCTGGTGGCGAACCAGGCCGGCCTTGTCGATCAGGAAGGAGCCGCGGAAAGCCACGCCAGGGGCGGCTTCAACGTCATAAGCCTGGCAGATCTGGTGCTTGATGTCGGCAACCAGGGTGTACTTGACCTGGCCGATGCCACCTTTGTCGATCGGGGTGTTCTTCCAGGCGAGGTGGGTGAATTGCGAGTCGATCGAGCAGCCGATGACCTCGACGCCACGCTTCTGGAATTCGGCCAGGCGGTGATCGAAGGCGATCAGTTCGGAGGGGCAGACAAAGGTAAAGTCGAGCGGGTAGAAAAACAGGACGGCATACTTGCCCTGTATCGCTTTGGACAAGGTGAAGGACTGGATTTCATTGTTGCCGAGGACGGCAGTGGCGGTGAAATCAGGGGCGGGTTTTCCAACGAGGACAGCCATGGTTTTCTCCTAAAAAAAGGGTTTCGGACAAGGGGCGAGCGAATTTTAGAACAATCAATTGTAATTACATAGTCAAATACGATTGTATTAAGCTATCGATGGTATAGCTTCCGGTGATGATCGCGAGGGCCAAAGGCCGAGTGATTGGCGTAAAGTGGCGTGCGCGAAATTCGGCAGCCCGAGCAACGACAGTTCCCCAGGGAAAAGTAGAATGAGACATTACAAGTCGACAGGAGTTGTGGAACATGACGAGCGGTAACCGATCAGCGGCCATAGGCATCATCGGTGGCAGCGGCTTGTACGACATCGAGGGGTTGGCAAGCAAGCGTTGGGAGCGCGTGCCAACGCCTTTTGGCGAGGCATCCGACGAACTTCTGTTGGGCGAGATCGGCGGCCAGCGCATGGTATTTTTGCCGCGGCACGGACGCGGCCACAAGATTCCACCGTCGGAAATCAATTATCGCGCCAACATTGATGCATTGAAGCGGGCCGGCGTTACCGACGTGATCTCGGTCAGCGCCGTGGGATCGCTCAGAGAGCATTTGCGCCCCGGTACTTTCGTCATCATTGACCAGTTCATCGACCGCACCTTTGCCCGGGTCAAGAGTTTTTTCACGACCGGTCTGGTCGCGCACGTCTCGATGGCCCACCCGGTGTGCGGCCGTCTGGGCGAGCATCTCGCAGTGGCAGCACGCGAAGCCGGGATCGAGGTGGCACGCGGCGGCACCTATCTGGTGATGGAAGGCCCGCAGTTCTCCAGCCTCGCCGAGTCGGAGCTTTACCGAAGCTGGAACTGCGACGTCATCGGCATGACCAACATGCCCGAGGCCAAGCTGGCACGGGAGGCGGAGCTGTGTTATGCCACGGTGGCGATGGTCACTGATTACGATTGCTGGCATCCCCACCACGATGACGTCACAGTCGATGCCATCATCAAGGTACTGCTGGCCAATGCAGATAACGCGCGCAGCCTGGTGAAGAAGGTGGCGCCGCGGCTGCAGGCGGATGAACGGGCAACGGCCTGCAGCTGCCGCAGCGCCCTGGAGCATGCCCTGATTACAGCGCCTGAGGCGCGTGATCCGGAAGTGGTCAGGCGCCTCGACGCGGTTGCCGGCCGCATGTTGAAGACTCTTTGATATTCTGGAGCAGGTCATGCCCATCAAGTCACGCATACGAACCGTTCCCCATTATCCCAAGCAGGGTGTGATGTTTCGCGACATCACGACGCTGCTGAAAGATCCTGTTGGCTTTCGCGTCACCATCAACGAACTGGTCAACCGCTATACCGGCACCAAGCTGGACAAGGTTGCCGGCATCGAGTCGCGCGGATTCATCATCGGTGCGGCTCTGGCGTTCCAGCTTGGGGTGGGCTTCGTGCCGATCCGCAAGAAAGGCAAGCTTCCCGCCGAAACCATTGGCCACGACTACGCACTCGAGTATGGCACCGACCGCATCGAGATGCATGTGGACGCAATCACGAAAGGGGAAAAGGTATTGCTGGTCGATGACCTCATCGCCACCGGTGGCACGGCCGAGGCCGCCGTCAAGCTGATAGAAGGCGTGGGAGGAAAGATTCACGAATGTTGTTTTGTCATCGACCTGCCGGACCTCGGTGGGCGCAAGCGGCTCGAGAAGCACGGGCAGAAGGTGTTTGCACTGTGCGAATTTGAAGGTGACTAAACCAAGGAGAAGGCGATGAGCGAACAATCCCATTCCGCGAAGACTGAACCGCAGGGCATCACCCAACTCGAGATCGACCAGCGTGTTTTCGATTTGTACGACGAGTATTGCCACGGTCGCATCGACCGGCGCGAATTCCTCAGTCGTGCCGCAGCCATTGCCGTGCTGGGTGGCACCGGGCTGGCGATGGCGCAGGCGCTGCTGCCACGTTATGCATTGGCGCAGACGATCTCCTTTACCGACCAGCGCATCAAGGCGACCTATGTCACCTATCCCTCACCGGGAGGCAATTCCGGCACGATGCGCGGCTATCTGGTCCAGCCGGCAGGGCAGGGTCCGTTTCCCGTCGTCATGGTGGTGCATGAAAACCGGGGACTCAATCCCTACATCGAGGATGTCGCCCGGCGGCTCGCGGTGGATGGCTTCCTCGCCCTCGCCCCCGATGGCCTGTTCCCCGTAGGCGGCTATCCGGGCAACGACGACGACGGCCGTGCGCTGCAGGCGACGCTCGATCAGGCCAAGCTGCGCACCGACCTGACCAACAGTGCGAATTTCCTGAGAACGCACAAACTCTCCAGCGGCAAGCTGGGCGTCACCGGTTTCTGCTACGGCGGTGGCGTGGTCAATTATCTGGCGGCAGCGCTTGGCCCGGACATGCTGGCCGGCGTTCCCTATTACGGTGTCGCGGCCGACACGGAGAGCGTGGCGAAGATCAAGGCGCCGCTGCTATGCCATCTGGCCGAAAACGACGAGCGCATCAATGCCACCTATCCGGCCTTCGAGGCGGCGCTGAAGGCTGCCGGCGTGTCCTATCATGTGCATGTCTATCCTGGCACACAGCACGGCTTTCACAACAACTCGACGCCCCGATACAACGAAGCTGCGGCCAAGCTGTCCTGGGAGCGCAGCGTCGCGCATTTCAGGAAGCACCTGGGCTGAAGGCGCCCAGGAATTCTGCTAAGATGCCCGTGTTGAATAGCATCAAGCGAACTGAGGCGAACTGAGGATTTCCTGCCCGGTTTGCAGTTGAGGCCCAAAAAACTGCCTCGCTAATTTGATCCAGCAGCGCATGTTGCACTGATGCGCCCGAGGATGATGGAGCGAGCGTGCTTGGGTTGCGGCAAGATAACGTAGGCGACAACAAGGGTTTCTGCCGAAACCTTTGGCTGGGTATGATTGTTCTCAGTCTGTTTGTCGCGGGGATCGCCGCCAACGCCATCCATTCAAGCCGGCTGGATCATGTCGAGCTGGCTCGCACGGCAACACAGAACCTGTCTTTGGTGTTCGAAACCGAGATCGCGGATATTTTCGATCACACCGACCTCGCGCTGAAAAACCTGGCAGACAACTACGCAGACAACCTGCGCGCCAATCGATTTCCGGATGAAAAATGGAATGCCGAACTGCAACGGCAACGTTCCTATCTGAAAATTCTGAACGGCATGCGTGCCACAGATTCGAGCGGTACGGTTGTCTTTGGGTTGAACCCGGGAGATGCCCGGAATGTCTCCGTTGCCGACCGCGATTACTTCAGGACGCATCGTGATCATCCCAATGCGGGTTTGGTGATTTCCCAGCCAGTGGCTTCCCGGGTTACTCATTCATGGTCGCTGGTTCTGTCGCGACGTCTCAACGACAGTCACGGCAATTTCGCCGGCGTTATCGCCGCAACAATTCCATTGGCACTGATCGATGAGCGCTTTGCCCGTCTCAAGCTGGGGGAGCACGGTTCGATTGGCATGCGCGACGGAAATCTGCGCCTGGTGCTGCGTCATCCCGAACTCCCCGATGGCGGCGCAGTCGGTTCGACGCAGATCGCCGATGAATTCCAGACCGCACTGGAGCAAGACAAATCGTTCGGTAGCTATCATGCCGGTGCCACCAGCATCGACGGTATCCAGCGCTTCCACAGTTATCGGCGCAATGCTCAGTACGGCTTTTACATCAATGTCGGTGTAGCCGATGATGAGTATCTCGCAGCATGGCAGCGCGACGCTCTCCAGGCGGGAATCATCCTGGGCATATTCCTGCTGATCACAGCCGGTTTCGCCGTTTATATGCAGCGTGCCTGGATTCAGCGGCAGTCATTGATCGACCAATTGAGCAAAAGCGAGTCGCGCTTTCGCAACATGTTCCAGCACAACGACGCAGTCATGCTGCTGATCGAACCGAGTTCGGGCGTTGTTGTGGCGGCAAATCCTGCTGCCGCCCGTTTCTATGGTTACCCGATCGAGCGCCTCAATGGCATGCGGATCGATCAGATCAATACGCTGACGCCGGAAGAAATCTCGAAAAATCGGGCCAAGGCAATCAATCATGAGCAAAACATGTTTGTGTTTCCACACCGGCTCGCCAGCGGAGAAGTGAGAACTGTCGAAGTCAGGTCGTCTCCGATTGTGACGGAAGAACGCAATCTGCTGTTTTCGATCATTCAGGACATCACGGAACGTAAAAAGGCGGAAGATGCGCTGCGGCATCTCCAGAAAATCTACGCGGCTGTTGTTGAAGCGGACAGGTTGATTGCCCGCGTAGAGAATGCCGACGAGCTCTTTGCCGGCATCTGCAAAATAGCTGTCGAGCATGCCGGCATGAAGATGACATGGATCGGTATTCCCCGTGAAACAGATGGACGGATATTGCCTGTTACGAGCCATGGGGATGGCACTGGCTATCTGGATGAAGTCACCATATCCAGCAATCCGGATATTCCGGAGGGTCGCGGCCCGACCGGAACGGCCTATCGCGAGGGGAAAACCATCATCAGCCAGGACTTCCAGGAGGATGCGAGCACCAACCCATGGCATGCAACGGGCAAGTCCTATGGCTGGCGCTCCTCGGCCACATTCCCGATCTCCAGAAGCTGTGCACCGTACGCTGTCCTGACCGCCTACAACGCGGAAAGAAACACCTTTGATGCCGCGACCATCACTTTGCTCGAAGGCCTGGCGGCGGACATCAGTCATGCCGTGACCGCGATTGCAGACAACGCGGAGCGCAGAAGGGCAGAGGAAGACCTCAGACGCTCAAACGCTGAACTGGAACAGTTCAGCTATGCCGTCTCCCATGACATGCGCCAGCCCCTGCGCATGATTTCCAGCTACCTGCAACTTCTGGACAGGGAACTGGCCGGCCAACTCGAAGAAGAGAAACGCAGCTTCCTGAACTACGCCAAAGATGGTGCACAGCGCCTCGATCAGATGCTGGTCGGCTTGCTTGAGTATGCCCGGGTTGGCCGCAAGGGTGAGCCTGCGACCTGGGTTGAAAGCCGCCTCCTGCTGGACGAGGCCCTGCTCTACCTGGAACCTGCAATTACCGAAGCACGGGCGGATGTCCGGGTTCTTGGTGACTGGCCAAGGGTCAATGTCAGTCCGAACGAAACACTCAGGCTGTTGCAGAATCTGATTGGCAATGCCGTCAAGTTCCGTGTGGCGAATCGCAAACCGGAAATCACCTTGACCAGCAGCATGACCGACACCACCTGGCGAGTGAGTGTTGCCGACAATGGCACGGGCATGGCGCCCGATCAGATCGGACGGCTGTTCCAGGTTTTTCAGCGTTTGCATAGCCGCGCCGAGTATGAAGGCACCGGCATCGGTTTGGCGCTGTGCCGCAAGATCGTTGAGCACCATCAGGGTCGAATTTGGGCGGAGTCCGCAGGGAATGGACACGGAAGCAGATTCTGTGTCGAACTTCCGCAGAGGCTTGTTGAAGTATCGTGACCGTTGCCCGAGCCGGGCTTGCACAACCCCTTGGAGACGCCGACGCGGCTGGTCCTGATCCGGTTTCCCGATGCACAGGCGGCCAACCGCTTTTGCGATCCGTTTCAGCGCACCAGGATATCGACGCGGCGATTGCGCGGTTCGGCAACTTCATCGGCAGTGGGAACCAGTGGTGCGCGCTCACCGCGGCCCGAGGCCTGGATGTTTTCCGCATCGATGCCGAGCTTGATGAGTTGCTGCCGCACGGTGCCGGCGCGCTTGATCGACAGCTGGTCGTTGTCCGCAACACTGCCGACGCGATCGGTATGGCCGACGACGATCAAGTCCGGATCCGGCCGTTGCTTGATCTCATCGAAAATCGATGCCACCACGGCCTTCGATTCTGCCGTCAGGGTATCGCTGCCCTCGATGAAATACAGGGTGAAGCGCTTGGGCGGCAGCGGTTGCGCTGCCAGCGCCTTGGTCATCCTGCTGCGCATTTGATCGGCACTGATGTCGCCGGCGCGCGGCTTGTCACCGTCATGCATCGCCACCGGATTGGCGGCATCCAGGGTGGCCTTGCAGGGCTTGCTGGCGTCGCGCGAGGTGACGGTCATGGAACCTCTGTCGCCGGAAACGGCGTAGTACTCGCGTGGCGGTGTGCTGCAGCCAGACAGGACGAGGAGTATACCGAGTGCTGCGGAAATGATGATGGGCTTCATGGGTTTCACTTGGCGTCTCCCACACTGATCAACAGTTGCTTGGCGTTGCCCTTGAGCTCGGCTTTCGGGGTGGTCACGCTGACGTTGTCCGGTCCGCTTTCCGCCAGATCGCCGGGTTGCAGCGAGACCGTGCCTTTCTTGACGAACACATCGAAGGCGCCCATGTAGGTGGTCGGGTCGTAGTTGTAACGCTTCAGTTCGACCTCGGTGTCCGGTCCCATCGTCAGGGTCGAGTTGTCGAGGAAGACCAGTCCAACCGAGCTGTTTTCGCCGGTGATCACAATGTCGTTGACCCGCAGCTTGGCGCCGACGCGACCGTTGTAGGTTTTCTCGCCATGGACGATCTGCACGGTGCCGTTCGACACCTTGATGCCCGCCGCCCAGGGTTGAAAAAGTACCGCCTGCTCTGCCAGCGCAGGAGCACTGGGGCTGGCCAATGCGGCGACAGCGAGGGCCGCCAGAGGGTATTTGAACTGTTTCATAGGATGTGTTTGACAGGGAGGAACACCGGATCAAATGTTACATGAGCCTCGTTGGCATGGTCAATCGTCGATTCTGTGAGCCTGCCGCGCACTATTCCAGAGAGATTGCTATAGTGGCTAAACCGACAGCACGAAGGGAGCAGATGATGGGAAAGACTTGGGCAATCCGCTTTCACCAGATCGGTGGTCCGGAAGTGTTGCGCTGGGAAGAGGTCGATGTGCCCAGGCCGGGGCCGGGAGAAGTGCTGCTGCGCAATACCGCCATCGGCGTAAACATGAAGGAGATCGGCGAACGCTCGGGCGAGTATCCGTGTCCGCCCCTGCCCGACATTCCCGGCATCGAAGCGGCGGCGGTGGTGCTGGAAACCGGAGCCGGTGTGACTGATCTTCTTCCCGGAGATCGGGTCGGTTATGCCACCGTGCCCACCGGGAGCTACTGCCAGGAACGGGTGCTGCCCGCGGACCGTCTGCTCAAGCTGCCGGCGGATATCGACGACATCACCGTCGCTGCAGGATTGCACAAGGGCATGACCGCCCGCTATCTGGTGCGCAAGAGCCATGCGGTGCGGCGCGGCGACACGATCCTGGTGCATGCCGCCGCAGGCGGAACCGGCCTGCTCCTGTGCCAGTGGGCCAAGTATCTCGGCGCCACCGTCATCGGTACTGTCAGCACCCAGGCCAAGGCGGCAGTGGCGCGCGCCCATGGCTGCGACTTCCCGATCGTCTACACCGAGGAAGACTTCGTTGCCCGGGTCAGGGAAATCACCGGCGGCGCCGGCTTGCCGGTGGTGTATGACTCGGTGGGCAAGGACACGTTCACCAAGTCGCTGGAGTGCCTCGACGAACTCGGCACCATGGTGCTGTACGGCATTGCCTCGGGACATCCGCCACCCCTGGAACTCATGAAGTTCGACATCTGGAAATCCTATTTTTATACCCGCCCCTCGTTCTTCGTGCATACCCGCAAGCGCGAGGATTTGCTGGCCAGCGCCTGGGATCTGTTCGACGTGATCCGCCGCGGCGCGGTGAAGATCGAGGTGCATGCCCGTTATCCGCTCAAGGATGCAGCGCAAGCGCATCGCGCAGTGGAATCGCGCAAGACCACCGGGTCGATCATCCTCATTCCCTGAACAGACTCATTGGAGGCACAACATGAAAATCGAACATCTCGCGCCGGATACCCTGTTTGACAGCCAGCCTTTCGAGTTTGCACAAGTGGTCACGGTCGAAGGCGGAAGAAAGACGATCTACTGTGCCGGTCAGACCGCCATGGGCAAGGACCTGGCGGTCATCGGCGTGGGCGACATGGCCAGGCAGGCCGAGGAGGCGTATCGCAACGTCCTGCTGGCGCTCGCCGCGGCCGGGGCGACACCGGCACAGGTGGTGTTCCTGCGCAATTACGTGGTGGGCTACAACCCGTCCCACATCGAAGTGATCAACCAGGCGCGGCGCAAGGCCTGGGGGCCTCACCAGCCGCCTGCTAACACATTGCTCGGGGTGGCAGCGCTGGCGCTGCCGGATATCCTGATCGAAGTGGAGGCGGTGGCGGTCACGGACTGAGCGCCACGCCTTCGTTATCTGCCCGGCCTACTTGAGAAAGATCCTTTCGGGATCGATCTCGCGCCGCAGGATATCGAGTTCCTCCTTGCCGGGCAGTCGGGTCTCCTCTGCATCGGAGAGGTCCAGCGCGAAACCGGTTTCGTCCTGCACCTGCTGCGCACTCAGTCCGGGATGAAAGGAAGCGAGATAGGGTTCCCGCGTCATCTCGCGATAACGAATCACGCCCATGGTGGTCACTACGGCCGCCGGCCCGCCGCCGTAAATTCCTGCCCTACGTCGCGTTTCGCCGCCATCGATCCAGCCCGGACTGGTGCGGTAATCGACGCGCTCGGGAAAGCGCCTGCGCTCATGACGGGCGATGACGATGGTGCGTTTGGCGAGCGCCGCCACATCGGCCGAGCCGCCGCTGCCTGGCAGCCGCACCGCCGGCCGCTGCCGGTCCGAGCCGATGCGGGTGGAATTGAGATTGCCGTAACGGTCGATCTGGGCGCTGCCGAGGAAGCCGACGTCCACGCGCCCGCCCTGCAGGACATAGTTGAATATCTCGAACAGTCCCGCGGCCTGTGCCGCGCCGGCCAGCGTGCGCGAGTCGCCGACGCTCATGGGCAGGTGCCGCATGCGCGGGTCGACCGTACCGGCCTCGAACACGATGACGCAATCCGGCGCGTGGGTGCGTTGCGCCAGCATCGTCGCCAGCATCGGCAGTCCGGTTCCGGCGAATACGACTTCAGCATCGTGAATTTCACGCGCGGCGGTCACCGCCATGAGTTCCGTGGTCGAGCAGACGGGTTTCTTCATGGCGCACGCCTCAGTCCGGGGTTGTACCCCAGTCCATCGGCAGGGCGCAATTGCGCCAGGCGTGCAGCGCCACCCACCGCTTCCAGGTAGGCATCGTGCGTCGTGGCAGCGAAAACAAAGCGTTCCAGATAGGCGGCGAACGTCACGTCGGATTGCGCGGCGGTGCTATACAGGCGCAGATGCTCGGGATCGTAGTCGTAGCGGTTGTGCACGCCATGCGGATGCGCACCATAGGGCAGGGGCACGACTGCATGCACGGCAAACGCGGGGATCCGGTTGCGCTCGGGTTCTGCGCGCAGCACCGCTTCATCGACCAGTTCCTCGCAGGTCGCGATGACGGTATTGGCGGCCAGCGCCTGCTGCACATCGAGGAACTCCTGCCCCTCGATGCGCAGCAGCCCATTCGCTGTCGCCTGCTGCACATGCAGCAGGCAGAAGTCGGTGCGCACCGCGGGCACCAGCGCGAGCGATTCGCCAGTGTAGGGACAGGTCATTGCCAGCGCTTTGCTTTCGGCCATCATGTCGGTGCCGAGCATCGAACGCGTTGGCAGAAACGGCAGCCCCATCGCACCTGCAGTGAAACGCGCCATCATGGCGGCGTTGCTGTAGTCCTCGATCTCGACACGTTGAGATTCGACGCAGCGCCTGAAGTTGGGTGCGACTGGCGCGAACACGCCATCCGCCAGATAGGCGCCTTCAAGACGCCGCACGCAGCCGGCCCCGATCAGCAGGTCCACGTCACTGCCTGCCGAATGGTAATAGACGATCAGGTTCTTGATCTGCCGGCGAATCAACTCACGCAGCAGCGCCGTCGGGTGACGCTGGCTGGTGAAGCCTCCGATCGAGATCGATGCGCCCGATGGCACCAGGGCAGCCGCTTCCGCCAGCGTCGATACCTTATTTTTCAATGGGACTCTTTCCCGAGAAGATTAAAAAACAAATTTTGTGATCCACTTCACAGCGCGCAATGGAAAGAATGAATATTCTGCAAGCGTAGTTGAAGTACTCTCCCTCTCCTCTGATCATGTGATCAGTTTACCCGCCAACGTGGAATCCACTTGGCGGGTTTTTTATTCCCGCCGATTCTAGTGCCCGTCGTTAATTTTGGGGCGCTAGCTTAGCTGCTCTATCCCCATGAAATTAGTAGGGTAACGGGTTTTGAGCTAGGTCAGAGAATCGTCATAAAATTTCCAGTGCGCCATGAATTCGGTACATGCTGTTCCGGCAAACAAGGAAATATGCTTTGAGCATTGACGCGGTGCGTGACGAGAATCAAACCCGATTGAGGCAAAGGACCATCGCCTCAGCGGTGCTGGCCGTCCTCCTCCTGGTGGCGGGCATGTCCGTGCCGCGTGTCGTTGATGTCACTCAAGGCGGCAGCAACATGCTGGCACTGCATCTGCTGATGGAACTGTTTGCCATCGTCATAGCGATGCAGTTGGTCGCCGTTTCCTGGCACACCTTCAGTGCGCCGCAAATGCGCTCCGCCAACCTGCTGATCTGCGGCTTCCTGATCGTTGCCGGTTGCGATCTGATGCATGCGCTGGCCTATGAAGGCATGCCGCTGTTTTTGGTGGAAGGCAGCACGCCGCGAGCGATATTTTTCTGGCTGATGGGGCGCAGCTTCGAGTTATTGACCATGGCGCTGCTCGCGTTGGGTTGGCGTCCGCAAGGACCGCGGATATTCTGGCTTGGAATTGCCGCCTTGATTTCCTGTGCTCTGGTCTGGTTCGGCGCCTATCGCATCGACGAGTTTCCTCTGACCTTCGTCAAAGGCCAGGGCGTCACGCCGTTCAAGGCCAATTACGAATACCTGCTCTGCCTTGGCGATCTCTGCGTTGCATGGTGGTTCTGGGGGAAGGCGAATGCCTCGGGCAAGGTGCAACACTACCTGCTGGCTCTGGCGACTTTTCTCATGGGCATCGGCGAAATCATGTTTACCGCTTATGTCGCACCCTCCGACTTCCAGAACATGTTCGGTCACGTATTCAAGATTGTTTCGTACGGTCTGCTCTACTGGGCCACTTTTGTGACGGGCGTCCGTGCCCCGTTCTTGCAATTGCGCGAAAGCGAGGAGCGTTTCCGGCAGGCAATGGAGGCGACATCGGATGGCGTCTGGGATTGGGATATCGCGAGCGATGCGGCGTATTTCAGCCCGGCCTACTATCGCATGCTGGGCTATGCACCGGGGGAGATTCCCGCAAGCGGTCAAAGCTGGTCCAGCCAGGTTCATCCTGATGATCGGCAACGAGCTGTCGCCACCGTTGAGGAGTGCATTGATGGTCGTGTGCAGAGTTTCGAGTTGGAATTCCGCATGCGTGCCAAGGATGGCTCGTGGCAGTGGATACTGGGTCGCGGCAAGGCGCTGAGCCGCAATTCTGCAGGGCGGGTGATGCGTCTGATCGGCACCCATGTGAATATCACCGAACGCAAGCGCTCGGAAATTGTCACCGCACAATACCACTCGGTCATCCTCGCTTCCCTTGACGGTTTCTGGATTACAGACAAGACAGGACGGATTCTTGATGTGAATCTGGCGATTTGCCAGATGAGCGGGTACACGCGGGATGAACTCCTGCAGTTGAGAATTCAGGACATCGAGGCGGACGAGACACCCGAGGAAACCGTTGCGCACACCCGCGAAATCGCTGAAACCGGGCATGTCCGGTTCGAAGCACGGCACCGGCGCAAGGATGGTGTCATCCTCAATGTCGAGGTCAGTGTCCTGTATGTACCCGACCTGGGTGAGCGCTTCTTTGCGTTCGTGCACGACATCACCCAGCGCAAGCGCAGCGAAGCCAACCTGAAACTCGCTGCCAATGTATTTACCCATGCCGGCGAGGGAATCCTGATCACCGATCCGGAGGGAATCATCGTCAATGTCAATCAGGCTTTCATCCGGATCACGGGATACACGCGCGAGGAAGCCCTGGGCAAGACGCCGCGGCTTCTGAATTCAGGCCGCCAACCGGAGGATTACTACAGGGAAATGTGGCAGACCCTCATCCGTGAGGGCTATTGGGTGGGCGAAGTCTGGAACCGCCGCAAGAACGGCGAGGTGTATGCGGAAATGCTCAGCATCAGCGCGGTCAAGGATGCCGAGGGCAAGACGCTGAATTATGTTGCCTTGTTTACCGACATCACTTCGATCAAGGAATATCAGGCACGGCTCGAGCATATCGCGCATTACGATGTGCTCACCGATCTGCCCAACCGGGTGCTGCTGGCCGACCGCCTGCACCAGGCGATCTTGCAGAGCCAGCGGCGCCAATGTTCCGTGGCGGTCGTCTATCTGGACCTGGATGGTTTCAAGGATGTGAATGACAAGCACGGCCACAACGTCGGCGACCAGTTGCTCATTGCGGTCGCGCAGACACTCAAGACGGCGTTGCGCGAAGGTGACACGCTGGCGCGCATCGGTGGCGACGAGTTCGTGGCGGTGCTGACCGATCTGGAAACCCCCGATGATTGTCAGCCCATCCTGGTTCGGCTGCTGGAGGCCGCAGCCTGTCCGTTCGTCATGGGTGACATCACGCTGAATGTTTCCTCGAGCATCGGCGTCGCCATCTATCCGCAGCATGGCGCGGAAGCGGACCAACTGGTGCGTTGCGCCGATCAGGCAATGTATGTGGCGAAGCAGACCGGAAAGAACAAGTACCGTTATTTTGAAGCGGTTTCGCGCAGCGCGCAGTAGCGCTGCCGCTACTGAACCTACTGAACGGTGTCCTTGAGCTTCTGGCGCACCTGCTTGACGATCTGGGAGACCCGGCCTGCGCTGATCTTGAGGCGGCAGGCAATTTCGGCCTGCGGCTGGTCGTAGATCGCGCACTGAATGAATACATCGCGCTGCTGTTCGGGCGTCTTCTGCAGGACATCGACGACTTTGCAATAGGTCTGCAACGCGGAGATGTATTCATCCGGCCCCGGATACGTGTCTTCGAGATGGATTTCCTCATCGAAGACAACATGATGGGCAAATAGCGAGGCGACCAGAGCGTCGGCGTAGAAAAGATCTTCCGCCGATACCGATCCGAGATCTTCCGCAGCCGCTTTTTGCGTGAGCCGGGCTTCCCGGTAGCCGCTGCGGGAAAGCGATGTGTGCGCGCGGATGTTGTCCACGATCGCCCCATGGATGCGACGGTAGGCATAGGCGAGAAATTGTCTTTCAGCGTAGCGGTCTTCGAGGGAGCGGATCGCTTGCAGCAGCCCGATCATGCCGTCCTGAACCAGATCTTCCCTGTCCATGAAACTGGGGCGATGGCGCGCGAGGCTGCTGGCGACGCGATTGACCATCGTCACGCAGCTTTCGAAAAGTTCTGTTTCATTGAGGGAAGAATTCGTCATGTCCGGGGAGAAGCTGTTTCCACTGTAGTCATATCGACACGAAGCCCGCTTTATTGAGAAATATGTTGCTGCGTATTCACGGATAGGCTCTCATCAAGTGACGGGATTGTGTTTTCGTCGATAGGCATTATTCGCAACTTCTTTAGTCGACGAAGTGAGCCAACTCACTAAACGGCAGGGTTTTTTCGCGTTTGAGGAATGAATTGCCAGGAGTGTGATTCAACTCACACTTTGAACGATGATTTCAGGGAGGGCAGCGCTGCTGCGGAGTTAGATGTCGCGCCGACTCAGAGCGTTGAGCACGGTTTCGAACAAGGTTTCGGGTTCGAAGGGCTTGATGAGAAAATCATTCATTCCCGCTTCGCTGCAGCGTGCCTTGTCCTCGGCAAAGGCATTGGCGGTCATGGCAACGATCGGCGTGTGCCGGTACTCGGGCAGAGCGCGAATCTGCCGTGTTGCTTCGAGTCCATCCAGTGTCGGCATCTGCATGTCCATGAGGATGGCTGCATAAGCCGTCCGCTGCACCATGTCGAGTGAGACGGTGCCGTCATCCGCAACATCCACGATCAGGCCCGCAGCTTCCAACTGGACGGCGGCCACTTCGCGATTCATCGCGTCGTCGTCGACCACCAGAATGCGGCTACCGCTATAGCGTTTGCGTAATTCCTCTTCGGCATTCGCATGGCTCACCGGTGGCTGCTTAGCTTGCTGTTCTTTCTGCTGTTTGAGCCTGACGGTGAACCAGAACAGGCTGCCCTTGCCGGGTTGGCTTTCGACACCGATGTCGCCCTGCATCAATTCGGTCAGATGCTTGCTGATCGCCAGCCCGAGGCCGGTGCCGCCATATTTGCGCGTCATGGAGCCATCCGCCTGCTGAAAGGCAGAGAAGATGCGCTGTTGATCCTCGGCGGCAATGCCGATACCCGTATCCCGCACTTCAAAACGCAGCTGCAGGGCAGTGGGCTGGTCTTCCTGCACCAGGGTGCGCACGCTGATCTCGCCGGAGGCGGTGAACTTGATGGCGTTGGCGGTGAGATTGAGCAGGATTTGTCCCAGGCGCAGCGGATCACCCTCAACCTTGCGCCTGGCCAGGGACGGATCCATTTCGATGGTGAACTTCAATCCCTTTTCGGTGGCACGCTGAGCCATCAGGGTGGTGAGGTTCTCCGTCAGATCCCCGATTCGAAACGTGATTTCCTCAAGCGTGAGGCGTTCCGCTTCGATTTTCGAGATATCCAGGATGTCGTTGATGATGGAAAGCAGATTCTGTGAGGCCTTCTTGACCTTGCCGAGCTGGTTGATTTGCTCGGGGTCGGTCGCACGACGCAGCGCCAGGTCGGTCATGCCCATGATGGCGTTCATCGGCGTGCGCAGTTCATGGCTCATGTTGGCAAGGAATACACTTTTGGCCCGGTTGGCCGCTTCGGCAACTTCCTTGGCGATCGAGAGGGCGGCCGTGCGCTGCTGGACCAGATCCTCGAGATGTTGCTGATGCAGCAGGAACTGTTGCTCGAGTTTACCGCGTACCCGTGCATGGCGAATGGCACGGCCCAGCGCATCGTGATCGAAATGCGACTTGACCAGATAATCCTGTGCGCCTGCTTCAAGCGCAGCGGTGCTCAGCGTCGATTCGTCTTGTCCGGTCAGCACGACAATGGGCGTATCGGGCAGGGCGGCGCGCATCGCCTGCACCGTGGCCAGACCGTTTGAATCGGGCAGGGACAGATCCAGCAGAACCACGTCGGCCCCGAGTCGTTGCCCCTGTGCGATGCCATCGGCCAGGCTCCTGGCCCAGATCAGAGCGTCATTGCCGTGTTCGAGTTTGGCCAGGCGCACATTTGCCCTGACCAGACCGAAGTCGCCCGGATCATCCTCGACCACCAGAATCTTCAGAGCCGTCTCTGCGGAGTTACTCATGAGTTTGCGTCGGCATCTAGCGCGAAGTTGCGATTCAATTTTACTCGATCAGCCGTGAACGAAATTTTTGAATCTGCTCGCGGTTGACTCCGGCGCAGGCGAGATAGTCCTCGATGGAACCGTAGCGTGCGCTGATGGCATCGAGCGCGGTTTCGAGATAGATCTCGCGCACGCCGGCAACCAGCTTGACCACCTCAGGCGCCGGTGTCTGACCCAGCACCGTCTCGAGCAGCTGTCCCAGGGCAGCTTCGAGCCGGTCGATGATGTCGCACTGGTTGGTTGCCAGATAATCCGCCAGCACGCTTTCTCTTTTCACACCCAGGAGCAACAGCAGCAGGGCTGCGAACACGCCCGTCCTGTCCTTGCCCGCAGAGCAATGCAGCAACACTGCGACGGGTTCTGCGGCGGGTTCCGCGCTAGTAGCCGCTTCGAAAAATTTGCCCAGGTGCCTGAGCAGACCGTCGGGAATATAACGGTAGGCATGCAGCATCATCCGGTGCGCGCCATGTGCGCTGGGATCGGCGCGCAGCATGTCGGACAATTCGCAGCTTTCAGCGCGCAAATCGACATTCACCTCCATGTGCAGCAGGGTCGGTGCGAGAGGCACGGGCCAGTGCGCCGGTCGGCGCGAGCGTTCCAGGTCGCTGCGCAGGTCGCAGACCAGACGGATGTCCAACTCGGCCAGCAGCGCGTGGTCCTCCTGCGGCAGTGCGTGCAATGCTTCCGAGCGGAACAGTTTGCTGCGCTTGACACGTCGTCCATCCGTGGTGGCGTGGCCACCGAAATCGCGAAAATTGGGAGCGCCCTTGAGCCGGACCGGAGTGTTCATGTCAGTTCTACCGGATGCATTGCAAAAGCGCATCAAAGCCCGGGTAATTGGCGGGATTCAGGGCAAACTTGTAGGAATGGGCACTGGTCGGTTCACCGCTTCTGAGCGCAGCAATGTAGGCCGGGCCGTCGGTGATCCAGTTGCCGCCCAGCAGGGTCACGCCGCGCGCGAACAGCGCGTCGGGCAGGCAGCCGGCGGTGGGGCCGAGCAGCGCCAGCCACTGCGCATTGCGGCAGTAGCCGAGCATGCGGTCGAGCGTATCGTTGAGCAGCAGCGTGCCGGTGGACAGTATCTTCGTGCATTGTTCGAGTTCCGTTCCATCCAGCGTCACCCGATAGCCGTCGTGCTCACCGACCAGTTCGGCTTTCATCTCGATGATGGTGAGCCGGGCGCCGCTTTGCGTGACGCGACCCAGCAAAGGCTTGAAATGACCAATCATGCCGATCTGTTCCCCCGCTTGTGGATTCATCTCGCCGATGGAGTCCGCGCAGGGGTTGGGGCGGAAACCGGCGCGGTCGAACAGGCAGCGGCTCAGTGCATTGGCTGCGGCAAAGCCGACAGTCTTGGCGATGCCGACATCCTGCGCATAACCATAGGCCACCGTCAGGGAATCGGCGCCGGGAAGATTCAGATGATCGATGTCGCTGTGCAGTTTCTCGAGCGTGTCGCCGAGCAGGACGTAGGTCAGTCCTATTGAACCGTCTTCAAGTTCCAGCGCGCAAAATTCAGCGCGGCTGTCCCCTGGCGACAGCCGCGGCGGCAGGTGCAGATTGCGGATGCGCGGCAATGGACAACGCGTGGCAAAGGTTTTGAGCTGGCTAAGATAATCGTCGGAGAAACTCATGTTTCCTCAAGGGTAAAAAACAGCCCGCGCCGGGCGCGGGCAGAGCAGGTAGCAAGGTGCTGACGAGCTTAGTCGATTCACCTGAGCCGTGCAACACCCTGCCGTTATAATCGTGCTTTCCACTCACTTGGATGCCGCCATGGGCCTTGAGCGCGTGCCTTCGGGCAAAGACCTCCCCAACGATTTCAATGTCGTCATTGAAATTCCCATGCATGCCGAACCGATCAAGTACGAGGTGGACAAGGATTCGGGCGCCATTTTTGTTGATCGCTTCATGTCGACCGCCATGCACTACCCCTGCAACTATGGCTACATTCCCCACACCATCGCTGGCGACGGCGATCCGGTTGACGTGCTGGTGATGTCGCAGTTCGCCCTGCCGCCGGGTGTGGTGGTGCGCTGCCGCCCGATCGGCATGCTCAAGATGACCGACGAGGCGGGCGACGACGCCAAGCTGCTGGCGGTGCCGGTGGACAAGCTGACGCCGATGTATCGCAACGTCGTCAATGTGCGCGACCTGCCGCAGATCGTGCTCGATCAGATTGCCCACTTCTTCGAGCACTACAAGGATCTCGAGCCGGGCAAGTTCGTCAAGCTGTCTGGCTGGGTCGGCGTCGAAGAGGCCAAGCAGGAGATCATGAACGGCGTTGCGGCCTACAACGCCGCCGGGGAGAAGCCGGCCTTCTGAGCCGCTTCCTGTCGGCAAGCTCATTGAGCCTCGCCATTCCCCGGTCATAACTTCCCACTCGATGACCTCTTCCATACCGGCCTGCGGGGTTTGGCCAGGAATGCGCCAGCCGCGTCAAGACAACGGCGCTGCGCGTCGCACATTCAGCGTCAGTAATGTGCCGAGATCGACTAGACGTCTGAGATCATCAGTATCCAGTTCTGCGCAGGTCAGGCGAAGAATGATGTTGTGGCGGCTTGCCTGCACGGTGACGCGGGCATCCGGCCACTCCAGCAATGCCTGTTCCGCTGCAGGATCAAGCAGATGCTTCGAAAAACCGGCGTCGAGTGTCAGCACTTTGAAGCGGGCTTGAAGCGTCGAATCGAGCAATATGCTTTCCCGGGCACGCTCGAAAAATTGACGCAGGTTGGTCCCCGATCCTCCGATCTGTTCCAGAGATTTCTCGGCGATTCGGATCACCGCTTCGCCCAGTGCGCCCCTCATGGCATCGGCGCTGAGCGGGTCCAGCAGCATGAGTTCGATGTCACCGCAAAGGGTCGCATCTTCCAGCCAGACCCAGGTGGGCGTCGTGAGATCATCCGCCGCCGCAGGATTGTGTTGTTCCAGTGTCCAGGTGACGCCATCCCGCTCACCTCTGATCCGGGTCTCCACGCCTCGTACCGGGCGGTCCTCATACCGCCACCCTCGCTGTGTAACTGCTTGCCGCAATCCATCGTTGAGTGCACGCTGTTCCTGCCTGTAGCGGGAAAAGGAACGCACCGCCAGTACCAGAAGGATGGCCAGAACCAGGAGGACCAGGAAGGTCATCGTCGGAGCGAAGCCGGAATAGCCGCCACCGGATTGTTCAGCGCTACTTGCCGCTCGCTTGCTTGCGCAATGCCTCTACAGGATCCTTCTCCTCGCCCAGGGGAGATGATCGCTGAATCATTTCCGGACGCTCTGCCTGCAGCTTCTTCATGTCTTCATCCGTCATGATTTTGAGTCCACCATCCGCCTTGCCCGGTAGAGAGCCGCTCGCCTTGGTGGCTTCGGTCGGTGTCCCGGCTTGGCAACCCGCCAGACAGGCCATGATCAGCCACATCGTCCAGTTTCGTCTCATTCTGCTTTCCCTTTCGGTATGGATTGGCTGGCTTCTCGATCCAGTGGATCGTAGGTATAGATAAGGGTTCCGGTCTTGGTTCTGTTGTCGTACATCAGCGTTGCTGTCGTATCGCCCTTTGTCCAGACATAATCCAGTCGATCCTCGTCCGGTTTGTAGGGCTTGCCGAACTCCTTGAAGAGAACGTACTTGATTTTCTCCCGATCGTTGCTGCCCTGGAACTGAGCCAGGACGAGATAGAACTGCCCTTTGTAGGTGCCATAATACAGATTGACCAGATCCCCGTTACCCAGTCTGAGGGACTCCCCACGCCGGGTGAAATAGGCCGTGCTCTTCGATTTTTCATGGAAGACCATGTCGTTGCGCCGACCCAGATCGCTTTTCCAGGGAATTCCCCTGAATCCTTCCGCAGCAAACTCCTGTCCGAACCCTTGCCCCGATCCACTGGCGAGAACCACTAAAAAGACGAGCGCTTTCAAGTAGTGGGGAATTTTGTTTGCGTTCATTCTTGACTCGCCGTCCTGATCAGGCAACTGCCATTGAAAGTCTAACTGCAATGAGGCCGAACATTCAACTCTTGCGCCTCATCAACGCCAGTCACATAGACAACCGCAATCGGCTGGGTCTGCCTGTCATCTGAATCAAATTCTACTTAAATCCGAGCTAAAACACACAGGCGGGTGTGTTGGCAGGTACAGCAGAATCAGGCTTCAAGCACGCTACTGTCCTTCCGAGCCTTTCTAAAACCCGCTCCCGATGTGGCCCTTGTGGCAGTTCTCGGCGCAACTCTGGAACGACTCGAGGTGCCCGCCCACGTAGATGCTGCGCACCGGCCCGGAACGTTTGACATGGGAAGCCGGATAGCTGGTGTGGCAGGACAGGCAGGCCGCCTTGCTGGCGCGCTGGATGCTGGTGCGTTCCTGGTGGCAGGAGGCGCAGCGCGACAAAGGCCTGGTGTAGCGATCGGAGCGCGAGTGGATGAAGTGAATGCGCACATAAGCCTCATTGTCCGGTTCGAAGGACAGCGGCGAGTGGCAGCCGTTGCATGCCGCCAGATTGTCGTTGCCATGCAGCAGCAGGCCAAGCGAACTGCCCTCCTTGTGGCACTCGGTGCACTTGGTGGCCGTCAGGCGGGGTTCCGTGCGTTGTGTGGTGCCGATCTGGATGGCGATGGTCTTGCTCGCCGGGATGTCTTCGCCGAGATAGACGCGACGGCCTTTTACCGTGACGTAATAGGTGCCAGGCACGGCGTTGTTGGGCACGTGGAAAGTGAACTGGTCGGTGACGGGGACTGCCCAGCCGGCATGCTTGGGATCGAAGGCACCGCCGAATAGGTCATTGGAGGGCGGGAACAGCTGGAATTCCGAATAAATGCCGTCGCGCTCGGGACGGCCAACCAACTGCGTGACGTTGTTGCCGAGAAAGTCCTCGAGCTGGACGATGCTGCGGATCGGCTCGAGCTGGTGCACCGGGCCGATGATCTGGGCCATCAGCATGCGCTCGCGGTGCTTGCGCCGGTAGTAGGCCACGGCAGGCTCCTCGAAGCCACGGTAATACTGCAGACCGGCGACATTCTTGCCGTCGCGGAACTCGTTGAAGGTCGGCAAGACGCCTTGCGGATGCAGGCGCTTGCCGGCGCCGTCGAGTTGCGTCATGCGAAAGCTCAGGTTCGTGCCGGGTGCATAGGTGCCGTCGGCCCGCGGCGGTGTCAGGGTGGCAATGTCTATGGCATAGCCGTAGGCGTATTCCGGATTGGTCGTGAATGACACGGGTATCAGCATCGCCTTGGCGGGCTGCAATGACCAGCGCACCTGCAGTGCGGCGGTCTCGCCCGGCAACACCAGTTTTTCTGCGGGCAGCTTGGCATGGCGGAGTTCAAACAAGGCCTCCTCCTCAAAGGCTTTCGCCCCGGCGCAACTGGTCAGAGACGGGCAGTCGTAAGTCCATTGGATGGCGCGCAGCCGATTGATGAACATGCTGTCGGCGAACTTGCCGGCCGTATCCTTGCCCAGCTTGATCACGACCGGCTTGGCCGTCGCGGCGCCCTTGGCATCGAGCGGGGTGATGGTGAAGGTGCTCGACTGCTTCATCCAGGCCGCTGCCGTGTAAAAACGGCGACGGGTGAAGGAACCGTCGGGATTGGCGAGGTCGGCGAATTCTTCCTCGCTGCGCATGCTGTCCCAGGACAACCCGGTGAGCAACGCCGATTGCTTCAGTCCGGCTACGCCGGCATCGCTGGCGGTTTTGAGATGTTCGCGGATGTCGATGATGTTGATGAAGAATTCCTGGCCGGTCTTGAGCTTGAGCGGGGCACCCTCACCGTTGTTGATTTCCAGCGCCAGGCCGACCGGCGTCTGGCTTTGCGCCCATGCGGCAGCACAAACGGCATACGCGCAAAACGCGACAATGCGGATCAGCTTGCTCATGTATCACTCCTTAGTTTGACTGTGTCAATAAATCCGCCGATCTGCCGATAAAGAGATATCTTTGTTCGACAGGAGACGGCGATGGAAATGTACGACGACTTGCAAAGATATCTTGATCATTTGTGTGGTGCATT
>JBAYVV010000007.1:0-54238 GCA_041674465.1 Sterolibacterium sp.
GACGTATTTGCGCATGGCGGCTAAGGCGCTTTCCGGGGTGACCGCCCTGATCTGCTGGTCGATCCGTTCCGACCACGAGACGAAACTGCGGTCCAGGTCGAGATAGTCGATCCAGGCGCTCGCCACGACAGCGTCCTGCGCCCGGTTCTGCATGCGCAACTGCAGCAAATTGTCGATTGCGCCATTGATTTCGACTGGTGTGAAGCCATCCTGCAGCGCCCGCACAATTTCTTCGCGGATTGCTTTTTCGACCTTGGCCATGTTTTGTGGCGCGGCAATCGCCATGATGCTCCAATAGCCCGCGTTGTCGTATGCGGAAACTTGCAGACGCGCGCGCGTACCGTAACTCAGGCCTTCCTTCTGGCGCAATCGTTCCATCAGCCTGGAACTCAGGAATCCCCCGCCCATGACGTTATTCGCGACCAGCATGGCGGCGTAGTCCGGCGCATCGTCCTTGAGGTTCAGGTTGATGCGTGCGCTCAGGTAGGCGTTCTCTTTATCGGGTGTGGCAACCTGCAATTGTGCGGGAGAAATCTCGGCATGGCGCCAATACACGCGGGCATAGGGGCGGCGACTCTTCCATTGGCCGAATTCCTTTTGCAGTACCGCCTTGACCGGCGCACTTTCGAAATCGCCGACTATGGCGATTTGCCCCGAGGAGGCGCCATAAAACTCGCGATGGAACTGCTTGACCTGGTCCAGCGTGACCGCCTTCAGATCCGCCAACTGTTCATCCAGGGTTGCCGCATAGCGCGGGTCGCCCTTGGGGTATAGATTGAAATGCCGGGCAATGGCTTCGCCGGCCCGTGCAGCAGGTTCATTGCGCTGGGCTTCCAGATGAGTCAGGATTTCCTTCTTGAGTTGTTCGAATTCATTCCCCGGAAACGCGGCGTCGCGGATCGCGTGCGCCGCCAGACGCAAGGCGTCTGCCAGGTTCGGGCCGGTGGTCTGGAAATTCCAGAAATCGCCCGTCATCTTGTATTTGTCATGGGCATCGGAAAGTTGCGTGCGGGACATCCTTTGGGTTCCTCGTCCAATCATGGCGTTGGTCAATTGTTCGATGGCCTGCTTGCCGAAGAGTGATTTTTCGTCGCCGTAATTCAGGCGCAGGCTCACCGTGACGGTCTCGCCGCGGTTCTTTTTCGGCAACAGCGCCACCTTGAGTCCTCCCAGGTTGAAGCGCTGCGTCCGGGCATCGATATTGGCCGGGCTTGGATCAAAGACTTCCGACTGTGCGAGCGGAGTAGTGATCACAAAATCCTTCATCACATCGGCGAGGGAAGGCGCGGGCGGAATCTCGGCGCGTTGCGGGGTGTCTTCCGGCAAATAGATGCCGACGGTGCGATTGTCGCGACGGAAATATTGTTGCGAGACCTTCACGATCTGCGCGCTGGTGACCTTGGCGAGATCCTCGCGCGTCTTGAAAAACAGGCGCCAGTCGCCCAGGGCCACAAATTCCGACAAGGCCAGTCCAATCGATTCATGATTGTTGAACATCTCGTCGAGCTGGTTACGGACGTTGATTTTGACGCGTTCGAGTTCCTGCGCCGCAATCGGAGTGCGCGCGAAACCCTCGATGGCCTGAAGCAGTTCTTTGCGCACTGGTTCCAGGGGTTTGCCTTTTTTCACCGTTGCCCCGAAAACCTGCAAACCCGGGGCGTACCCGGTCAGTTCAAAATTGAACACGGCGGCGGCCTTGCCGGTTTCAACCAGGGCCTTGTGCAGGCGGCCGGTGGGCGTGTCGCCGAGCATCTTGCCGGCGAGACCCAAGGCGTCACTATGCGGATGCAGCGCCGAGGGTACCTTGAATGCTGCCCAGACCATTTGCACATCGTCCTTGCGCCTGACGACAAAACTGCGTTCGCCGTCCTGGGTCGGCTCAACGGTCCAGAAGGGCGGCAGTTCGCGTTGCGGCCTGGGAATGCTGGCGAAGGATTCCGCGACATACTGCAGCGCGTTGGATGCATCGAACTTGCCGGCAATGACCAGCACTGCGTTGTCCGGCTGGTAGTAGGTGCGGTAGAAGGCCTGCAAATTCTCGATGCGGACATTCTCGATGTCGCTGCGGTTGCCGATGGTGGAACGCCCGTAACTGTGCCAGTCGTAGGCAATGCTCTGCAGGCGCTTGAGCAGAACACTTTGCGGATTGTTCTCGCCCATCTCGAATTCATTGCGTACCACCGTCATTTCCGAGTCGAGGTCTTTCTTGGCAATGAAGGAATTCACCATCCGGTCCGCCTCAAGTGCGATGGCCCACTTCAGGTTGTCGTCGGTAGCCGGCAGCAACTCATAGTAATTGGTCCGATCGAGCCAGGTTGTGCCATTCGGGCGCGCGCCGCGTTGTTCAAATTCCTTGGAAATATTCGGGTGGGTCGGCGTGCCCTTGAACACCATGTGTTCCAGCAAATGTGCCATGCCGGTTTCGCCATAGTTTTCATGGCGTGAGCCAACCAGATACGTGATGTTGACCGTCAGTGTCGGCTTGGACGCATCAGGAAACAGCAGCAGCTTGAGCCCGTTGGCAAGGCGATATTCGCTGATGCCTTCAACCGTGGTGATGAAGTTCACACCCGCCGGCAGGGTCTGGTCGGCATTGACCAGTCCTGGGTTCAAGCAGGCACAGAACAGCAAGGTCAACACCGCAGCCCGGTTCAAGCGCTTCCAGATCAGGACGGCGGCGAGAAAATAATTTAAGTACATGCTCTGTCTCCAATCGAATAGATGCACGGCTCCGGGAGCAGGCAGCCTTCCGGCCAACTCAGCGGTGGTGCTAGGGTTACCTGAAAACGACGGTTTTGTTGCCGTGGGTCAGCACTCGGTCTTCAAGATGGTAGCGCAGGCCGCGAGCCAGCACGGCTTTTTCAATATCCTTGCCATACCGCACCATGTCCTCGACCGAATCCGAATGATCGATCCGGATTACATCCTGTTCGATGATCGGTCCCTGGTCGAGATCGGCAGTGACGTAATGGCAGGTTGCGCCGATCAGCTTGACGCCACGCTGATAGGCCTGATGATAAGGCTTCGCACCGACAAAACTGGGCAAGAAACTATGGTGGATGTTGATGATGCGCCCGGGATAGGCGGCACAGACTTCGGGGGTCAGTATCTGCATGAATCGCGCCAGCACCATCGCGTCTCCATCCGCCTCATTGAACAGACGCATCACTTCGGCAAACGCGGCGATCTTGTTGTCGGTGCCCATCGGCACATGGTGAAACGGGATGCCGTGCCATTCGACAAAACCGCGCAAGGTATCGTGATTGGAAATCACGCAGGGAATCTCTATGTCGAGTTCCTTGGATTGCCAGCGCGCCAGGAGATCGTAGAGGCAATGTTCCTGCTTGGACACCAGAATGACCACGCGCTTCTTCCGGGCGCTATCGCTGAGCTTCCAGTTCATATCCAGTTCAGCTGCCACCGGCAAGAATCTGTTTCTGAATTCATCGATATCGAAGGGCAAGGAGGCGGCCTTGACTTCGATGCGCATGAAATAGCGGCTGGCACCGCTTTCAGGATCATCGGCGTGATAACTCGATTCCAGGATCCAGCCTTTGTGTTCGGCGATGAAACCCGAAACTCGCGCGATGATGCCGACGCGATCGGGGCAGGATCCGGCCAGGGTGTAAAAGCGTTCGCGGTGCATCAGATAATCTAAATCCTGGCGCTGGCTCTGCGGATTTCAGCGTCGAGCTCGGTGTAGCTCAGCGTGACCGGAAACTGCGGGAACTCCCGTATCACGTTCTCCGGAGGATGAAACAGGATTCCGGCATGGGCTTCTTTGAGCATGGCCGTATCATTGTATGAATCGCCGGCGGCGATCACCTTGAAATTGAGTTCCTTGAAGCGCTTCACTGCTTCGCGTTTCTGCTCCGGCATGCGCAGCCGGTAATCGGTCACAAAGCCTTGTGCATCGGTTTCCAGCTTGTGGCAGAACAAGGTCGGCATTCCCAGCTGCTGCATCAGAGGCATGGCGAATTCGTAGAAGGTATCGGACAGAATGATGACTTGAAAACTTTGCCTCAAGTTATCCAGAAACGCCTTGGCGCCAGACATCGGCCCCATTGCCGCGATGACTTTCTGAATGTCGGGCAGTCCCAGTTTATGTTGGGCGAGCAAAGCCAGCCGCCCCTTCATCAGTTTGTCATAGTTCGGTTCATCGCGCGTCGTGCGGCGCAACTCGGGGATGCCGGTACGTTGGGAAAACTCGATCCAGATTTCCGGAACGAGGACCCCTTCGAGGTCGAGACATACGATCTGCACGGAAGAACTCCTTGTGGCGGCGCGTGAAAGCCGGGATTCTAGCATTCGTCGAGAGACGCAAAGCGACTCCAAAGGTCGATAAGCCGGCTATTTGCGTGTATTGAAAAGGCCCGTTTGCGAGGTAAGCCGGTTCAGGTTAAATGACAGACAGGCTTGCAACGGATTAGAATATGCATGTGATCGACGCCACCGTTTCCGTCTGCCTCACCCATCACTTCCTGATAGCCATGCCTGCCATGGCCGATCCAAGTTTTTCCCGTTCGCTCACCTACATTTGTGAGCACAATGAGCAAGGCGCACTGGGTATCATTGTCAATCGACCGATCGACATGGATTTGGCGACGCTGTTCGAGCGCGTCAATATTCCTTTCCAAACCGAGGCGCGGGAAACATCGATCGGCGCCATGCCGGTCTATTTCGGCGGACCGGTGCAAACCGACCGGGGTTTTGTGTTGCATCGTCCGGCTGGCCATTGGCAATCGACGCTGGCCGTCAAGGACGATATCGGCCTTACCAGCACACGCGATATTCTTCTGGAAATGGCGGCTACCGGCGTTCCGTCGGAAATTCTGGTGACGTTGGGTTACGCCGGCTGGTCTGCCGGGCAGCTTGAATGGGAACTTTCGCAGAACGCCTGGCTGACGGTCGGTGCCGATCCGCAAATTCTTTTTGAATTGCCGCCGGAAGAGCGTTTGGCAGCAGCAATGCAATTGCTCGGCGTGGATTTCGCCAATCTTTCCGAGGTGGCAGGGCATGCTTGAGGGTACGGTGCTGGCCTTCGATTTCGGCATCAAGCGTATCGGCGTGGCGATCGGCGAATCCCTTCTGGGGCAGGCCCGAGCACTTTCCACCATTAGCGCCGAAGACAATGCTGGGCGTTTCGCTGCGATCGGGAAGCTGATTTCAGAATGGCATCCGGCACAACTGGTCGTTGGTTTGCCACGCGCACTGGATGGTGGCGAGCATGAAATGACAGCGCGTTGTCGTCGCTTTGCCCACCAGCTTGAAGGACGCTTCAAACTGCCGGTGGCGCTGGTCGACGAGCGCCTGAGTTCCAGCGAGGCCGAGGCCCGCCTGACTGAATCAGGCTTGAAATGGCAGGCGCGCAAGCAGCAGCTTGACGCCGTTGCCGCACAAATCATTCTTCAGGATTATTTCGATGTCCAACACGCAACGCTTGGCGAACCTGCCTGAAGCCGAAGCACTGCTTGCTTCACTGGTCAAAACGATGCAGCCGCATGTCGGACCGGACACGGCTTTGGTCGGCATCCATACCGGTGGCGTCTGGCTGGCCGAACGCCTGCATACTGCCCTTGGATTGAAACTGCCTCTGGGTAGCATCGATGTCTCGTTTCATCGCGACGACTACGCCAGTAAAGGCCTGCATCCAGGCGCAAGGGCCTCGTCCATACCGTTCCCTGTCGATGGTGCGCAAATCGTTTTGGTCGATGATGTTCTATTCACCGGTCGCACCATCCGTGCCGCGATGAACGAGCTATACGATTATGGCCGACCGGGCCGCATCGACCTGGCCGTGCTGATAGACCGCGGCGGGCGCGAGTTGCCGATCAGCGCCCGCTTTTGCGCATACACATTGCCCGAGCCTCTGCCAAAAAATCAGGAGCTGGTGCTGACCCGCGGTAGTGCACAAACACCATCCATCCTCAGTCTCACGCTCAAGGACCGGCACGATGCGTAACCCTCAACTCAATTCGCAGGGAAAACTGCAGCACCTTCTGACGACCGAGGGTCTGCCGCGCGACGTCATTCTGGCAATACTCGATGCCGCTGCACCTTTCGCCGAGGTCGCGGAACGCGAGGTGAAAAAATTACCCCTGATGCGCGGCAAGAGCATATTCAATCTGTTCTTTGAAAACTCGACGCGCACGCGTACCACCTTTGAAATTGCCGCCAAGCGACTTTCTGCCGACGTCATCAACCTCAACATCAATACATCCTCCGCCGCCAAAGGCGAGACCTTGCTCGACACCATCGACAATCTCTCGGCCATGCAGGCCGACATGTTCGTGGTCCGACACGCTTCCAGCGGTGCGCCCTACTTGATCGCCGGGCATCTGGCCGCAACCGGCCGCGAGCACATCCATGTGGTGAATGCCGGCGATGGCCGTCATGCGCATCCGACCCAGGGCCTGCTCGACATGTACACCATTCGCCATTACAAGCGAACCTTTACCGAGTTAACCGTGGCGATCGTCGGCGATGTTCTGCATTCACGCGTCGCCCGCTCGCAGATACACGCGCTGACCACGCTGGGTGTGGCGGAAATTCGTGTCATCGCACCGCGAACGCTGCTGCCCACGGATGTCGAGCGCCTGGGTGTGCATGTCTTCCACAACATCGACGAGGGACTGCAGGGCGTCGATGTGGTGATGATGCTACGCCTGCAGAATGAGCGCATGCAGGGCGCGTTGTTACCCAGTCCGCAGGAATATTTCAAATCCTACGGCTTGACCCCGGAACGCCTGGCGCGGGCCAAGCCCGACGCCATCGTCATGCATCCTGGGCCGATGAACCGTGGCGTTGAAATAGATTCGGCTGTCGCCGATGGTTCGCACGCCGTGATTCTGCCCCAGGTGACTTTCGGTATCGCCGTGCGCATGGCGGTGATGAGCATGCTGGCGGGGGGATCATGAAAATACAGATCAGTAACGGCCGGGTTATCGATCCGGCCAACGGCATTGATCAACATGCCGATGTGTTCATCGCCGATGGCATCATCGTCGGTGTCGGCAAGCAGCCTGCAGGCTTCGAAGCCAACGGTTCTCTTGATGCATCCGGATGCATTGTCTGTCCTGGCCTGGTCGATCTGTCGGCGCGATTGCGTGAACCTGGCTATGAATACCGCGCAACTTTGGAATCCGAGATGGCGGCTGCGGCAGCCGGAGGCGTGACCAGTCTGGCGTGTCCGCCCGATACCGACCCACCCCTCGATGAACCCGGTCTCGTCGAGATGCTCAAGCATCGTGCCCGCCTGCCCGAATTCGCCCACGTTTACCCTATCGGCGCCCTGACCGAAAAATTGGCAGGCATCAATCTCACCGAGATGGCCGAACTGGCCGAAGCGGGCTGCGTTGCGTTCGGTCAGGCCAACACCGCCATCGTCGACACCCAAGTGCTGTTGCGTGCCATGCAGTATGCGGCGACTTTTGACTTTCCGGTGTGGATGCAGGCGCAGGACCCGTTTCTCGCCAGGCTGGGCGTCGCTCACGACGGCGAGGTGGCGACACGTCTTGGTCTTGCCGGCATACCCGTTGCGGCGGAAACCATTGCCCTGGCGACCATACTGCAACTGGCGCGCGAGACCGGTGCGCGCATCCATCTGACGCGCATTTCAAGTGCTGTTGGTCTGGAAATGATTGTCGCCGCACGCCGCTCAGGCATTTCCGCCACCTGTGACGTTGCCGTTCATCACCTGCATTTGTGCGAACACGACATTGGCTATTTCGATCCCCATGCGCGCCTCGATCCGCCCTTGCGTGCCCAGTCCGATCGCGACGCATTGCGTCGCGGACTCGCGGACGGCAGTATCAACGCGGTCTGCTCCGATCACACCCCGGTAGATGACGATGCCAAGCAGGTGCCTTTCGACGAGGCGGAGCCCGGCGCCACCGGGCTTGAACTGCTGCTGCCACTGACTTTGAAGTGGGCCAGCGAAATGAAGCTGCCGCTTGCACAGGCGCTGTCCCGCGTCACCTGCGATCCGGCCCGTATCCTCGGCATCGAAGCCGGTACCCTCAAGATTGGTGCCGCCGCCGATGTCTGCGTTTTCGATCCGCAGGCCGCCTATCCCGTCAACCGTGCGACCTTGAAGAGCCAGGGCAAAAACACACCTTTCCTGGGTCTCGAGTTGCAAGGAAGAGTACGCGGAACGCTCATCGACGGACACCTCGCCTACGATGGCTCCTGGAGTTAATCAGTCCTGGACCAGGAGCTTAAGGCGCACAGATTCAGCATCCACTCCCATGATTCGAACCTGTTTGGCGCGAGAGCTGGCGCCGCTGATGATTCCTACCTGACGCTTGGCGACGCCCAGGCGCCGTGCAAGGAAGTCCAGCAGTCCCGCATTCGCCTTGCCATCCACCGGTGGTTCGGCAAGCCGGATCTTGAGCGCCGTGCCGTGCAGTCCGACTACTTCGGTTTTCTTGGCGCCGGGCTGAATATGCAGGCTCAGCACCACGGCATCCGTTTCACTGCGCAGCCAGCTCATCCGATGCCGAAGGGAATCAGGCTGTGCTGGAGAGTAGAGAGCACGCTCAGCAGGATTTGCAAGGCCAGCAGCAGCACCATGGGCGACAGGTCAACGCCGCCGATGGGTGGCAGGAAGCGCTGGATGGGCTGCAAAAACGGTCTTGCAACGAGATTGAAAATTGGCGCCATGGGCGCATAAGGATTGATCCAGGAGAGCAGGGCGGCGATGATGACCACACCCGTCAGCAGGTAGAGTGCGATTCTCACGATGGCAACGACAGCCAGAAGTGCCAGCCAGCCGATTGCTGTCGCGGTTGAACCTGAGGTCATTTGCGCCGCACCGCTGAGCCCAAAGATCAGGCCGTGAAAGATCAACTGCATCAGCCAGGCAAGCGCCAGACTCGGCAGATCCCAGCCGAAAGCACCGGGGATCAGGCGCCGTGCCGGTTTGACTGCCCAATCGGTGACGGCAATGACGAACTCGCCGAGCGGATTGCGGAACGGTGCACGCGCCCATTGCATAAAGAATCGCGCCAGTAAGGCCAACGTGATGAAACCGAACAGCCAGTCGAGGACTTGATAGAGCAATTGTGCCAGCATGGCCTTCAGTCCCTGCCCATCTCGTCGCCGAGTTCGCGACCGCGGGCTGCAGCTGCCTGCACGCCCTTGAGAATCGCCGCATTGATGCCGCTGGCATTGAATGAATTGAGCGCCGCCTCGGTGGTGCCGCCCTTCGAGGTGACGCGTTCGCGCAATACTGAAACCGGCACGTGGCCTTGTTCGGCCAGCTTTGCCGCACCGACGAAAGTCTCGATGGCCAGGGTGCGCGAGGTTGCGACATCGAAGCCGAGCGCCTGCCCCGCCTGCTCCAGAGCTTCGATGAAATAGAAGACGTAGGCCGGGCCGCTGCCGGAAACGGCCGTCACCGCATCCATTTTCTCTTCGCTTTCTATCCAGAGCGTCATGCCTACGGCGCCCATGATTTTCTCCGCCGTGTTCCGTCCTTCGCGACCGACGGCAGGCGCGGCAAACAGCCCGGTGAGGCCAGCGCCGATCAGCGCCGGGGTATTCGGCATGCAGCGCACCAGTTGCTGATAGTCGCCGAGCCAGCGGGAAATGTCTCCCAGTCGCAGCCCCGCTGCCACGCTGAGGACAAGCTGATTGACCAGATGATCCCTGAATTGTCCGGTGAGCGGTTCCAGGGCGTTTTTGATTTGCTGCGGCTTCACCGCCAGGATCAGCACTTCGCAATTGAGTGCCGCCGCATCAACTGCTGCACAGCAGCGCACGCCGAACTTCGCCGTGAGCTTCTCACGGGTTTCCTCAATCGGTTCGACCACCTGCATCGCCGCGACGGAAAATCCCTGCTTGCGCATGCCGCCGATCAGGGCACTGGCCATATTGCCACCGCCCAGAAATGTAATTTTCATCAACTTCCCTTCTTGTTTCGTTGGCCAAAGATTGCCGTACCGATGCGGAGTATCGTGGCACCCTCGGCTATGGCGATTTCAAAATCTTCCGACATGCCCATGGACAAGGTGTCAAGCTGCATGCCTTCGCCATTGAGCTGCTCCAACAGTTTGCGCAGCAGGGCGAAACGCTGACGCAACAGTCCGGCATTCTCGCTTGCTTCCGGAATCGTCATCAGTCCGCGCAGACGCATTCCAGGCAAAGGCTTGATGGCATGTGCCAGTGCTGCCACCTCTGCCGGCGCCACACCGCTTTTGCTGTCTTCGCCGCTGACATTGACCTGGATGCAGACTTGCAGGGGCGATGCACCGGATGGCCGTTGTGCCGAAAGCCGCTCAGCAATTTTAATTCGATCGAGGCTATGTACCCAGTCAAAATTTTCCGCAACCTCGCGGGTTTTGTTGCTCTGCAAGGGCCCAATGAAATGCCACTCGAGATCCAGGTCATCCAGCGCAATGATTTTCGCCACACCTTCTTGCACATAATTCTCACCGAAGGCGCGCTGGCCTGCGGAAAAGGCGCTACGCACGCATTCGGCTGGCCAACCCTTGGAAACCGCCAGCAATCGTGCGGCTCCGGCATCGCGACCGACTGCCTGAGCAGCGGCTCTGATGCGAGCTTTCACTGCTTGCAAGTTGGCGGATATTATTGTCATAATGGCCTGTCAGTATACTGCGCCCTGATCGTCCTACCCAACTTAGTACTCAACTTAGTACCCAACTTAGCCCAACCCTGTTTCAGGAAAGACCAGCCATGGATATCACCGAACTGCTCGCCTTCGTGGTCAAGAACAAGGCCTCCGATTTGCACCTTTCTGCCGGTTTGCCGCCGATGATCCGGGTGCATGGGGATATTCGCCGCATCAATTTGCCGGCAATGGAGCATAAAGATGTGCATGCCATGATTTACGACATCATGAATGATGGTCAGCGCAAGTTCTACGAAGAGAATCTCGAACTCGACTTTTCCTTCGCCATTCCCGATCTGGCGCGCTTTCGCGTCAATGCCTATGTGCAGCATCGCGGCGCAGCGGCCGTGCTGCGCACCATTCCATCCAAGATATTGTCGCTGGAGCAACTTAATTGCCCGAAAATTTTCTCCGAGATAGCCAAGACTCCGCGCGGTCTGGTGCTGGTCACCGGACCGACCGGATCCGGCAAGTCGACCACGCTGGCCGCGATGGTCAACGACGTCAACGAAAACGACTATGGCCACGTCCTGACTGTTGAAGATCCGATCGAATTTGTCCATGAGTCGAAGAAGTGTCTCATCAACCAGCGCGAAGTCGGGCCGCATACCAAATCCTTTGCCAATGCCTTGCGCTCGGCCCTGCGCGAAGATCCGGACGTGATCCTCGTCGGTGAAATGCGCGATCTGGAGACGATCCGGCTAGCCATGTCCGCCGCCGAAACCGGACACCTGGTCTTCGGCACGCTGCATACCTCGTCGGCTGCAAAGACGGTCGACCGTATCATCGATGTATTCCCCGGCGACGAAAAGGAGATGGTGCGTGCCATGCTCTCGGAATCGCTGCGCGCCGTTATTTCACAGAATCTTCTTAAAACCAAGGATGGGTCGGGTCGTGTCGCCGCTCACGAAATCATGGTCGGTACGCCGGCGATCCGCAATCTGATTCGTGAAGCCAAGATTGCACAAATGTATTCAGCGATCCAGACCGGCCAGAATTTCGGCATGCAGACGCTTGACCAGAATCTGACCGAACTCGTCAAAAAGGGTGTTGTTTCCTCTGGTGAAGCGCGCTCCAAGGCCGCCAACAAGGACAGTTTCGCCGCGTGACAAACGCGGCCTTTACTTGACTGCAATGAGGTAAAACCATGGAACGCGATGAAGGCCTGAAATTCATGCATGAACTGCTGAAGCTGATGCTCAGCAAAAAAGGTTCGGACCTGTTCATCACTGCCGGCTTTCCGCCGGCGATGAAAATCGACAGCAAAATGACACCAGCCACGACCCAGGCCTTGACGCCGCAGCACACCCAGGAATTGGCGCGCGCCATCATGAACGACAAGCAGGCTGCCGAGTTCGAGGCAACCAAGGAATGCAATTTCGCCATCAACCCCGCCGGCATTGGCCGCTTCCGCGTCAATGCTTTTATCCAGCAAGGCCACACCGGCATCATCCTGCGCACCATCACTACCGCCATTCCAAAGTTTGAGGACCTCAAGCTGCCGGTGGTGCTGAAAGAGGTGGCAATGACCAAGCGCGGCCTGGTGCTTTTTGTTGGCGGCACCGGTTCGGGCAAGTCGACTTCGCTGGCAGCCATGATCGGGCACCGCAACGAGAACAGTTACGGGCATATCATCACCATCGAGGATCCGGTCGAATACGTCCATCCACATATCAACTGCATCATCACGCAGCGCGAGGTCGGCGTGGATACGTTTTCCTGGGAGGCCGCGCTCAAGAATACCCTGCGTCAGGCGCCCGATGTGATTCTGATCGGCGAAATCCGCGATCGCGAGGTGATGGAGCACGCGATAGCCTTTGCTGAAACCGGCCATCTGGCATTGGGGACCTTGCATGCCAACAGCGCGAATCAGGCGCTGGATCGCATCATCAACTTCTTCCCCGAGGAACGCCGGCAGCAGTTGCTGATGGACCTATCGCTCAATTTGCGCGGGATCGTCGCGCAGCGGCTGATCCCTCTTAAGGAAGGCAAGGGACGGGCTGCGGCGATCGAGATCATGCTCAATTCACCGCTGATTTCCGACCTGATTTTCAAGGGCGAGGTGAGCGGCATCAAGGAAATCATGAAGAAATCCAAGGAGCTCGGCATGCAGACTTTCGACATGTGCCTGTTCGATCTCTATGAGGAGGGTCGCATCAGCTATGAAGACGCTTTGCGCAATGCTGATTCGGTGAATGATTTGCGCCTGCAGATCAAACTGCACGGCAAGGAATCCAAGGATCGCGACATGAACTCTGGAATCCAGCATCTGGATATTGTTTGACAGGACGCCTAGATGAATCAGCAAGGAACCAAAAGCGCCGGGAAAATCTGGAAGAAAGTCGACGGGAGTCCGGTGTCCTGTCTCGAAAAAATCAAGGTGCTGAATCAGAATTTTGAAGAGTTGCGCCAAATTGCCCAGGACGCCCTGGATGATGCGCTCCTCATGGAATGCAGCGAGGAACAGATGCGGCAGGCGCTACATCAACTGATCGACGAATTGCACTATTCCTTCGAGTCGCGCTAGTCCCAGAAAGCGCCGGTCTGATCCTGATCTAGTGCCATCAGGAGTGTCTCAAAGTCTGCAGTGGGTTGGGCATTCACATGCTGCATCCATCCCTCATGGCGTTTCTTGCTGGCGTTGTACAGGCGCCAGAGATGATCAACCACGTTCAGGCGAAATTGGGCGATGGGTATCTTGGTCCGCTTGTCCAACTGGTTATAAACAGGCCGTTCCTCGAAAAGCGTCACCGTATTGCCCATGAACAAATAAGTCAGGCGAACCTGGTCGCGGACATGGATCGGAACCTTGTCCTCGCAGTATTTGCCAAGTTTGATATCCACGAGTTTCTGAATTAGTTCTGGAAGTGCCATTGAGTTGATGTTGCACGGATGATTGGGGGCAATGTTAGCTTTCTGCGGAAGTGCCACTGTGAGGCGTTTGGCGATTCGCCCCGGCGACCATGGGGAATCGGTACAAGCGACAGTCCAGGGGACCATTGAACAGTGGTATACGGCGCTTGACGGCGAGGCCGATGAGCTTGGGCAAGGCCGTGTCGGCCGTGAAAAACCAGCAATCCCAACCGGCGTATTGTCGCTTCAGCGCGTCGCCAAGACGCGGATAGAAGGCTGCCAGTTCTTGCGTTTCGCCGAGTCGTTCGCCATAAGGTGGATTGGCGATCAGCAAGCCGGTGGCGTCCGGCGGCGACAAGGTGAGGAGATCGCCTGCACGAACATCGACCAGGTCTCCGATACCGGCAAAATCCAGGTTCTGACGCGCGCGCGCGACGGCGTCGACGGAGAGATCGGCTCCCCAAATTGGCAAGGAGGACGGTGCCAGGCTGCGCCGTTCCGCCGCCTGCCGGCAAAGGTTGCGCCAGAGTTCCTCATTGAAATTGGATAATTTCTCGAAACCGAATTCTCCCGGTTCGCGAGACAATCCTGGCGCATCGCCGAGACTGATGTGCGCCGCTTCGATCAGAAAGGTGCCGCTGCCGCACATCGGGTCGTAGAGCGGAATGCCTGGCTGCCAGCCGATCAGGCGCAAAATGCCGGCAGCCAGGTTTTCCTTGACTGGCGCCTGCACCTTGGCGATTTTGTGACCGCGTTGCCAGAGCGGTTCCCCTGACGTGTCCAGATAGAGCGTGGCCTCGGTCGCAGTGAGAAATAAATGGATGCGCACTTCGGGCCGACTGGTATCGACGCTTGGGCGGCGGCCGCAGGCGAGGCGAAACCGGTCGCATACCGCATCCTTCACGCGCAAGGTGATGAATTCGATGCTCTTCAATGGCGATTTGATCGCCGTGACATAAACACGCAATGTGCGCTCGACCTGAAACAGCGCCGGCCAGTCCACTGTACCCGCGAGCCGGAAGACATCTTCTTCACAGCCATAGCTGCCCTGGGCAACCCGCCACATGACGCGGCTGGCGATGCGTGACTCGAGATTGACCCGGTAGCAGGTTTCCCACGTTCCGCTGAACTGCGCACCGCCCGGGACAATATGCACGTCGGCAGCCCCGGCGGCTATCAGGTCTTCTGACAGCAAGGGCTCGAGACCGCGCGGGCATGGCGCGAAGAAATGATTTGGCATAATCAATACTGGTCGATACGACAGAGCATGTCAGGCTTCCTTTTTGGCAGCGACGGCATTCGTCAATCCCGCATGGATATCGGGATAGGTCAGGCGAACCCGCAATTCGTTTTTGAGCCGGAAATTATCGAGGCGTCGCGATTCCCCCATGAAGGAAAGCACCATCGGGGACAATACGCTTTGTGCCTGGGCTCGGGTCACGCGTGGCGGGTGTGGCAAGGCAAAAGCGTCTGCGATGGCGTCATACCAGTCGGCCATGCGCAGACCAGGTGAAGACGAATCGTCACTGGCGTGATAAACCCGATTTGGCCGACCGTGCTGCAAAGCGGCAATTGCGCAAAGTGCCAGATCATCGGCGTGAATATGATTGGTGAATACGTCATCCTCGCGGCACAGCACCGGATCGCCACGCTGTATGCGTGCTAATGGCAACCGTTCTGCCGCATAAATGCCGGGTACGCGCAGGATGCTGATGCAAGTGCCGCTGCGGTTTCCCCATCGACGCAGTTGTTGTTCTGCATCGACGCGTCGCTGCGATCGGGATGAAGCCGGCGCAACTTTGCGTGTTTCTCTGACCCAGGTGCCGCCGCAGTCGCCATAGACCCCGCTGGTGCTGATGTAGACCATCCGGCGTGGTAAAATTTTTCCGCGTTGCAGGGCGGCGATCAGATGCTTGGTTCGCGTATCCTGGTTGCCAAATTCCGGCGGTGGTGCAAAATGCAGCAACAAGTCGGCCAAGCCTGCAAGTCGCCGCAAGCTCGCCGGTTGGTCAAGGTCGCCAAGGATGGGTGTGATCTGCATGGCGGCGAATTCGGCAGCAAGGGAAACGTCCAGCGAGCGAACCAATGCGTAAATTCGATAGCGCCGAGCCAGCAGCGGCAAGGTGCGACGCGCCACGTCGCCGCAGCCAATGACCAATAACCTTAACATCCGCAAATTATCTCATGTCCTTCCAGATTACCATCCAACCCAGTGGCCGCACCTGTACCTCCGAGAATGGTGCGACCATCCTGCGCGCAGCGCTCGATGCCGGATATAACTTGCCTTATGGCTGTCGCAACGGCGCCTGCGGCACCTGCAAGGGCAAGATTGTCGAGGGACAGGTTGATCATGGCGCCGCTTCATCCACTGCGCTTTCCGACGAAGACAAAGCGGCTGGTTTGACCCTGTTCTGTTGTGCCCAGCCGCTTTCAGATCTCACCATCGAGTGCCGCGAACTGAAAACTGAAGGAGATATTCCGGTGAGAACATTGCCATGCCGCATCCAGAAACTGGAGCGGCTGGCCCCGGACGTGATGGCGCTGCACTTGAAACTGCCCGTCAATGAAAAACTCCACTTTCTCGCCGGGCAGTACATAGAGATTTTGCTCAAGGATGGTAAACGCCGCGCGTTTTCGCTGGCGAATGCGCCGCATGACGATGCATTGCTCCAGTTGCATATCCGCCTGATTCCCGGCGGACAATTCACCGCGCATGTATTCAATGGCATGAAAGAGCGCGACATGCTCCGCTTCGAGGGACCGCATGGTGGATTCTTCCTGCGCGAATATTCCAGCAAACCGATCATCCTGGTTGCTGGCGGTACCGGTTTTGCTCCCATCAAGAGCATCATCGAGCACGCGCTCCATACGCCAAGTCAGCGTCCGATGATGCTGTATTGGGGCGCGCGCGATCGGGCCGGATTGTATCTTCCCGAATTGCCGCAGCGCTGGGCGCTCGAGCATCCGCAGATCAAGTATGTGCCGGTGCTGTCCGAACCATCGAAAGATGATGCTTGGGCAGGGCGCATCGGATTGGTGCATCAGGCCGTGTTGGAGGACCATGCTGACTTGTCCGGACATCAGATCTATGCCTGCGGTGCGCCGGCGATGATTGACGCTGCCCGTCACGACTTTGTCGCACGAGGATTGCCGACGGAAGAATTTTTCGCTGATGTATTCAGCTTTACCAGTGACATGCCTTAAACCCGCCAGTTCGGGCGGGTAACGCTCGCGATGCTCCGCGCGGGTTGAAGGCCAACGCTCTTTCCCGGGCCTTACAAAGTTTCACAATCCCTTACAGCATGGGCCCGTGGTCCCTTTTAGGATTCGCACTGGCTATGCAGGATTAACAGGAATTTTTTTAGGAGAAATCACCATGAAACATCCAATCAGGACTACTTGCCTGGCAGTCGCAGGAATTTTTATTGCAGGGTTTGGCTACGCAGGATTTGGCAACGTCAGCGCAGCCGATGTCGGACATCCAGGCATGATGAGAAGCGCGCATGCGCCTCATCATGCAATGCATGACCCGGTCGCCATGACTCAGGAGCGCATGGACAAGCTCAGTGCGAAATTAAAGCTCAACTCGTCTCAGCAAGATGCCTGGAAAACATTCTCGGCCGCAATGGTCGGGCATGCCCAAACGCGCGCGCAGGAGATGGAAAAGTGGGCACCGGGCGCACGAGAAAAAATGGAAGATCTGGCAACGCCAGACAAAATGACGCAAATGGCAGCAAGAATGCGGTCAGGCGCGGATCAAATGAGCAAACTGGCCGGCGACACGAAGATTTTCTATGACCAGCTCGGCCCCGAGCAAAAGACCATATTCGACCTGTATGCAAAGAACGCCTGGCGCAATCGCATGCAGGATCGTATGCACGATCGCATGCACTAATGTTTCCCCGTGAAACGAGGAGAACTTCCATGAAACCTTATTCCTTATCCACGATCCCTCGCCTTCTGGCAAATGGCGCTGTGCTGGGTGTTGCATTGTGCCTGCCCCTGGCAGTTGCGGCTCAATCGAATGTGATTCAGGACACCACCGAATTTGCAAAAGTCCTGAATTATTCCCCCATTCCAGGCCCCCAGATCGCTCGCCAGGTCTGCAACCAGGTGACAGTCAGTCCGGGATCGGCAAACAACACGGGCGCCGCTATTGCTGGGGGCGTGGTTGGTGCCGTGGTCGGATCGCGTTTCGGTGGCGGACACGGCAGGGATGCTGCCACAGTCGCGGGTGCGATTGGTGGCTCCATACTCGGAAACCAAATGGGATCCGCGCCAACGACCCAGGAACAATGCAGCACAGTGTATGAGCAGGGACCGCCTTCGGGCTATCAGGTTACCTATGATTACAAGGGCAAACTGCTGAACACAACCACCCGCACACCACCAGGTGAATATTTGCGGGTTCATAACCGGATCACGCTTGAATAGATCCTGACGGGGAGGGTTCAAAAATGAAACTCAGGGCTGGCATCTTGGCGATCGTCGCTGCTGGTGCGCTTGCCTCAGCACCTAGCTGGGCTCAGCGCGTCGGAGGTGGCCATGGTCACGGCCGCGACCACTTCTGGGGACCCTTCGGTTTTCTGCTGGGTTCCGCCATACTTTATTCAGCAGTCCAGCAGCCACGCACTGTCTACTACTCGCCCCCGGTAGTCTATGCCCCGCCGGTCTATGCGCCTGTCGTAGTCCAGCCCTATTATGTCGAGCAGACCTACGTCAGTTCACCGCCGGCGGCATTGCCGCCACCGGGTTCAACACCCTATGCCGGGCAGAATCCCTCCTACGATCCCCCTGGCGGTCAATGGTGGTATTCGTGCAAGAGGCCTGCAGGGTATTATCCCTATGTCAAGGAATGCCCCAGTGGCTGGGAAAAAGTGTCCCCGACCCCTCCCGGCGTCATCCAACCCTGACGCCTGAGCGCAGGGATCGGGCGATTATTTGCCCGATCCCATGAATCAGGAGTGACACCCGCTCCTGATTCTGGTTGAATAACATCGCGAACCAATTATTCCATTGAACTCACGATGAAATTCCAGATTATTCCTGTGACGCCGTTTCAGCAAAACTGTTCTCTGCTCTGGTGCGAAGAGACCATGCAAGGTGCCGTGGTTGATCCCGGCGGGGATCTCGATCGCATTCTTGCCGTTGCCAAACGGCTGGGTGTGCAAATTACAAAAATATTGCTGACGCACGGGCATATCGATCATGCCGGAGGGACGGCGGAACTTGCCACGCGCCTGGGCATCCCCATTGAAGGTCCGCAACAGGAAGAGAAATTCTGGATCGACCAGTTGCCTCAGCAGGGGCAAATGTTTGGATTGGGCCAGGCCGCAGCGTTTATTCCCGATCGCTGGCTTGATGAAGGCGATACGGTCAGCTTCGGCGAGGTCACGCTCAGTGTGTTGCACTGCCCGGGGCATACCCCCGGTCATGTCGTGTTTTTCCATGCACCGTCCAAGCTTGCGATTGTTGGCGATGTGCTGTTCCAGGGCTCGATCGGTCGTACCGATTTTCCGCGTGGCAGCCACACCGCGCTGATCAACGCCATTCGCGGCAAGCTTTGGCCGCTGGGCGACGACGTCAGTTTTATTCCTGGCCACGGGCCGATGTCCACCTTTGGCGAGGAACGGCAATACAATCCTTTCGTTGGCGACAGCGCTTAGTACCCTAGATCAAACTGCGGGCATTAGCACCCCAGAATCTACTGCGGGCATTAAGCTTTTTTCAGCGCATCACGTATTTCTCTGAGCAACAGCACGTCTTCCGGGGTTGGCGGTGGACTGGTGGGCGCATTTGGCGTTTCGCGCTTAAGACGGTTGATCTGCTTGACCATGAAGAAAATAATAAATGCCAGGATGGCAAAGTTGATGCTGATGGTCAGGAAGTTGCCCCAGGCAAATACTGGTACGCCAGCCTTTTTTACTTCTGCCAGGGTCATTGCTACACCAGCAGGAACTTCCTTGAGCGCGATGAAATAATTGCTGAAATCCAACCCGCCGAGGATGCGGCCAACGACAGGCATCACCAGGTCGCTGACGACCGAGTCGACGATTTTTCCAAATGCACCACCGATAATGACCCCAACCGCCAGGTCGACTACATTGCCTTTGACCGCAAATTCCTTGAATTCTTGAATGACGCTCATGCGACTCTCCTAACAACAATTAAAATGCGCGGGGTTTGGGGGCAATTTTGCCAGCAACTGGCCCCATTGGCAGAAGATTTTTCCTCACAGGAACTGCCCGAAAAATCATAAGCGATGTTTAACCAAAACATGAATCATCGTCAGTTTGATCAGCAGAAAGCATGAGCGATGCGCATCGGCATTGACCTGGGGGGTACGAAAATCGAGATCATCGCGTTCGATGATGACGGCGGCGAACTCTTGCGGCAACGGGTCGCAACGCCTCAAGGCGACTACGCGGCCACTCTGCAGGCGATTGTGGCCTTGGTCGAACAAGCGGAAAACCGCCTGCGGCAAAGGGGGAGCGTCGGAGTCGGCATTCCCGGGGCGCCGTCAAGGTTCAGCGGCTTCATCAAGAACGCCAACTCCACTTGTCTGATCGGCAAGCCGTTGCAGAACGATCTACAGCAGGCGTTATGCCGGGAAATCCGTCTCGCCAATGACGCAAACTGTTTTGCCTTGTCGGAGGCGAGCGATGGCGCCGGGGTTGACGCCGAGGTCGTGTTCGGCGTGATACTGGGTACGGGTGTCGGCGGTGGCATCGTCGCGCATGGTCGCGTATTGACGGGCTGCAACGCGATTGCCGGTGAGTGGGGACATAATCCTCTACCAGGATTGCAAGAACAGCGTCAGCCGCCATGCTACTGCGGCCGGTCAGGCTGTATTGAAACCTATTTGTCGGGACCAGGCATGAGTCAGGATCATATTCACTACAACCAGGTGTTGCTTGCGCCACCCGACATAGCGGCTGGCGCCGCAGCAGGCGATGCTGCCTGCGAGGCTACGCTGCAACGCTACGAAGCGCGCCTGGCGAGAGCCCTGGCCGGGGTCATCAATCTTCTCGATCCCGACGTCATTGTTCTCGGGGGTGGTTTGTCCAACATCCCCCGACTTTATGACAATGTGCCCAGGCTTTGGAATGAGCATGTTTTTTCCGACCATGTCATGACCCGGTTGGTGCGCAACCGTCACGGCGATTCTTCCGGTGTGCGCGGTGCAGCCTGGCTGTGGGAAAGGGCCAAGTGAGCACCCTGAAACCGTCGCAGCTTTGGCTGCGGATATTTGTGCCGTTTGCCGTCGGCTATTTCCTTTCCTATTTGTTGCGCAACGTCAATGCCGTCATTGCACCGGAACTGGTGCGCGAACTGAATTTCTCGGCAGCCGACCTCGGCCTGCTGACCAGCGCTTATCTGGCCGTGTTCGGCGCTTTCCAACTGCCACTCGGAATACTGCTGGACCGCTATGGACCGCGTCGCGTCGAAGCCACCTTGCTCGTCATTGCCGCCATTGGTGCGACACTGTTTGCACTGGGACGCGACCTCACCGAATTGGCGTTTGCGCGCGCCCTGATCGGCCTTGGCGTTTCGGCGTGTCTGATGGCATCCTTCAAGGCGTTTTCAATGTGGTTCCCGATGGAGCGGCAGGCTTCACTCAATTCCGCCATCATGGCAGCCGGCGGCCTGGGTGCATTGACTTCAAGTACGCCGCTGAGTTGGTCCTTGTCGCTGATCGGCTGGCGCGGCGCCTTCTTTGGGCTCGCTGTTCTCGCCATGATTGCGGCGATACTGATTTCCACCACGCCGGACAAGCCTGCAACGGCAAGCAAGGAATCATTGATCGAACAGTTGCATGGCGTCGGCAACGTGCTGACCAGTTTCGCCTTCTGGCGCTATGCGCCGCAAACCGCGTTGGTGGTCGGAGGTTTCATGGCCATGCAGGGCTTGTGGGCCGTGCCCTGGCTGATGAATTTCAATGGCTTGACGCGCGATGCAGCAGCCTTTCACTTGTTTCTCATGAGCCTGGGCATGATGGTCGGGTTTGTGGCGATAGCCACATTTGTCACCCGTCTTGCCGCGCGCGGCATCAAGCCCGAATACATTCTGATCGTCGGTATGGGCGGCGGCATGGTTGTCACGCTGTTGATTGTGATCGAAGGTGCGTCATCCTACCCGCTCTGGTTTGCCATGGGATTGGTGTTCAGCGTTGGGAATCTATCCTACGCCCTGCTTTCATCACAATTTCCGATGTACCTGGCAGGTCGGGTCAATACCACGCTCAATCTGCTTACTTTTGTTGGCGCTTTCGCCATTCAGTGGGGATTTGGCGCAGCCGTGGATGGCTTTACCACTGGCGGGCTGTCGCCCCACGCTGCCTATCAGCGGACCTATGCAATACTCCTCGCATTGCAGGTGCTGAGTTATGGCTGGTACATTCTGGCCGGGCGTCGTCGTGCCAAAACCTAGGTCGACCCTGCTCAAGTCATATTCGTTCTGCCAACACTGATTACCAAGGGAATTTTCCATGTTGAAGCTTGCTCATGATTTGTCCATCGCCGATCTGTACCGGTTGCCCGGCCTGGAAAAACTGGATGGAATATTTCTCAGGCATATTGGCCAAACCGCAGGCACACTGCATGATCGACTGCTGGCCGCACGTGCCAATCCGGAGGCGATTGCGAAGGCAGATGAATCTGCGTTGATCCTCGAATTGGCACCCCACCTCGAAACCTTCCTGATCGAGTTGTTTGGTATTGCGGAGGAAGCCGGAGCACTGGCGCAACAGCATACCGATCTTTCCCCGCTTTATGAAGTCAAGCGCCAGTTGGTGCAGCGCCAGGCGGCCAAGATGATCCAGCCGGAACAGGCAGCGGCAATCGATGGCGAGGCGCTCTACAAGGTTCTGACAGATCGCATGGACGGTCAGTTCGAGGAACTTTCCTTTGCCCGGAAAATCATTGAATGGCAGTCGGACAAGTCTGCCCACGGCGAGATCCTTGAAGTGGCGCGCCAGTATGCTGCCTGGGCGGTTCATACCGAAGCCGGACGTCACAAGCATCATCACGGCCTCCTTTTCAAAGTCCCGGCGCGCGTTGATTCAATGAACCTGGTACCGGCTGCAAGGAAATCGGAACAGAATGGCGCAGTTTCGTTCCGGATTGCTCCTGAACATATTCGCCGGCGTAACGGCTTCGCCCTGACCGACCCGGGAACAGACCTGCGCGGCGCACTCGATCAGTCCAACTATTGCGTCCTATGTCACACGCAGAAAAAAGACTCCTGTTCCAACGGTCTGCGAGAAAAAGCTGTGGCCGGGTCCCCGGTCAGTTTCAAGAAAAGCCCATTCGGCATTTCGCTTGCCGGATGCCCTTTGGAAGAGAAGATCTCCGAATTTCACACGCTGAAAAACCTGGGCCATGCCATCGGCGCCCTGGCGGTCATCACGATCGACAACCCGATGGTGGCTGCGACCGGTCACCGCATCTGCAACGACTGCATGAAATCCTGCATCTACCAGAAGCAGGAGCCGGTCAATATTCCCGAAGTGGAAACCCGCACGCTCAAGGACGTCCTGGAACTGCCCTGGGGCTTCGAGATCTACAGCCTGCTGACGCGCTGGAATCCGCTCAACCTAAGTCGTCCATTGCCGCGCCGGCCAAGCGGGCGCAAAGTGCTGGTGGCAGGCATGGGACCGGCAGGATTCACGCTCGCGCATTACCTCATGAACGACGGACATGCCGTGGTTGGCATCGATGGGCTGAAGATCGAGCCCTTGCCCGAGAACCTCGGCGGCGTGCACATGGACGGAACCCGCACGCCTTTCGAAGCGATACGCGATATCACGCACTTGTATGAACCCCTTGATGAACGCGCCATGGCAGGGTTTGGCGGCGTCGCCGAGTATGGCATCACGGTGCGTTGGAACAAGAACTTCCTCAAGCTGATTCGCTTGTTGCTGGTGCGACGCAACGAGTTCGCACTTTTCGGCGGTGTGCGTTTTGGTGGAACGCTGACTGTGGACGATGCACTGGCACGTGGTTTCGATCACATAGCGCTGTGCCTGGGGGCGGGCAAGCCCACTGTGCTGGATATCCCGAATGGCTTGGCACGCGGGGTGCGCACTGCTTCGGACTTCCTGATGGCACTGCAGCTGACCGGTGCCGCGAAGAAGGATTCCATCGCCAACATGCAGCTGCGCCTGCCTGTGGTCGTGATCGGCGGAGGACTCACGGCGATCGATACGGCAACAGAGGCGCTGGCCTACTATGCCGTTCAGGTGGAAAAGTTCCTGAACCGCTATGAAACGTTGATATCCAGCCATGGTGAAGACAAAATCCGTGCCGGCTGGGATGCTGCGGAACAGGAAACAGCCGAAGAATTTCTGTCGCACGCCCGCGCGCTGCGCAAAGAGCGTCTTGAAGCCCGGCAGCAAGGACGTGCTGCGCACGTCATCGAATTGCTGCAGGAATGGGGTGGAGCAACCGTTGCCTACCGGCGCCGAATGATCGACAGCCCGGCCTATACCCTGAATCATGAAGAAATTGAGAAAGCGCTGGAGGAGGGTGTTTGCTTTGCCGAAGGCTTGACGCCGCTGGCAGTCGAGGTTGATCAGCACGCAGCGGCCTGTGGAATCAACTTCGACAGGCAGGTAAGAGGAGAAGATGGCAAATGGTCGAGTGTCGGCACTCACCGATTGCCGGCGCGCACTATTTTCGTTGCTGCCGGAACCCAGCCGAATACCGTGCTGGCACGCGAAGACGAATTGCATTTCAAGCTGGATGGCAAATATTTCAGCGCTTGCGATGAATCCGGTCTGCCCGTGAAGCCGGCCCACGCCCAGTGCAAGCCGGAACGTGTCGATGTCCTGTTGTCGCGTTTGGCAGATGGGCGCTTCATCAGTTTTTTTGGTGATTTGCATCCGTCATACTCGGGCAATGTGGTGAAAGCCATGGCTTCCGCCAAGCAGGGTTATCCCGTGGTTTCCCGGGTTCTTGCCCAAAGGCCGGCGCAATCCGCGGTTTCATCCATGCAGTTCTTCAATGAATTGTTCCGCGATCTGAACGTCACCGTGCATCGTGTCGAACGTCTTACGCCGAACATCGTTGAAGTGGTGATGAAGGCACCCATGGCGGCGCGTAATTTCCAGCCGGGACAGTTCTATCGCTTGCAGAATTTCGAAGCGAATGCGCTGCAGGCTGCTGGCACTCAGATGCAGATGGAAGGCGTGGCACTGACGGGTGCCTGGGTAGACCGGCAACAGGGACTGGTATCGACCGTAGTGCTCGAAATGGGCGGCTCGGCCAATCTATGCGCGGCTTTGCAGCCGGGCGAGCCCGTCGTGTTGATGGGTCCGACCGGAGCGCCCACCCACATCGAGGCCAATGAGACCGTGATCCTCTGTGGTGGAGGTCTCGGTAACGCAGTACTTTTCTCGATCGGCCAAGCATTCCGCGCCAAGGGTTCGAGAGTGCTATATTTCGCCGGCTATAAAAAAATCATTGATCGCTACAAGATACAGGACATCGAGGCGGCCGCCGATATTGTCGTCTGGTGTTGCGACGAAGGTCCCGGTTTTGTGCCAGGCAGGCCACAGGACCGCACATTTGTCGGCAACATTGTCGAGGCGATGGCGGCTTACGCCATGGGGAGCCTGGGCGATCAGCCATTGTGCATGCAGGACGCCGATCGACTGATCGCAATCGGCTCCGATCGCATGATGGCCGGTGTTGCCCGGGCGCGACATGAAATTCTCAAGCCGTATTTGAAGCCGCATCACTTTGCCATCGGCTCGGTGAACTCGCCGATGCAGTGCATGATGAAGGAAATTTGCGCCCAGTGCGTGCAGCAGCATCGTGACCCGCAAACTGGAGAACTCAGCTATGTGTTCTCCTGCTTCAACCAGGATCAGCCACTCGACTGCGTCGATTTCGATTCACTAAACCAGCGTCTGAAGCAGAATTCGGTGCAGGAAAAATTATCCAGACACTGGCTGGAGCATTGCCTCCGGGATTTGCCGCAGCTGAAAAATCAGGAGTGACTTTGTGCCTTGACTTTCTTTGCTATCGGAGAATTTTGGTCATTCGGACAAGATGCAAGGGGCGAAGCGCTTTGGCAGGACGAAAGTAGGGCTCGGTCTCTGCCGGGACAAAGCCGAGAGATGAATAAAACGGGAACAACTCGGTACGGAGATTGATCACGGTAATTTCCAGAAATTTCGCCCCGGCCTCAGCGCAACATTGTTCAACGGATTCAATCAGGGTTTTGGCGATTCCTTTGCCTTGGAAGGGCGGATCGACGGCAAGCATGCCCATGTATGCCCGTTCGGCACGAATTGAAAGATAGACGCTCCCAATAAGTTGCGTCGGCATGGTTGATTGCTGTGCCACGAGGAATCTTCCTTCCACCATTTGGGTCCGAACATCCGCAGAATCGGTACGATCGCCTTCGATGCAGAACAGTTCAACCGCGTATGCGGCGTTGGTGATGCGGACAATTTCGTCGATATCGGACACTTCGCCGCTGCGAATCTTGAATGTTGGATGGTCACTCATGGCCCACAACTGCTTGGGACACAGCCCGATGACACGCCCTTATTCTTCCAGCAGGCTGCGCAGCATCCAGGCTGTCTTTTCATGAACATCCAGGCGCTGCGTGAGCAAATCCATGGTCGGCTGGTCGTTGGCTTTGTCGGCGATCGGGAGCAGCCCCCTTGCGGTTCGTGCAGTGGCCTCCTGCGCTGCGACCAACAGGCGGATCATCTCTGTCGCCTTGGGTACGCCGTCAACTTCCTTGATTGAGGCGAGCTTGACGAATTCCTTGTAGGTTCCCGGGGCCGGGAAATCGAGCGCCCTGATGCGCTCTGCAATCAGGTCCAGCGCGTTCCACTGTTCGGTGTACTGCCCCATGAACATCAGATGCAGGGTATTGAACATCGGCCCCTTCACATTCCAGTGAAAGTTGTGCGTCATGAGATAGAGCGTGTAGCTGTCCGCGAGCAAACGCGACAGGCCCTGGGCGATTTTTGCGCGTTCTTTTTTGCTGATGCCGGTATCCATGTTCAATCTCCTTAAAAAAATGCCCTGATTTTGCCGTGACCAGGGCGGGATCAATGTCTCAGGTTTTACAATCATTCGACCTGTCGCAGGCATCTTATTCATCGCATCCGGAAAAGAAAAATGAAATTACGCTACTGCATTGATAGATTATTACTATCGATATTGCCGGGGGGATATGCGGCGATTGTCTTGATGCTAGGCAGGCAGAAACTGTCATCGCAGCTCAGAACTCGAGCGGATCGACGTCCAGATGCCAGCGCAAGCCGCGCGCCGTTTTGATCGCGTAGAGTCCATCCGACCAGACTGCGAGAAAATTTTGCAGTGCCGGACGGTTGGCCGATTCCACGAGCAGTTGCGCGCGCTCCATGGCCATGATGCGCTGGATGCGCATAGGCACGGGATCGTAGAGACTGATTTGATCCATCGGCATGGCCCGCGCATTTTTTGCCGCCAGTTTCAGGAAATCGATGGCATCTTCCAGTTGCGTCGCTTCGGCCCGCAACAAGGCCTGGAAAGTGAAGGGCGGAAAACCTGCTGCGCGCCGCTCGGCAAGCTGTGTGTTGGCAAAACGCGCATAGTCGTGCGCCACCAATGCCTGGTAAAGAGGGTGTGTCGGATACTCGGTCTGGATCAGTACTTCACCTGGCAGCTGCGCCCGCCCGCTGCGTCCGCCAACCTGCATCAACTGGCTGAAAAGGCGTTCGGGCGCCCGAAAATCGGCGGCAAACAGAGCGGCATCCGCGCCCACCACGCCGACCAGGGTCAGCAGAGGGAAGTCATGTCCCTTGGCGAGCATCTGGGTGCCGATCAGAATGTCGGCGCGGCCGCCGTGGATCGTTTCCAGGATGGCCTGCCATTTGTTCGGAGTACTCGCCGAGTCGCGGTCGACACGCAGGATGCGTGCGGTCGGAAAGCGCGCAGTGAGCGATTCTTCCAGTCTTTGCGTGCCGCGTCCGAAGGGATGGATATCCTGATTGCCACACGCAGGGCAATGCTTCGGTATAGCCGTTTCGAAACCGCAGTGATGGCAGCGCAAACGCCGGTCGGCGAGGTGCACCACCAGGTTTGCTGCGCAACGCCGGCAACGGCTGACCCAGGCGCAGGCCGGGCAACACAGTACTGGTGCATAGCCGCGTCGGTTGAGAAAAATCAGGCTCTGCTCGGCGCGTTCCAGACGGGCTTCAATTGCAGCCAGCAGCGCAGCGCTCATGCCGTCCTGCAGCTTTTCCCTGCGGGTGTCGATGCAACGTACTGCTGGCGGTGCTTCGGCCACGGCGCGCTGAGTCAGTTCCAGCAAATGGTAGCGTCCCCCATCCTGGCGGGAGTGGTAGAAGGTTTCCAGCGAAGGGGTGGCCGATCCGAGCAGAATCGGAATGCCGAGTTGGTGGGCGCGCCACACGGCAACATCGCGGGCGGAATAACGCAAGCCTTCCTGCTGCTTGAAGGAGGCGTCGTGTTCCTCATCGACGACGATCAGCCCCAGGCGCGGCAACGGTGTAAAGACCGCCAGGCGGGTGCCGAGAAGGATGTCTGCTTGTCCTTCGAGAGCATCCAGAAATCCGCGCGCACGCACTGCGTCGGCTATGCCGCTGTGTGCCGAAACCACTCTGGCGCCAGGAAAGCGCCTCGCGACACGCGCCTCAAGTTGCGGAGTCAGGGCAATCTCCGGCACCAGCATCAAGGCTTGCTTTCCTTGCGCGAGCATTTTCTCGATCAGACGCAAATACACTTCAGTCTTGCCACTGCCAGTGATGCCATGCAAGAGAAAGGCGGCATAGTGTCCAAACTTCGCCGCGACCGCATCGACCGCGCCGGCTTGTTCAGGTAACAGGTCTGGTGGGGTCTGGGTTTGCCCTTGAACAGGCGTTATTGCAGCGGACGAGGCGGCCTTGCGTCGTGGCGTCTTGCCACGGCGAAGATGCGGCGGCAGGGCCATGGCCATGACTGAGCCAAGCGGATACTGGTAATAGTGACTGCAGAATTTAGTCAGTTCCAGCCAGTCCGCTGGCAGCGTCGGCAGGCTGCGCAGGATCTCGCGCGCCGGCTTGAGTTTATCGGCAGCCTGGGCACTGATTTGGGCGAGTGCGGTAATGACTCCGATTTTCTCGCCCGAGCCGAAAGGAACACGAACGCAACGACCGACATCTTCCGGCAATGCATCATCCGATAAATAATCGAACAGGCGCGGCAAGGGAATATCGATGGCGACGCGCAGTATGCTCATGCTTCCTGTTCAGTAGCTTGCCGGTGAATTGTCGACACAACCTCCCTTTTACGGGCTAATTCATTGCCATAAAAGAGAAAAGAAGTTACTCACGGATGCTGTGGATAGTTTTGTTAGCAAATAGCCAGGAAATTCCGGGAATCAGCGTCAGCGAAGGAATTCGGGACTTTCAACAATTTCTCGATTTTTAAAAGTCATTTAAAAATCATATATATGCCAAGAGCAAGTACTTTGCGAGGGAAACCCCTTCAATTTTTCATGGTCTTGCGCTCAACTGTGCATAAGTAAAGAATATGCCATCATTCTGATGATCTATTAAATGCGACATCAGAGTCTCTATGCCGCACGGAAAGTAAATGAGTAAGCACTAACATCAAAATATATATACGGCATGAAAGCCGTTCTCGACACGCTCAGCGGCGATGAAATTGCCGGCTGTATTCATGCACCGTGTTGACCAAAGTCGATACATGATTCGGCGGAGTGAACTGTGAAATCCCATGTCCCAGGTTGAAAACGTGTCCACCGCCAGGCCCCGCAGCGTGAAAGTCGTCGACGACGCGCCTGGCTTCGGCGGCAATCACTTCCGGAGTCGCAAACAGGGTCATCGGATCAAGGTTGCCTTGCAGGGCGACCTTGTCGCCGACACGCCGGCGGATTTCTGACAGGCTGGATGTCCAGTCCAGGCCAACTGCATCGCAGCCGATTTTGGCGATGTCTTCAGCCCATTGCCCACCGCCCTTGGTGAATACGATGCTTGGAATGCGCTCGCCGTCGTAATCCCGATGCAAGCCGGCAACAATTTGTTTCAGATAGGCGAGGGAAAACTCGCGGTAGCCGCGATATGAAAGCGAGCCACCCCAGGTGTCGAAAATCATCACGGCCTGTGCGCCGGATTCAATCTGCGCATTGAGGTAACCGATCACCGATTCTGCTGTCACTTTGAGGATGTGATGCAGCAAATCAGGACGCTCATAAAGCATGGTCTTGATGCGCCGAAAATCCTCCGAAGCGCCACCTTCGACCATATAGCAGGCGAGCGTGAATGGACTGCCGGAGAACCCGATCAGAGGGACGGAATTATCCAGGGCTTTGCGAATCTCGATGACCGCATCCATGACATAACGCAGGTGATCGTTGGGATCGGGCGCAGCCAGGGCACGAATTTCCCATTCTTCACGCAGGGGCCGCTCGAATTTGGGTCCTTCACCTTCGGCGAAATACAGACCCAGCCCCATCGCATCGGGCACTGTCAGGATGTCGGAAAACAGGATGGCGGCATCCAGTTCGTAGCGTGCCAAGGGCTGCAGTGTAACTTCGCAAGCCATGTTGGGTGACTTGCACAGATTGAGAAAGTTGCCGGCACGGCGCCGGGTCTCGCAATACTCAGGCAAATAGCGGCCAGCCTGGCGCATGAGCCAAACCGGGGTGTATTCAACGGGTTCGCGCAACAGGGCGCGTAAGAAGGTATCGTTCTTGGGGCGGGTCATAGTGGCGAAGCCTGCGCTTAACAGGTGATTTGGATTGGCGATATTTTACGCCGTTATGCTTCTCCTTCGTCCCTCTTTCCCTGTCTCAGGCCGAGATCCTTGAGCTTGCGATAAAGGTGCGTGCGTTCCAGTCCGGATTTTTCGGCCAGGCGTGTCATGTTGCTGCCTTCAAGGCGCAAATGGTGTTCAAAATAGATGCGCTCGAAAGCTTCGCGAGCCTCGCGCAAGGGCATGCGCATGACGTCAGGCGGCAGATCGGCTGCAGCCAAAGCACTGGTGCCTGCCATGGCCAGACGGGTGCCGACATCATCAGCATCGATTTCTTCCTCCAATGCTGAAAGTGCCAAGGATTTCACAGTGCTTCTGAGTTCTCCATAGCCACCCGGCCAAGCATACTGACGCAGGGCGTTCAGCGCTGCGGTGGAGAAACGACGCGGTGGTATGCCATGAAGTTCAATCAGTTGCGCCAGAAGATGACTGGCGATGCTCGGCACTTCGTCGCGCAGATCAAACAGTGAGGGCAGGTTCAGCCAGACGTCGGACAAGCGCGCGAGTAATAGCTCATCCCAGCCTTGTTCGAGCAAACTGTTTGTATCCTGGGCAGTGGCCGCGATCAGACGCATGCCATATTTCTCCAGTCGCTCAATGGCAAATTGGACATTTTTTTGTTGCAGGCGCGAAAGGCGACCGAGCTCTTCGATGTAGAGCACGCCACCACTCGCTGCCTGCAATACTTCAAGCGTCAACGGTGCACTGTCCAGGGCCAGATCCAGCCAGGTTTTTCCTGGAACATGCAAGGTACGAGCAGCCAACTCGACGATACCGCCCTGTGCCGATTTGAGCATCAGTGCAGGGCTCTTATCCGCGACCTGTTCGAGGCGCTTTCTAAGGTCTCGCAAGGGGGCCGAGCGGGGGAAAGCCGCGAGCGTTAAAGCCCCCGCTGCTTGTACCGACGTTTTTGCCAGGGCGCGCTTGACGGAACTGAGCAATTTTTGCAGGGCAATCGGTTTTTCCAGGAAATCGAGTGCTCCGATACGCGTGGCTTCCACCGCAGTATCGATGGTGCCGTGCCCGGACATCATGATCACGGGCATGGTCAACTGGCCACCGCTGACCCATTCCTTGAGCAAAGTAATACCATCAGTATCGGGCATCCATATATCCAGAAGCACCAGGTCCGGGCGTGCTTCAATGCGCGCAAGCCTCGCCGCAGTGGCGTTCTCGGCGAGCCTGACCGCGTGGCCCTCGTCCGTCAGAATCTCCGACAGCAACTCCCGAATACCCATTTCATCATCAACGACCAGTATCTGTGCCATAGCTTTATTCCAATCTAACGGCTGCCAGAGGCAGCTTTATGGTGACTTCGGCGCCATGCGGCTGCAGGTTGGCAATGCGAACTTCTCCATTGTGCTCATCTACAATTTTCTTGACGATCGCCAGTCCCAGGCCACTGCCCTTGCTTTTGGTGGTGACATAAGGTTCAAAGGCATTCGCCAGAATATGTGCCGGGAATCCACTGCCATTGTCGCGGACGCTCAGGAGCACCCCGCTCTTCTTTTCTGCCGGCTGGGTAACGATCCGAATTTCCGTTTGCTCTGTTTTGCCCAGACCGTCTTCTGCAGCTTCTTCCGCATTGGTCAGCAAATTGTGGATGACCTGGCGCAACTGCGTTGCGTCGCCCAGGACACTCGGCAGGTCTCGCGCCAGGTCGGTCACCAGGTATGCACGCGAGGTTTCGTAGAGTCCAAGAATTTCCGTCACCAGGGCATTCAGATCGAGTGGTTGCAGCTGTGCCGGCGGGGTCCGGGCATAATCGCGAAAGCTATTGACCATGTTCTTCATCGCTTCGACCTGATTGACGATCGTCTGCGTAGCACGGTCCAGCATGAGTTGAGCTTCCGGGTCGAGTTTGTCGGCCAGCTTTTGTTGCAGCCGCTCGGCCGAGAGTTGAATGGGCGTCAAGGGGTTTTTGATTTCATGCGCCAGACGTCGTGCCACCTCGCCCCAGGCGGCGGAACGTTGCGCGGAGATAAGCTGCGTGATGTCATCGAAAACCACCACAAAGCCGCCCCCACCTCCCTGAGGCAAAGTAGAACCACGCAGCAAGAGCACCTGGGTTGAGCCGTCCTGATGCTCGATGTTGATCTGGTGCTGCCATTCACGGTCTTCTGCAACACCGGGGGCAACCTCGGTAAAGCTGTCGCGAATCGCCATCCTCAAAGCATCATGTCCAGGCCAATCGGACAACATCTTGCCTTCAAGGTCGTCGAGCGTGTCGCGGAGTATTGCGCTGGCACCCCGATTGGCTGCGCGCAACACGAAATTGCTGTCGAAAGCCAGCACCCCGGTCGACAAGTTGGCCAGCACACTTGCCAGATAGGCTCGCGCAGCCTCGACCTCGCCGCGATGTCGCTCGGTTTCGCGGCGCGCTTCATCGAGTTGGCGCGTCATCTGGTTGAAAGATTGCGTCAGAACGCCTAGTTCATCACGGGTTTCCAGCGCCGCGCGCGGAGAAAAGTCGCCGGCTGCGACGGCTTGTGTGCCTTCAGCCAGGATCAGGAGAGGCGCCACCAGTCGCTTGGCGAGAAAGAAAGCCAGTGCGATTGCTGCAAACAATGCCAGGAGCAGCGTCAGAGTCAGGGTCAGCGTGTAGATGTGCTTCAGACCCTGGCGGCTGAGCGACAACTGTTGGTAATCACGGTAGGCCTCCTCAACACTGGCTGCGCTTTGCGCGATGGAGGGGGGTACCGATTGGGTCAGTTGCAGCACCCGGGCTTCCATGTTCAACTCGCTGCTGGTCACCGGCACCAGCACACGCAGAGTCAAACCGGAACTGGCATCCCCTTCCACCTGTGCCATGCCCCTGCTCTGGCGGCCCTGGCGAAGTTGACCCGGGCTGGGCAAATCGGGCAGCATTTTTTCGAGTCCTCCCAGACTGCTTGCCAGCACCTGACCCGAGGGGGACAAAAGTGTTGCCGTTTTGACGCCGGCCTGCTCGCGCAAGCGGTTTAACCGGGTCGCTCGAACCGCAGGGGATACATTTCCGTCGCCGAGTTCGAGTGCCATGTCGCGCGCCTTGCTGGTCAGCTCCGTGAGTTGGCTGTCGAGCACATTGCGGCCAAGGTTGAGACCGCCTTCAAGCGCGCTGTCGACACGCACGTCGAACCAGGATTCGATGCTGCTCATGGCGAACTGCAGGGATACGGCATACACCAGTGCGCCCGGCAAGACTGCCATGAGGGCGAGCATCAGCAGCAGGCGCGATTTGAGGCGTGAGCCAAATACCCGCTCGCGGTACTCGCGCCACATGGTGCGCAACTGGACAACCACCAAAGTCAGTAACGCGATAGCGATCACGAGATTCAAACCCAGCAGCAGGGGATAATTGCTGGCAAACAGCGCCGTGTTTGCGCTCGCCGACGCCAGCAGGAAGAGCAGGATGGCACCGATTGCAGCCGCGACGACCGCCAAAATTCTCATTTGGCCTCCCGCTCCACCGTCGGGGTGAATTGCCAGCGCAGCACTTTGGCCTGTATCTGCCAGTCCCGGTTGGCCAGTGCATCCACTTGCAGCGGTTTGGGCAGTTGCTGTTGATCCAGACCCAGACGCAGGGCCACCTGGTAGGTTTCACCTGTTTTCAGTGCCCCCCGCTCGGCAACCGGCAGTGCGCCAACCCGGGCCATGACACGCAGGGCATCCGTCAGCGACGAAAAATTCTGATGCAGGGTACTGCCGCTGGAGACCCGATACTGGCGCGTCAGGGGAATATAGGCAAGGCGATAGTTGAGACTGCGACCGGCGATATGTTCGCTGGGCCAGTACCAGCGATTGCGCGTGATTTCGAGTTCGAGCACAAAATACAGGGGTACGCCCCGCGAAATGGCGTCTTCAAAATGACTGCCCAGGTCGAGATTGAACTCGGCTGAAAGTACGTAAGCTTCTTCGCCACCCGTGAGTTTGGCGGAAATGGGTTCGATGGTGCCTGCCCAGGCGAGTCGCCCCAAGCCAAGCGTCCCGGCCAAAACGATGACAAGCAGCAGCCTAAGAAGATTTCTGCAACAGGGCATAGAAAAAACCATCCTGTTCCGCTTGCGGCAGCAATTGCCAGCCCGATGCACTTCCCTGAATGCCGGCCAGTGGCAGGCATTCAGCATCGTCATGGTTCGCGATGAAATCGACAATCTGCAATTGATTTTCCTCAGGGAACAGCGAGCACGTGCAGTAGAGCATTTTGCCACCGGGGGCGAGCACATGCCACAAGGCTTCAAGGATTTCCGCCTGTTTGCTGACGAATCCGGCAATATCGTTTTCCCGGCGCAGCCATTTGCTGTCAGGATGACGGCGCACGACACCGCTCGCCGAACAGGGCACATCGGCCAGGATACGCTCGAAGGGGCACTTATCCCACCACTGCTGTGGCTTGCGGCAGTCTGCGACCTTGAATTCTGCCTGCAGGCCGAGACGGTCAAGGTTCTCGCGGATGCGTTCTACCCGTTCCGGTTTCATGTCGAGCGACAGCAAATTGATATCGGAGAGTTCCAGGAGATGGGTGGTCTTTCCGCCTGGCGCGGCACACGCGTCCAGAACATGCATGCCCGGTTGCACGTCAAGAAGCAGTGCTGCGTGTTGAGCACCCAGGTCTTGAACTGTCGCCAGGCCTTCACCAAAACCAGGCAAGTTGCCAACACGCTGCGGATGGTCGAGCAGGATAGCCTGGCCATCCTGACGCAGAAGACGGGCGCCAATGCCGGCAGCGTGGAGCAATGCGAGATAGGCACTACCGGTGATTTTCCTTCGGTTCGCGCGCAGAGTCATCGGTGGCCGGGCGTTGCCGCTAGCCAGTACGTCTTGCCAGTCGTCCGGATAGGCTGCACGAATTCTGTCGATCCACCAGCCGGGATGCTGATGGCATGCGACCGAGTCAATGGCTGCTGCGGCCAGCAATTCGGCATCGCGGCGCAGTCGGTTGCGCAGGACGGCATTGGTGAGCGCCCTGAACTGCCCGTGAGCTACCCATGCGGATGCACTGACTGCCTGATCGACCGTGGTATGGGCAGATTCCGGATGAGTTTCGAGGCGGTAGAGTGCTGCCAGCAGAAGGGAGCGCAGCAGCAGAGCGGGATTATCCTTTTGTGACAGATCGAGCGGCGAGCGCAACAATCTGGCAAGAAAAAAATCGCCTCGGCCATATTGCCGCAAAGTGCCGTAAGCCAGATCCTGCACAGCGCCGCGTTGCCCGGAAGTGAAGTCGCCGGCCTGCCAGCAGGATGCAAGCGAGGCATCAAGGTTGAGCCCGGCAAGAACGTCCGCGACGACTTCAGCGGCTTTGAGGAGCGCCAATGCCAGCGAGTCGGACGCCAACGCCGGCCGGCTTGGCTTCCTGGATTTCACTGCCGGGCACTGCAAGGATTACGCTGCATGCACAGGATTATAGACACGGGTTATCGCGGCAAGCCCGCCGGTTCTTTGACGGCGGGCAGATCGGCCTGACTCAACGCATGGCCCGCAACCGTGCAACCCGTTCCTCGGTTGGCGGGTGAGTGGAAAACAAGCCGGCGATACCGCCGCCAGAAAGCGGGTTCATGATCATCATCTGGGCTGTCTCCGGGTGGGCTTGGGCGGCTGCCATCGGTATTCCACGTGCATAGGCATCGATCTTGATCAGGGCGTCCGCCAGGGCGTCGGGGTCGCCGCAGAACTCGGCGCCGCCTCGGTCGGCTTCAAATTCACGGGAGCGCGAAATGGCCATCTGGATCAGGCTGGCGGCAAGCGGCGCGAGGATCATCACCAGAATCGAGGCGAGCGGATTGCCCGGTCGGCCATTTTCGTCACGCCCGCCGAAGAACATGGCGAAATTCGCCAGCGCCGAGATGGCGCCTGCCATGGTGGCTGAGATGGTTGAGATCAGGATGTCGCGGTGCTGCACATGCGCCAGTTCATGTGCCATCACACCGCGCAGTTCTCGCGCCGAGAGCATTTGCAGGATGCCGCGGGTGGCGGCGACAGCGGCGTGGTCAGGGTTGCGGCCGGTGGCGAAAGCATTCGGCTGATCTTCATCGATGATATACACGCGCGGCATCGGCAGCTCCGCCCGGCCTGCCAGATCCCTGACCATGTTGTAGAGATAAGGCGAGGAAGCTTCGTCAACTTCCTGTGCGTTGTACATCTTCAGCACCATGCTGTCTGAAAACCAGTAGGCGAAGATGTTCATGGCGCCGCCGAGCAGCAATGCCATCAACATTCCCTGCGCGCCGCCGAGCATGCCGCCGATGGCGCCGAAAAGAGCGACGATCGCCGCCATCAGGACGGCAGTTTTTAGCCAGTTGCCAAACATGGTGAGCTTCCTCCTATCCCTGCAAATTACGGGAATTAGATGGGGGATGAGCGGAATAATTCAATCGTTGCCGAAGCGCGTGCCGACAGATACTGGGAAACCGTGCAGGAAGTCTTTCGCAGACAGGCGCTTGCTGCCCGGCCGTTGCAATTCGGTGAGGCACAATGCGCCAACCCCACAGGCCACCTGGATGCCAGCGCCAGTCACTTCCAGAACTTTGCCGGGAGTGCCTTCTCCGGGTACGGCTGTGGCGCGCCAGATTTTGAGCTGGGTGCCGTTGCACGACGAACTCGCCCCGGGAAACGGATTGAAGGCACGCACCTGATTTTCCAGTTGTTGCGCCGACTGCTGCCAGTCGAGCGGCGCCTCGGCCTTGCCGACCTTGCTGGCATAGGTGACGCCCACGTCAGGTTGTGCAACCGGCTGCAAGTTGTCAAAGCGGGTCAGCGCCTCGACGATCAGTTCGCCGCCAAGAACGGCGAGTTTGTCATGCAGACTTGCGGCATTGTCATCCGGCGCAATCGGCAGCGCACGTTGCAACAGCATTGCGCCGGTATCGAGACCTGCATCCATGCGCATGATGGTGATGCCGGTTTCCCGGTCGCCGGCCTGGATGGCACGCTGGATCGGTGCCGCACCGCGCCAGCGCGGCAGCAGGGAAGCATGGATATTGATGCAGCCAAGACACGGCAGGTCGATCACGGCTTGCGGCAGGATCAGGCCGTAAGCCACCACCACCATCAGATCTGCCTGGTTGTTTGCGACGACAGCGCGTATCGGTTCATGACTGGACGGGTCTTTCAGCCGTTCCGGCTGGCAGACCCCAAGACCATGGCGGAGTGCCAGTTGCTTCACGGCGCTTGGCAGCAACTGCATGCCGCGCCCGGCGGGACGGTCCGGCTGGGTCAGCACCAGTGATATCTGGTGTCCGGCATCAAGCAGTGCCTGCAGCGCTGTGGCAGCGAATTCCGGTGTTCCAGCGAAAATGATGCGCATCAGGCAGTGATCCGCATGTGCTTGGTGAGCTTGCTCTTGATGCGCGTTTGTTTGAGCCGGGAAAGATATTCGACAAAAACCTTGCCTTGCAGGTGATCCATCTCATGCTGGATGCAAACTGCCAGCAAGTCCTCCGCTTCGAGTTCAAACGGCTGACCATTCAAATCGATGGCGCGTACCCGAACCCAGGCGCTACGCGTGACGTTTTCGTAGATACCTGGTACCGACAGACAGCCTTCTTCGCCTTCACACGCGCCATCACGCGCCAGAATTTCAGGATTGATGAATGTTTGCAGCCTGGACTTGTCTTCCGAGACATCGATGACAATCAACTGAACATGCTGATCGACCTGAGTTGCCGCCAATCCCACGCCAGGAGCGGCATACATGGTCTCGGCCATGTCGGCGGCAAGGTGGCGGATCGAATCATCGACCTGTTCGATTTTCTTTGCCTTGGTGTGCAAGCGCGGATCGGGATAACAAATGATGGGCAGTCGAGCCATACAACGATGATGAAAAATATACGCCGAAATTGTTGCTGAATTAGACCATTACATGCAAAATCTGATGCAAAACCGCATTGGATCGAATGGCCGCGTCACTCGCCGGCCGGGGATCGGATGCATGACCTGCGAGGTAACACGATGACCGCTTTTGTTCGCATTATATCTGCGCTGCTGCTGACTTATTCAAGCCTCATGCTGGGCTTGGCGAGTCCGCCCGCTTGGGCGCAGACGATTCAATCCCAGGATCTTGCGGAGGACGCACCTGATCGCCACATCGTGGTACCCGGGGATACGCTTTGGGGCATCGCCACCAAATTCCTCAAGCAAGCGTATCGCTGGCCGGAAATCTGGCGCCTCAATCAGGAACAGATCAGAAATCCCCAGCGCATCTATCCCGGGCAAGTGGTGATCCTGGATCAGAGCGGAGCCCAGCCACAACTCAAGATCGCCAACCCGGTCGACAACGTCAAGGCCTTCCCTCGGGTGTATAGCGAGGACAACCAGCGCCAGATCCCGAGCATCCCGCAACAGGCGATCGAGCCTTTCCTCTCGGAGCCTCTGGTAGCAGAGCCCGGGCAGTTGGATAAGGCGCCGCGCATTATCGCCACCCAGGAAGACCGCGTGTATATCGGCCGTGCAGACCTGGCTTACGTGACAGGAGTAACGGGCGTCAAGGAAAAGGCAGCGCTGTGGCAGATTTATCGGCCTGGCAAGGCACTGGTCGATCCGGACAATCAGGAAACGCTCGGTTTCGAAACCTTCTATCTTGGCAGTGCGCGTCTGTTGCGCGAGGGCGAACCGAGTACGTTTGAAATCATCAGTTCGCGCCAGGAAATCGGGCGAGGCGACCGCCTGCTGCCTGCGCCGCCCGCGGACATCATCAGTTATGTGCCACACGCCCCGAGCAAGACACTCAAGGGCCGCATCGTTTCCGTGTATGGCGGCGTGAACCAGGCCGGCCGCAATTCCATTGTGACCCTGTCGCGCGGCAAGCGCGACGGGCTCGAGATCGGCCACGTCCTGTCCTTGTGGCGCGCCGGTGCCGAAGTCAGCAATGTGCATGAAGATCGGAAGGAAATCCACAAGCTCCCCGATGAACGTTATGGCCTGGTGTTCGTGTTTCGCGTATTCGAACGTGTTTCCTATGCCTTGGTCATGAATGTCACCCGTTCGGTGGAAATCGGCGACGTCGTCGCCGCGCCCTGAGTCGCTGCCATGCCCGTTGATGCCAGTCTGGCAACCTGGCTGAGACTGACGCTGATACCCGGTGTCGGCGGCGAGACCCAGCGCAAGTTGCTGCATGCCTTCGGTTTGCCGGAAGCGGTATTCGATGCGAGCGTGAGTTCTTTGCGCGGCGTGGTCGGCGCAACCCTGGCCGAGCGCCTGCTGCAATCCGACGCAGCCACCACGGAGGCAATCGAAGCCGCGTTGCGCTGGTCCGGGGAGCCGGGCAATCAACTGGTGACGCTGGCTGACAGTAATTATCCCCAGGCGCTGCTAAGCAGCGAGGATCCACCAATCCTGCTTTACCTCAAGGGACGCGCCGACATTCTCAACCGGCCCGGGCTCGCCATCGTCGGCAGCCGCAATGCCACGCCACAGGGGCAGGCCAATGCGGAGGCGTTTGCTGCGGCCCTGGCCGGTGCCGGGCTGACCATCGTCAGTGGTCTGGCCTTGGGCATCGACGCTGCGGCGCACCGCGGCGCGCTGAGCGTGCGCAATGAACCTGCGGGCTCGACCATCGCCGTGATCGGCACCGGCGCCAGCCGCATTTACCCGGCCCGGAACCATGAACTCGCGCGCAGCATTGCGCAACATGGTGCCATCATCAGTGAGTTTCCCCTTGAAACGCCGGCAATGGCTGCCAATTTCCCGCGCCGCAATCGGCTCATTGCCGGCCTTGCACGAGGCTGCCTGGTCGTCGAGGCCGCCGCACGCAGCGGTTCGCTGATCACCGCACGGCTGGCTGCCGAAGCGGGTCGGGACGTGTTCGCCATTCCCGGCTCGATCCATGCGCCTTTGTCCAAGGGCTGTCACCAACTCATCAAGCAGGGCGCCAAGCTGGTAGAGTCGGCGCAGGACATTCTCGAGGAAATCGGTTGGCAGTCTCCGGCGAAGCTGGCAGCCGGTCCGGTAACGGATCCCGGCGCTGCTGCAATTGATCCGGCCGCGGCACAGCTTCTGGCAGTACTGGGTCATGATCCTTGCGAGATCGATGTGCTTGCAACGCGGTCAGGTTTGACGCCCGACATGCTGCTGGCCACACTGCTGCAGCTGGAACTTGCCGGGCAGGTGGCCAGCTTGCCCGGCGGCCGCTATCAGCGTTTGCACCGCGCGTAGGGGCTGTCCCATAAAATCGCACGCGGGATTTTATGAGACAGCCTCTTAGAGTATCATCGCCCAGGAACCTCCCTATTTCCAGACATAGCGGGTCACCAACATGTTCGATATTCTCGTCTATCTCTTCGAAACCTACGCCCAGCCGAGCGCTTGCCCGGAAACCGCCGTTCTGGCGCGCAAGCTTTCCGCCATTGGGTTCGAGCAGGAAGACATTGCGGCGGCGCTCGAGTGGCTGGCCGGTCTCGAGTCGCTGGCCTTCGAGCAGCGTCTGTCAACCCTGGCAAATTCCCAGCGCATCTATTGCGCCGTCGAGCTTGCCAAACTGCCCACGGAATGCCGCGGATTCTTGTGTTTTCTCGAAAGTTCCGGCGTGATTGACCCGGTGGTCCGTGAAATGATCATCGAACGTGCCATGGTCCTGCGCGACCAGACGGTCTCGCTCGACAAGCTGAAAATCATTGTGCTGATGGTGCTGTGGCGGCGCGATGAATCTCTCGACACCCTGCTGCTGGAAGAACTGCTGTCGGCGGAAAACCATTCTGCTCTCGCGCACTAATTTGCCAGCAGCCTTGCCAGCAGCCGCTGCGGGCGCTTATCATGCGCCGCTTCGCCGGTACAGCAATGACAACCAATGAGTTCTAAACAGCTAATCATCGCCGAGAAGCCGTCGGTAGCCCAGGATATCGCTAAGGCGCTTGGAGGTTTCACGAAGCAGGGCGAGTATTTTGAAAGCGACACCTACGTTCTTTCTTCCGCCATCGGTCACTTGCTGGAATTGACCGTTCCCGAGGAATACGAGGTCAAGCGCGGCAAGTGGTCGTTCGCCCATCTGCCGGTGATACCGCCACACTTCGCCTTGAATCCGATCGAAAAAACCGCCGACCGGCTGAAGCTGCTCACCCGTCTCATCAAGCGCAAGGATGTTGTTGGCCTGGTCAATGCCTGTGACGCCGGACGCGAAGGGGAACTGATTTTTCGCTATGTGGCGCAGCATGCCAAAACCGACAAGCCGGTGCGCCGCCTGTGGCTGCAATCGATGACCCAGGGCTCGATCCGCGACGGTTTTGCCCACCTGCGCAGTGAAGAGGAAATGCGCCCGCTGGCCGATGCCGCCCGCTGCCGTTCCGAAGCCGACTGGCTGATTGGCATCAACGGCACACGTGCCATGACGGCGTTCAACTCCAAAAACGGCGGTTTTTACAAGACCCCGGTCGGTCGTGTGCAAACGCCGACGCTGGCGATCCTGGTCGAACGCGAGGAAAAAATCCGCAAGTTCATTCCGCGCGATTACTGGGAAGTCGAGGCCGAGTTCGGTGCTGTTGCCGGGACTTACCGCGGGCGCTGGTTCGACGAAAAATTCAAGAAGCCCAGCGGCGCCGACAGCGACGAGCATGCCCGCGCCGAGCGCCTCTGGGATGCCGCAAAGGCTCAGGCGCTGCGCAACAAATGCCTGGGAAAACCGGGCAGCGTCACGGAAGAAAGCAAGCCGACCACGCAACTGCCTCCCCAGTTGTTTGATCTGACCTCATTGCAGCGCGAAGCCAACGGCCGATTCGGTTTTTCGGCCAAATCCACACTGGGCCTGGCGCAGGCACTCTACGAAAAGCACAAGGTGCTGACCTACCCGCGTACCGATTCACGCTGCCTGCCTGAGGATTACATCGCCAACGTCAAGGAGACGTTGCAGGTTATGGGTGACAGTCCCTACGCCATCTTTGCCGGACAGATTCTCAAGAGCGGCTGGGTGCACCCGAACAAGCGCATATTCAACAACGCCAAGATCAGCGATCACTTCGCCATCATTCCCACGGCGCAACTGCCGAAACATCTCTCGGAAGCCGAGCAGAAGCTCTACGACCTGGTGACCAAACGCTTCCTAGCCATCTTTTATCCTGCCGCCGAATACAACGTGACCACGCGCATCACCCGCGTCGAGAGCGAGCCTTTCAAAAGTGAAGGGAAAGTGCTGGTGTCCGCCGGCTGGCTGGCCGTGTATGGCAAGGAAGCGGTCAGTGAAGGTGACGTTGAAGGCAGCGGTGCGCAACTGGTGCCCGTCGACAAGGACGAACGGGTGTGGGCCAATGACATCGAAGTCAAGGCACTCGTCACCAAACCCCCGCCACGATTCAACGAAGCAACGCTACTCTCGGCCATGGAGGGTGCCGGCAAACTGGTCGAAGACGAAGAATTGCGCGAGGCCATGGCGGCACGCGGTCTCGGTACGCCGGCGACACGTGCCGCAACAATCGAGGGTTTGCTGTTCGAGGAATACGTTCATCGCAACGGCCGCGAATTGCAGCCGACGGCAAAAGCCTTCTCGCTGCTCTTCGCCCTGTCCAAACTCAACGTTGAGGGTCTGCGCTCGCCCGAGCTCACCGGCAATTGGGAATATCAGCTGCGGCAGATGGAGCACGGCGAACTGGCGCGCAACACCTTCATGGAACAAATCGCCACGCAGACCCAGGAGATGGTCGAGCGCATCAAGCATGGCGAGATTCCGGATGAGGCGTTCAGCACCTTGAAAACGCCCTGTCCCAAGTGCGGCGGCGTGATCCAGGAAAACTACAAGAAGTTTCAATGCAAAGCCTGCGACTTTGCGCTGTGGAAAGTGGTTGCCAGTCGCCAGTACGAGCCCGAGGAAGTCGAAGAACTGCTGACGAAGCGAGTCATCGGCCCCCTGCAGGGTTTTCGCAGCAAGATGGGGCGCCCCTTTGCGGCCGTCATCAAGCTCAATGCCGAGCACCAGCCCGAGTTCGATTTCGGCAATAGCAATGGCGAAGGCGAGGGCGAAGCGATCGATTTCAGCGCGCAGGAAGCGCTTGGACCTTGCCCGAAATGCGGCGCCAGCGTCTTTGAGAGCGGCATGTCCTATGTGTGCGAGAAGTCTTCGGGGCCAGCCCGGAGTTGCGATTTCCGCTCCGGCAAAATCATCCTGCAGCAGACGATCGAACAGTCGCAAATGCACAAGCTGCTCGCCACTGGCCGCACCGATCTGCTCAAAGGCTTCATTTCATCGCGCACCAAGCGCAAGTTTTCGGCTTATCTGGTGCGGGGCGGGGACGGCAAGGTGGGATTTGAATTTGAAGCACGCGCACCGAAGGTCGCCAAGACGTTACCTGCCACGCCAGCCAAACCGACGTCCAGTGCCCCAAAGGCCAAGGCCCGCGTCAGCAAAGCGAAGACGCCTGTCAGTGCTGCTGCGCCATCCAAGCCTGCCAGCACGGCCAAAAAAAAGAAGGCCTAGCTTGGTGACGCTGGTCGCCTAGTTCCCGGTGATCTGGGCGTAGAGCATCGGCAAGCGTAGCGGTAGTTCATCAGGTTTGCGCAACACGGTGAATCCGGCGGGACCAAACATGTGCGGCAGATAAGAGGCGCCTTCGCGGTCGATGGTGACGCAGAAGGGTTTCATTCCCATGCGGCGCGCTTCGATCAAGGCCATGCGCGTGTCCTCGATGCCATAGCGCCCCTCGTAATGATCGACGTCGTGCGGTTTGCCGTCCGAAAGTATCAACAGCAGCCGCCGCGTGGCGGTTTGTTTCTCCAGCAGCGATGTGGCATGGCGGATGCCGGCGCCCATGCGCGTGTAGAAGCCCGGCTTGAGTGCGGCGATGCGGCCACGCGCCTGGTTGTCGAAAGGCGCAGCGAAATCCTTGAGTTCGTGGAAGCGCACATGGCCGCGCTTGAGCGATGAGAAGCCATAGAAACCGAAGCGGTCGCCGGTGGCCAACAGGGCTTCACCGAAAAGCATCAGGCTGTCGCGGATCACGTCGATGACGCGATGTTCGTCCGATACCCAGCTATCTGTGGACAGCGACAGATCGGCGAGGACAAGACAGGCGAGGTCGCGTTCGTTGCGGTTCTGTGCCAGGTAAGTGCCGTTGCCAACCTGGCTGCCGGCCAGTTTGTCTGCATGCAAGCGGACGCAGGCGTCGATGTCGAGTTCGTTGCCATCGGGCTGGGATTTCTGCCACCGGCGCACTGGCGCCAGCGCCGCGAACTGGCTTTTCAGTTTGCGCGCCGGGCGACGCAGGCGTTCGGGCAGCGGCAGCGGCTCGGCGTGGCGTGCCAGCAGTCGCTGCAGGCGACAGTGATCCGGCCGGAGTTGATGGCGGCGGTAGTCCCACTCGGGCAGCGCAATGCCTTCGCCCAGCGGCTCATCGTCCTCGGCGGCCGAGGGTAGGTCCAGATCGAAGCGGATTTTCGCAGCGACACGCTCGCCATCCTGAGCCACGCTGAGTTTCTCCAGGTCCTCGGCCTTGCGGGCAGCGTCCGGGTCGGTGTCGTCGTCGGTGGCACGATTGACTTTTACATACTCGGCCCAGGAGAGCAGGCTTTCCGCGCGGAACATCATGATCATCGGCGATTCGTTGTCGGGCATCTCGGTGCGCTCCGCCTGGTAGCGCTTGCGGCTCGTGGCAACTTCCTTGTGTTCTGCGTTGTCGGCAGATTCTGCCGGGACGTGGGAGCGCGGCGCGGCGGGTAAATTTGACAAGGGCGAGGGCAGCAACCAGAGCGGCACCGGCTGTATCGGCCTGGCTTTTTTGTGCTGCAGCGGCGGCAGCGCGAACACCGTGCCGGGCGCCTCAAGCGCCGCACGCACTGCACGCTCCTGAGCCGCTTCGTCTGCCGGCATGGCTGCGGGATCGATGCGTTCGGCCAGCACGGCCGCCACCAGTCGTCGGTAACGCCGCGCCAGGCCCGGCAAGGCCTCGAGTGCACGCAGCGTGGCGCACTGGTTACGCACGATCCAGTTGGCGCTATCGGGTGCCGTGGTGTAAGCCGCCTGGGCAATCAGCCAAAGATAGAGATCTCGATTGAGGATCTGCTCGGCAAACAGGGCAATCTCTGCAGGCAAACGCAGGGTTTCCATATCCAGAGATGCGGCGGCGTTGCGTTGGTCGCTGCCGGCAAGACGGGATAGCCAGCGTCGACGGGCGCCATGCTGTTGTTCTGCGGCTGCAGCCACGCGCAGGCCAGCGTCCCCGCCGAGCGCGCGGAACATCACACCAAGCATTTTTTCCATGTCATCAAGTTTTACCGCTGCCTCGGGATAGTTGCGGCGTGCGACACGAGTGATGAAACGGTTCCAGATGTCGCCGACGAATTCTTCCATCAGTCCCTCTTTCCGGTCAGGCTGACCTGGGCTTCATTCTGGCGCGCCTTTTCATGCTCGACCCACTCCAGCAAGGTGCCGCGTTCCTGTTGCACTGTGGCACAGGCATCGACGCACTGGGCGCATTGGGTGCAGGTGAACATCTGGTTCTTGCTGATGCGCGGCTTCAACCGCATCGGGCAGACTGCCTCGCAGGCCGCAGTTTCCATCGACTGCGCCTGGTAACAACTGCTGCAATCGGCAGCCCGCTTGCGCTCGAACCCGATCACCATGGCGCCACGATTGCTCATCCAGGCCAGGCTCTGGAAGAGACCGACAGCGCAGCCGAAGCGGCAGAACAAATGCCGTGCGAAGAGAAACTCGATGGTCAGCACGATGGTGCCAGCGGCAATGAAAATTCCCTGGTTGCGTGTCGGCGCGAGACGCAGGAGGTTGCCGTACACCTCCATGGGCGGCAGCAGGTAGGTGAGCAGCACGACCGCCCAGAGGAAGGCGAAGGCCACCGCCAGCGGCACCGTCACCAGCCACCACCGGGCATCGACCACGAATGGACTGCCATCCGGATTCTTCGCCGGCAACGGTTTGGCTTCCCAGATGCTGGGTTTGCCGGAGGCGTGACGCATCAGCCGGTTGATGGTCTCGACGACGGAAAAGTGCGGACACAGCCAGCCGCAATAGAGCCTTCCCCAGCGCCAGGCGGCAGCGATGAAAAGCGCTGCACTGCCGAGGAGAGGTAGAAACAGCCGCAGCATGAGATTGATTCCGGCCTGAGTTGCGTCAATGTGGCCGGCGAAAAAGTCGTCGAGCCCGAGGCGCCAATCGACGCCCAGGATCACGGCATGGCCGGCCACAAGGTCATAGCGCAGGATGTCGAACACCGGCGCCATGACGAACAGAACGAAGAACCCGATCTGGCAGTACAGCCGCCAGCGCTGGGTGGAACTCGCCTGATCCTTGTTGGGGGCGTTATCGACCAAAGGTGGCAAGAACCACCTCCAACAGGGCTGCGGCGACCTCGGTATCGTCGGTGAGGCTTTCCACGAGCACGGCACGGCAGGCTTCGATGGGATCGAGTCCGTCGCGGATCAGAATGGCGGCATACACCAGCAGGCGCGTGCTGGCTACTTCTTCGAGATCAACATCCTTCAGGGCACGCAGAGCCCCGCCGATGGAGACGAGGCGTTTTGCCGTCATCGGATCGCAACCTGTTTCGCCGATCAGGATCGCCTCTTCGCGTGAAGCCTGCGGAAAATCGAAGCGCATGCTGACGAAGCGTTGCCGGGTAGAGGGTTTCATGCCCTTGAGGAAGTTCTGGTAACCCGGGTTGTAGGACACCACCAACATGAATGACGGCGGCGCAGTGAGCACTTCGCCGGTGCGATCGATGGGCAAGGTGCGACGGTGGTCGGCCAAAGGGTGGATCACCACGGTCGTATCCTTGCGCGCCTCGACCACTTCATCGAGATAACAAATGCCGCCCTGGCGCACTGCGCGCGTGAGCGGGCCGTCCGACCAGTAGGTTTGGCCATCGCCAATCAGGTGCCGGCCGACCAGGTCCGCGGCGGTCAGGTCATCGTGGCAGGCGACGGTGAATAGCGGCAGGCCGAGACGTGCCGCCATATGGGCAACGAAGCGCGTCTTGCCGACACCGGTGGGTCCCTTGATCAGGACCGGCAGACGATTTTTCCAGGCGTGCTCGAAAAGGTCGATCTCGTTGCCGACGACCTCATAGTAGGGAACTTCCGTTGCTCGCATATCCATCACAGTCATCCTATTGGGTGCCGAGAAAACAAAACCCGGTTTGCGCCGGGTTTTGCTTCGCTATGCTGTTGCTTTATGCCCTGGCGGCATCTGCCTTGCAGAAGAAACACCAGATATACACCAGCAGTCCGATCAGGAAGACCACGCCGCTCACCTCACGCATCCAGTAGAACAGAGAGATCTGCGCCTGTGTGTCCATGAACGACATGGGCGTCGCCGACACGCGCTGCAGCCAAACCTGGAGAATGCCGGCAGCAGTGAGGAACAGGGTGATGAACACCATCGAGACCGTCATCAGCCAGAAACTCCACATCTCCATGACCTGCGCCCGGTTCGAATTGGCTGCGCGGCCTCGCAACAGCGGCATGGCGTAGGAGATCATGGTGAGCACCACCATCACATAGGCGCCGTAGAAGGACATGTGGCCGTGGGCAGCGGTAATCTGGGTGCCGTGGGTGTAGTAGTTGACCGGCGACAGCGTATGCATGAAGCCCCAGACGCCCGCACCGAGAAACGCCATCACGCCGGTGCCCAGTGCCCACAGCGTCGCCGCCTTGTTCGGGTGCTCGCGACGGCGGCGGTTTACCATGTTGAAGGCAAACAGCGTCATGACGAAGAAGGGAATCGGTTCCAGGGCGGAGAAGATCGAGCCCCACCATTGCCAGTACTCGGGCGTGCCGATCCAGTAATAGTGGTGACCAGTACCGATGATGCCGGTGACCAGCGTCAGGGTGATGATGACATAGAGCCACTTTTCGATGACTTCCCGGTCGACGCCGGTTACCTTGATCAGCACGAAGGCCAGGATGGCGCCCAGAATCAGTTCCCACACGCCTTCGACCCAGAGATGCACGGTCCACCACCAGTAGAACTTGTCGCGCACCAGGTTGCTCGGATTGTAAAAGGAGAACAGGAAGAACACCGCGAGACCCCACAAGCCGATCATCAGCACCAGTGTGATGGCGGTCTTGCGACCTTTCAGCATCGTCATGGTGAGGTTGAACAGGAAGGACAATACGACGATCACGATGCCAATCTTGGTGGGCAGCGGCTGTTCGAGGAACTCGCGGCCCATGGTCGGCAGCAGATCGTTGCCGGTCATTTTCGCCAGTGCGGCATACGGCACCATCAGGTAGCCGACCACGGTCAGACCCGCCGCAATGAGGAAGATCCAGAACGTGGCGATGGCGAGCTTGGGACTGAACAATTCCGTTTCCGATTCCTCGGGAACCAGGTAGTAGGCCGAGCCCATGAAGCCCATCAACAACCAGACGATCAGCGAATTGGTATGCACCATGCGTGCGACGTTGAAGGGAATCGCGGGGAACAGGAAATCACCGATGACATACTGCAGGCCCATTACAAGGCCAAAGATGATCTGGGAAGTGAATAGCGCGATGGCACCGATGAAATAGTACTTCGCGACCGATTGTGATTTGTATTGCATAGTCATTGTCCTCCGGCCTCAGCCTTCAATGTTGGGTGGCCAATTGGCGGTATTGATTTCTGACGCGTACTTGAAGAAGGCCACGAGTTCGTCCAGCTCCTTGTCGGTCAGGTTGAATTGCGGCATCTGCCGGCGTCCTGGTGTTCCGGTCGGCTGTGCCTTGATCCAGGCCTTGATGAAATCCCCGCCGCGACGCTTGTACACATTGCCCAGTTCCGGTGCGAAATACGCGCCTTCGCCGAGCAGGGTGTGGCAGCCGATGCACTGATTGGTCTCCCAGATTTTTTTGCCCGCGGCGATGGCCGGATTGGAGGCCAGTTGCTGCCGCTGATCCCGCAAGGGGATCATCTGTTCGTTTTGATACGTGAGCGCCACGAACACCAGCAGGAAGAAGACTGTCCCCCCGAAAAAGATGTTGCGCGCCGTTGAGGTGGTGAAAGTTCCGCTCATAAAGTCCCCCTGGCCAAGAAATCTGCGCATTGCAGTGGAGCGGACTGTACGTGTCGGGAATGCGATTTTCCTTGATTCCCATCAAGAACGCACACGCGATTTTCAGTGGATTCGCTCGAGCGCCGCTTCCAGCCTGAAATCCGGGGGTGCCGGATTGTTTGACGTCAAACTATGCCCTGCTGATGGACTTGCAGCCAGGCAGGCGGCACTCCAGAAGAGACTTGCGCAACACGTCAATGGCGCGATGACGCGGGAAGCTGCTGCGCCAGACCAGGCCGACCTGGCGCGTCGGCGTTGGGTCGACGAAGGGTCGCACGCGCAGCAGGGGATCATCCCGGGGAATCAGATCGGCGCATGATGCGGGAAGGACGGTGATGCCGATTCCGGAAGCCACCATGTACCGGATGGTTTCAAGCGAGCTGCCCTCAAGAATCTGCGGTGAACTGCTGGTGCTTGTCTGCGCGCAAAGGTCGAGCACCTGGTCGCGAAAACAGTTGCCGGCACCCAGCATCAAGAGCGGCTCGTCGAGCAGGCTGACCGGTTCGATGGACTTGCGTTTGACCCAGCCGTGATCCTTGGGCAGCAACACCCGGAAAGCTTCGTGATACGCCGGTTGGGCGACCAGTCCGGCTTCGATGAACGGCAGAGCCATGATAATCACGTCCAACTCGCCGGCCTTGAGCGACTCGACCAGATTCTCGGTGAAGCCTTCCTTGAACATCAGCGGCATGTGCGGCGCGTGGCTGCGCAACAGGGGAACCAGCTTGGGCAGTAAATAGGGTGCGATGGTGTAAATGACGCCGACATGGAGCGGACCTGCCAATGGATCCTTGCCCTGCGCCGCCAATTCGGCCACACGCGCCGCTTCGGCCAGCACTCTTTCTGCCTGGGCGATGATCTGTTCGCCGATGACCGTCACGCGGATTTCACTGCCGCGCTCGAAGAGTACGACGCCGAGTTCTTCTTCCAGCTTCTTGACGGCAACGGACAGTGTGGGCTGGGCGACAAAGCATTTCTCGGCGGCGCGGCCGAAGTGCCGTTCGCGGGCGAGGACGACGATGTAGCGCAGGTCGGTGAGTGTCATGAAGGCGTCAGCGGCTGAAAAAGTACATCGAGATCTTCGGCAGTGATCAGGTTTTGGTGGATGCCGACACCGGAGAGGAGATTGTCGGACAGGCCACGCTTGCGCTCCTGCAGGGACAGAATTTTTTCTTCCACGGTTCCCTGCGTCATCAATTTATAAACGAAAACAGGTTTGTCCTGGCCGATCCGATGGGCACGCGCGGTGGCCTGTTCTTCGACCGCCGGATTCCACCAGGGATCGTAGTGGATCACAGTGTCCGCCGCAGTCAGATTGAGTCCGGTGCCACCTGCCTTGAGACTGATCAGGAACAGTTTAACCTCGCCACGCTGGAAGCGGATGATCGGGGTTTCGCGCTGCTTGGTTTGCCCTGTCAGCTTGACGTAGGGAATGCCCCGCTGCACAAGATCTTCCTCGATCAGCGCAAGCATGCTGGTGAACTGGGAGAACAGCAGGATGCTGCGGCCTTCTTCGAGTAGTTCCTCCAGCATCTCCATGAGCAAGTCGAGTTTGGCGGACTCATGCGTTCTTTGTGCCGGATTGAGGTTGGGCAATTTGACCAGGCGCGGATCGCAGCAGGTTTGCCGCAGTTTCAGCAAGGCGTCGAGTATCATGATCTGACTTTGTGCCAAACCTCGCGCCACCAGCACCTGACGCAACTTCTTGTCATAGGCGAGGCGCAGCGATTCGTACAGATCGCGCTGATTGCCTGCCAACTCGACCCAGCGCACGATCTCGGTCTTCGGCGGTAGTTCGCTGAGCACTTCCTCCTTGGTTCGTCGCAGCAGGAAGGGGCGCACCCGATCCGCCAATTCCTGGCGACGTTCCTGGTCACCCAGTTTTTCGATCGGGGTGCGAAAATTTTTGGCAAAACTGCGCACATCACCCAGCAACCCGGGCAGCAGGAAGTTGTATTGCGCCCAGAGTTCGCCGAGATGATTTTCCAGTGGCGTGCCGGTCAGCGAAAGACGATGCCGGGCTTTGAGCTGGCGGGCCACACGATGCGACTGCGCTTTGGGGTTTTTGACAAACTGTGCTTCATCCAGCACCAGCAAGTGATATTCCTGAGCCAGCAAGGCTTGCTGATCACGCACCAGGAGCGGATAGGTGGTCAGCACAAGATCGGCCTGGGCCATCTCGGCAAAGTGCGTGACACGTTCAGGGCCTTGCAGGGTCAGGACCTTGAGGTCGGGGGCGAATTGCTGTGCTTCGCTGCGCCAGTTGGCGATCAGGCTGGTTGGCAGTACCACCAGGCTGGGGCGGTCGGCCCGGCCCGAGGTTTTCTCCAGATGCAGGTGGGCCAGGGTTTGCACGGTCTTGCCCAGGCCCATGTCATCCGCAAGAATTCCTGCGAGTCCGTAGCTGCGCAGAAATTGCAGCCAGTTGAGACCAAGTTGCTGATAGGTGCGCAGCTTGGCGGTGAAGCCCGGTGCCGGCAGCGTTTCTTCGATGCCGGAAAAATCGCGCAGGCGCCGCCCCAGTTCGCGCAGTTTTGCCCCGCCCAGCCAATGGCTGGGCAGTTGCTCGAGGTCAAACAGGGCAGAGGCATTGAGGCGTGACAAACGCGGAAGATCACGATTGCCGTGGTTTTCAACAAACTCGAAGATCGGTCCGAGCCATCCGCGCAGCCGTGCCACAGGCACCGGCAGGACATGGCGTTCGTCCAAGGTCAGCGCGATGCGCTGATCCTCGCCCAGCAGGCGCAGTTCCTCACGCAGCTTGGGTCTTTCGGCAATCAGGTGCGCCAAAGGCTCTACCAGGCTGATGCGTTTGCCATCGATAATCACGCCGAGATCGAGGTCGAACCAGTCGCCTTTGCTTTCGCCATCGCTTTCCGGATCCTCTTGCACTTCGACGAACCAGTCATCGGCTTCCTTGACCTGGTATGGAAAATCCGCGGCAATTTCGACCTCGATTCCGGCAGCAACCAGTTGCGGAATGGTTTCCTCAAGAACTTGCAACCAACTCGCCGCATCTTGCCTCACTGGCAGGAGACAATCCTCGTCCTTGTCAATCCGCTGGTAATTGGGCAAGCGTCTGCGATAGCTTTCCAGGCCCTGTGTTTGCAACAAACGCCAGGCCGCACTCTCGCTTGCGGTATCGCGCAGCAGGGTCAGTGCAAGGCCGGCGCGTTCGGCTCGCAGGAAAGGCGGTGGGGTCTCCGCCGCCGCAACCCGCGGCAGGCCCGGATAATCGAAGCAAAGCGAGGCCACGGCATGGTCATCGGCAATGCTGAGCGCGGCGGCATGGCGGAAACGTCCGGCTTGCAGGCGGACCACGACCGTTGGTCGGCCTGCCGGTTCGACAGGTTTTGTGGCTTGCGGCAGGGGTAGCGGCAGGTGGCACTGCTTGCCGATTTCCTGCATACGCTCATGCACCAGCAGTGCATCCAGTTCATCCAGCGGCGGCGCCGCAAGCAACTGATGCGCAATTTCTTCGGGCAGCTCGAGCCGTACTTCGCCAGCTTGGCCGTGCGTTGGATTCAAGTACCAGACTGGCCAGGTGGGCAGCAGAATCAGAGCTTCCTGGCGATCCAGGCCGAGTCTCTGCTTGCCGTCGGTTCCCAGTTGCCAGCGCAGTTCTGTGCTTAACTCGGCACCGGCAGACAAGGGGGGCTGATCGGTGTCCTCCAGATGCAGACGGCCGGTGCGCAGTGCCATGCGCATGAGCTGCGCGCCTTCCTCGCCATGCAGAGCGAGTGAAGACTGAATCGACAAGATGACACTGTCCTGGAGAGCGAGGTACAGGCGCAAAATCGGCAGATCCGCCGATTGATAATAAACCGGCACGTTGCCCCAGGTGAGACGGTGGAAATCCGGACGGAACCGCTCCGCGTGGCTATAACCGCCGTTCTTCAGTTTGCGAGCCTTGAACAGGTGCAAATGGGCATCGGCAGGAGACAGCACATAGACGATGCAATGACTGTTGGACGAGCCCGATGCAGAGCTGGATTTCCCAAATGAATCGAGCCACGCCAGCGCTGCCGGCGATAACGAGAGACCATTTTGCTGGCTCTCCAGTGGTAAAGGCTGTAATGGGCTGTCCGGTGATTCGTCAGGAGCGCTACCAAAATTTCTCATTTATGTTCGATTCCAGCAATTGCAGATAAGCCAGCTTGGCCGGTTCGCAGATTGGCAAGCCAACCCGGCAGACTACCAGAGTCTGCGCCTCAGTGTTGGTTTCACTGCGCTTGATTTCGCTTCCCGCCTGCGCTTGCTTGACCCAAATCAATACCCGGAAGGCCTGTTGATCTAGGATGTTTGCCGGCAGGCTGGGGCGGCAAGCAATCGCCCTGAGTCCGGCATGCCTTTGCCCTGGCGCAATTCATGGAGGTTGTTATGGAAGATCGACTGATCTTTGATTCAAGGTATGTCGTCGGTATTGAGCAGGTCGATCGTGAGCATCAGAAACTATTCGAGCTTGCCAGCAAAATTTACGACAACCTGGCCTTGGACGTCATTCTTCCCATGAAGGACATCAAGGCGGCGATCGCCGAACTGGTGGAATACACCAAGGTGCATTTCGCCAGTGAAGAAGCGCTGATGGCGGCCAACGTCTACCCCGGCTTGCCGGAGCACCGCGAACTGCACGCCTACTTGATCTACCGGATCAAGGAATTCGAGAAAAGCGTGGAAGATGGCGAGCAAATCACGCCGGTCGATGCCTATGAGTTTCTCTGCGGCTGGCTCGGTGATCACATCCAGGCCAGCGACAGAAATTTTGGCGAGTATTTTTCCCGGAACGCAGAACATCAGTAGAAAACCGGTTTTAGCCTGAATACGCGAATGAGTGGAACGGCCGGGAATCAGCTTCAGGGTTTGCTGGGGAACATCGGCCGCTCGGGGGTTTATCGGCTGCCAGGCGAAGTCGATGTCGAGCCTTTCATCATTGCCGCCGAAGCCTGCGGTTATTTCGTGTTTCGGGTCAATCTTGCCACAGCAAGGAACAAAGAAGGCCTGCTGGCTGCCATCGGCAGAGACATGGCCTTCCCCGA
>JBAYVV010000008.1:0-50573 GCA_041674465.1 Sterolibacterium sp.
AGCACGAAATTGAAATCTACTTGCATGGTTTTCCTTTGTTTGCGGGGTTAGAGAATTTTACTTGCGATACCTGAACGATAGTGATATTGCTTTCGCGCCTGAGTCAGTCGGATAGCACTTAACGCGCGCTACCGTGGTGCTTGCGCCGTCTACAAACACGGGCCAGCACGTACTGCCGATACCTGCACCGCTGCCGAATATCTGCGCCGCGTCAGCCGCCGTATAGGGCAACGTAACGTCAAAATATGAGTAAGTGCCGGATGCTGTGAATGTGGCGTCAACGCAGCCGCTTGCTTCAACCCATCCATCAATAACTCCAACGACAAAATCCTTGCTCGCGGTCAGGGACACTGCCGTTACGTTGGTGCCGGTTGATAGCGTCGGCGTGTAGGTGCTGCCTGCTGCGCCAAGAGCTACCGTTTTCGTCGCTCCGTTAACCTGCGCAAACAGCCCAGCGGTCGTTGTCCACACATCGCCATCCGCTGGCGTGCTTGGAGCCGCTCCGTGGGCTACGTTTAGCCCCGCCCGCGTGGTCGTGCTGGCCGACGTTGATGTTTTCCCGACGACGGTAGTATTGCCAGAAGCGTCCACAACGAAGATGTTGGAACTGTTCTTTTGCAGCAGCAGCGGATATCCGGTTGATCCGGTAGGAATCCCGATATACAGCCCGTTTGCAGCGGTTGCGCTGGTTTTGAGATACGCCAAATTGTCTGTAACGTAGCTATCAGCGTAGAGAATGTTTCGCCAACCGGACCCTGTAACCGTGCCATCCCCGACCCCTGATCGGTCTACCGCCCCGGCCCCTGTTCGCGTCGCCATAAACGCTGTACCGTTCAGCCGTCCGGTTGCCGTGTCAGCTTGCGCCCAAAAGCCGTAGGAGTGGCCTACCGCCAGCGGGTCGCCTTGAACAGCGTCCTTGAATTCATTAATTAGATCAACTTCGATACCACAATGGTCATCCGCTGCCGTCTTACCCGTTGGGTCATTGCCCGCGCCAGGACCAACACGCGACGTGACATTCAGACCCCATACACTGCGCTGTGTTTCGCCATTGGCAAGTGTAGCGTTTGCGTCCGCATAGATGCTCGCACCCGTCATGCACTGGCTTGCAGTTGATGCACCGTCGCCGGTTGTCACGCGCGGCGATGTTGTTGTGCAAGATGCGAAGAATCCAGTTGGACTGTTTATTTCAGCCGCACCTAAAATAATCGTAGACCGTCCTGCGGGCATCAGACGCGGATTCATCACACCAGTAGTCAACACCGTAGTGCTGTTCGTAGTCGCCTTAACGTCAAGCACGTTGTTTGTGTCAAACGTGATGTTTGTTCGTGAGCTTGTGTCGCCAGCAAGGATTGCTGTGGTGCCACTTATCGCCCCCGTAACTCCAAGGGTGCCGCCAATCGTGACATTGCCACCCGCAGCCCCGCCGCGTCCTCTGAAAATGTGACTCGTGTTGTCGTAATAGTTTACTGGCGCAGCGGCTTTGCCTAAGTAGAGGGCAATCGCGCCATCATGGTCATAAATGGCAGTGTTGGTGCCGTCTTTGGTAATAACATACTGACCGTTTAGGCTGTACGATCCTGCGGTTGTTCCTACAGATATGGAGACGGGGATGGTGACGGCTCCTGCATCAGTGATGCCGATACTTGTTCCGGTACCACTTCCGATCCTGAGATTATCTGAGTAGCCTAAAAATGATTGTGTCGCAGAGTCTCTACCAAGATTAGCGTACTTCCCGTCCTTATCCCTGACTTGGATGTAACTTATGTTAGACGTGTCGGTATTCTGGAATGTTCCGCTTATTTGAGTGGCACCGCTACTCGCCACCAGCGTAGTAACAGAGGTGGCTCCTGCGGAGAGGGTGCTTGCAAGCGTAACCGCCCCCGTCGTTTCGGAGATGCTGATCGCATCGATTGAGTTGGTGTTGTAAGCGCTTCCGCCTGCTGTTTTTGGCACGTACAAGGACATGCCTGTCCCGTACTTTGAGCCGACCCCGAAGTTTGCATCTCCGACCTTCACGCGCGCCATTTCTCCCGCTGCATTGAACCCCGTAGACCCGACGAAAATCGGGTCATCGTTTACGGTCAGGTGCGCAAGCGTTGTGCCGCCAGGACTCACTGTTAGGCTATTGGCACTAACGCTCGGTAACGTGAGCGTGTTTGTCGCCGCGTTGTAGGTAAGTGCACCGTCGGTGAGCGGAGACTGAGCGCCAGTTTGCGTACCGGCAAGCATGAGCCATGTCGTAGCGTCATCAGCAGCGTCAACGACCGTAACAGGTGTTCCGGCGACTACGGAGAGCGTGACAGTATTGGAGTACGTGCCAGGCACGTAATAGTCATGGGCGCGCACCCTATAGGCGTAAGAGCCTGTTGCCGTCTCGAAATAAGTTACCGTTCTGAGATTGCCATATACAGCGCGGTCCTCCAAGAACACGGTATCCTTAGTTACCTCGACTGAAAAATGAGTAAGTGGGTTTGTGGTGCGGCAGTCTCCCCAACTAAGCACGACCGCATTGAAATACACATTGCCGGTAAGCGTGGGTGTAGCCGGTACTGTCGCAACATAGGTTATTGCACCTTCGGTAGCCGACACATTGCCTGAAAAGTTTACTGCTTTGATTGAAAATTCGTATGTCGCAGCAGCAAGTGCATCTAAGTCCACATACTGTATTTTCTTTGGATACACGGTAAGCGCGGGATTCCACACGGCGGTCAATTGCAGGTCGTAACCGGCAAGATCAACATTCGTTACAGCGTCCCAAATCAAGCGGCTACCGGTGTCCGTAGGGATTAGCGCGAAATTTGCGACATTGGCGGGAAGTGCCGCGTTACCCACCGCCGCCTTCGTGTCACTCAAAGCCGTAGACCGCACCTGTGTTGACTCGCGCTCAGCATAAACATTTACGGTGTATGTGATGCCGTCCATCAACGGGCCGAAGGTGTACGCAGCGCCCAGCACATAACCGCTGTTGACGATGTGCGTCGGGTCACTGATCGTTACAAAATATCGGAGTGGGTAAGCATCAACTGATGCGGTCCAAGTGATTGCAAACCGACTGGCATATGAGTAATCGCGAGTTTCGTAAAGTTCCTCGTTTATCACCAGCGATGTCGGCGCGTCAACTGCACTCAGTGGGTTTGGCATGGTCGTGTCTGACCATGTTGGTGTCGTCGCAACAGTGGCGTCATATACTGCCGGATCGTACTCAAGCAGGGCCAGGCCATACCGCCCGTACCCTCCCGTGATGCCCAACACGCGCAGCAGTTTTGATGTCAGACCGATTGGATGCGTTACTGTGACGATGTCGCCTACATCAAGATCAAGGCGTTCATCAAACACCTCAATATTGAGACTCAAGTCATTGAGCAGCAGCTTATTCAGCCGCTCTGTGGCTTCGCGGACTGCCTGACTATACCGATTGATGCCAGGCAGGCTCACCTTGCTTTCGCGCCTTGGAGTAACGCCGCTGTCTACCGTGGCAGTGGAGACTTTGTAGGGCAGCACTGCGGTGTCGGTGTACTCCACGATCATCAGTGTTGGGGTCGATTGCACGCCGCGCTTTTTGACGTTTGCAACGCTTTTGATTTGCCCTGATGCATGCGCTATCGTGGCGATGCTTGACCCCGCCTTGTCGCTGACAAATTTCAGATCAGTTCCACTCGGAATCAGCCAGCACGCGGCGTAAGTCCTAAGGGTTTCAAGCCATGCTGAAACAGGTTGGACGGTTGTCAGCGCAAGGTTCAGCGTCCTGATTTTTTCAGTACCGCCGACAATGGCGTCGCAATCCTGAGAAACAGAATAGACGCTGGCCCAGTTAACGGTGCGCTTGCAGCCGTAGGTCGTGTTTGTGATGAAATCGGCCAGGCAGTATGCCGGGTTGTCGCTCCAGGCAATCGTGGTTCCTGCCGAGCCGGTTGCGACCTTGCGACCCTTGATGATGCAATTGATTCGCGGGAAACTGCTGTATGCCGAAAACGGGATGAAAAATACCGAATAGCAAATATTGGGCAGCGTGTCGGTGTAGGTTTTACCGTTGGCAGTGAATGCAAGTCCAAGCAGTGCATCAGTGGCCTGCGTAGCCGTGCCCCAATAGTGCTTGACCTCGACACCATTTGAGTAGGTGCATTGCTGATAGTCAGCGGTCGTCACTATCGTCGGCGCGCCTAGTGACAGATCATTGATCGTGGTGCTGACAACAGAATCACATTCACCGTGGCTCCACACGCCCAGAATCACAGCGGCGTTCAGGTATGGCAAGATACAGGCGATTCGTAGCCCCATCCGTGGCTGACCATAGATTACCGGAATAGCGGTATTCTCGGCGGCTATCTGTGATTGGATGTCGAATGCTGCCGAGCCGTTCAGGGCGTCGCGCGGGACTACCGGCAACGGGATCGGAGGCCAAACAACAGGGGGCAGAAAATCGGTCATGCTTCTGTCAGTTCGTTAGTGATCGTCCAATACCCGCCATCCACTGGTTTGTACTGCGGAGGCGCCGCGAAATAACAGGTGTAGCTCGCACTGTCGGCGGGCCATACAAACGTAATTGACAGCAATCGGTTTGTACCGTAGAAGGTCTGCATGGTAGATTTATCCGCTGTCACTGCACCCTCGTGAATCACGGTAAATTGTTTTTTCGCGGCGGTGTAGAGCGCCCGGATTCTCGGCGCCCCATTTGTTGCGCGGTCTACCTGCAAGTCGTCAAGCGTTTTTTCAGTGCTGCTTGAACTTACAACGCCTTTGGTCAGTGTTGGGTAGGTTTCCATTATCTTGTCACCTGTACGGGAGAGCCAATCGAGGGCAGCGTGTAGGTCTCAGAGCCCCATTGAATGATCGATCCGCCGGGTTTTAGCCAGTTGAATCCATTGAGTTGGTTGATAAACATGCGCGGCGCATAGAGCGTGTCATTGCCTTGTGGAGAGAGTGAGAACACAACTTTATCGAGGTCAATTTGAGCGCCGTCAGTCACCCCACCAAACACCTGCACGGGATCACCCGACGCCGTAGCGCCAGCGTAGACGGCCCAAATGCTCACGGCTATATCGGCAGCCCCCTCGGACAGCACAATAGCACCCATAGCGCCATCGGTGTTGCCTACAGAAAGGCCCGCTGCTGCCGCTCCTTTGCCGTCCTGCGAAACGCCCGTCACTTTTACATCGGCCCCGGTCCAGGTAAGCGAATTCCAAGAAATGGTGCCCAGGGTCGAATAGTGCAAAGCTGTGCTGTAGCCAATTTGGATAAGGTAGCCAGGCCGGGTTACGGTCAGAGCGGCCTCTGCGATGGTTGCTGCTGATAGCGTTTTCATGAAACGCTAACCTCTATTCCAGGCGCTTTCGTGATGTTCAAAATCACCGGCTCACGGATCACGTTCTCGATTTTGCTCGCTGCCGATGCCTGCGCCAGCGCGGCGTTTGTTTGCGCTGTTGCCAAGTCTGCCAGAGCCTCCTTCACAGCTTTGGCAACGGCAGCAGATAGCGCGGCATTGTCTGCGTTCTTGCGACTCACGGCATCCGCACCAGACCCGCTCACGAAGCTGTCAATTTTGGTCAGTAATAGAGTGTTTTGATCAAGCGTTGCGGCTTGCTGCGTCGGGTCAAGCAATGCGAATGCTTTATTGATGGTATCGATTTCCGACTGAGCATATTTGGCGATCAGGTTGATGTCGGTGCTTGACTTCATCAGGTCGTCGAACTGCTTAGCCTGCGCGTCAAGCATGCCGTACTTGCCAGCCGAGTCAGCAAGCCCGTAATTCAGGCCGAAGATGCTGCTCGATACGCTGTTGTGGATTCCAGAAACAAGGCTCAGGACGTTGCTGGTGAAAGTTTCCATAGAGCTTGATGCGTCGCGCATGGCAAACACTTGCCGCATGATAGAACGGGTGGATTCGTCGCCGGCATCGCGCAGTGCCAGGCTGTTTTCAGTCTGTGCGCCGGTCATGAGGTCTAGTTGATCCTGCCAGCCTTGATTGATGCTAACCAGTTGCGCTGCTGCGTCGGCTGCGTCTGTCTGAGACTGTGCCAGCGCGTCATTTGCGTCTTTGGCGGCTTGGGCCGCTTGCACCTGGTCGAACAAGCCTTGGTTGCTGGCGTCAAGCACGTTGCGCTGTTTTGCGAGCAGCTCCACAGTGGTCATCGTGAGCTGGTCATATTGATCCTGCAGGCGATTGCGCTCGTTGAGGATGTCGGCAGCAGAGCGCGCGGCTACGGCGGCTTGTTCGACAGCCGGTGTGAGCTGCTCGATCTCTTGGCCAAGGTGCTGCCATGCGGCCACGTTCTCAGGAGAGATTCCGGCATCAATCGCCTCGACAAAATCAGCCTTAAATGTCGCAGCCGACGTGCCTAGCGCGGTCATATCGTCGGCCATGATCTGTAGCGGTGTTCGTGTTTCTGTCAGCGCGTCACGAATTTGCTTGAGTCCGGCTGCGAAAGAAACGGCATCATTGATTTGTTGCGAAGTCGCTGTGCTGTCCAGAGCGCCAAATACCTGTTTCATGTAGGCTGGCAAATCCGATGCTTGGAGATTGGTCAAGATCAATTGCGCGGCAGATTGGGCGATGGCGTCTTGCAGGTCTTGGCTTGTCTTGCCGGCGTTCTCGATTCCTCCCATTGCGTTCGAGCGGTTGTATGCGCCGCCGATGATCTGGAGTTGCGTTGAGCTTTCGCCAGTGGGGTCTTGGCTGTAGAAAACGCCGATGTCAATCTTTCCGTTCTTGATGCCCAACTGCTGCGCGACGGTCTGGTAAGCGGTGACAATGCCTGCGGATATTTTCTGCGCTGCCTCAACGTCGCCGCGTTGCGAGCCTTGCAAGTTGCCGAGCGCATCACGCCCGCCAATGCTCATCCCGTTTGGAGAGAAACCGCCCTCAAGCTTGGGCGTGCCGTTGTCGCTGAATACTGAGTAGAGGGCCAGTGCCAGCCCGACGTATGGAGCGGCCGCGCCTATCATTCCCATGGTGCCCGCGCCAGCCGCGCCGCCAGTTGCCAGGATGCCAGCAGCCGCGCCGCCCGATAGACTGCTGCCGCCAAGCGTGGCCATGAAGCCTTCACCAAAGGCAGTCCCAAGAGCGCCCATGGTCGCGCCGCTACCGATCATTGAGCCGAGAGCGCTATTGATTAGCCCGCCACCAGCCGCGCCTCCAACTGCCGCACCACCGACGCCACTCATACCAACCTCACCGACTAGCCAAACGGTGAATTTCTGAGCAGCCAAGCGTGCGAGCTGATCCTTTATCGAGTCAACAAAGTTGCTTGCGCTGAGTTCGCCATGGCGGAAAAAGTTGAAGGCGTCATCCTCCATGCCCTTATACATGGCCGAATACAGTTCTTTCGCCTGCTTGGCTGCGTTGGTAGCGTTGTCTACATATTCGTCATAGGCCTCTTTTGCACCAATGGCCCATGCGCGCTCTTTGCCGAGCTTATAAGCTATCAGTCCTGCAATGATGGTTTTTTGACGACCAGCAGCAGCGGTCAGCAAGGATTCCATCTCTGCCAACGCATCTGGCGTGATGCCTGGTATCTTTGCCGCCTCAAGCAGCTTATTTTGCAAGTCTAGGTCGATCTGGCGCGCGGCGGTAAGCTGCTGTTGCTCGGCGGTCGTCTTGCCGATTAGGTCGATCTGGAACTGGAGTTCTTTGGCGGTCTGACTGTTTGTGAGGTTGTAATCAGATTGCAAAGCATCTAACTTTTCCTGCACTGCGATTTCTGCATTGATTGCGTCAACCCAATTCTTACTAACCTCAATAGCTTGTTTTCTGGCGTCAACTTCGGCGGCAATTATTACCAGCATTGCCTTGTGCGCTGGCGTGAGTTTTTCAAGACTGCCGGTAAGGTGGACAATGGTCCCATCCGCGAGGGTGACGTTTTTCCCGTACTCCTCGAACGCGAGTTTCTCGGACTCGGTTTGACGCTCAAGATTGCCGAGCTTGTCGGACAGGCTTTTTACCGCGCTTTCATACAGTTTTAGCTCGGCTGCAATTAGCTTGGCATCAGTGCCGGGTAGTTTTAACTCTTTTCCGTTCTTGCGAATCGCTTCTAATTTGGCGGCTGCGGCCAAGGACTTATCTTCTTCCTCGGTCAGAATCTTGCGATAGGTCAGCGTCGTTTGAATGTTCGCTTTTAAATCATTAACCAACTTTTCACGCGCGGCGATACCAATCGGATTCATACCACTGGCGCGCGCATCGGCTAGGGCCTTTTCAGCCCTCATCAGCTTTTCCGTGTCCTCCACCAAAGCGACATTGTTTTTATGCTGGTCAGTCCCGGTGAAAAGGGTCTGAATGAAATTGATAACGCCTTGCAGCCTGCCGCCCGCGACGGAGGCATCGGCCATCGCCTTCATGGCTTTGCCAAGGCTTTCAACAAGCTCACCGGCCAGCGCAATAGACAGTTTCTGACTGCTAGTTTTTATGCGCGCAAGATTGTCATTAAATTCCTCAGCCTTCGCGGCAAAGTCGGCGCTTATGGTAAGCCCCAACTTATCAGCTTCGTTCATCAGTTCGGCGATGCCTTGTCGTCCTGCGTTGAGCAGCGGGATCATTTCATCCGCGCTCTTGCCCATGAGGCCGTTTCCAATAGCGACCTTTGCGGATGTTGAACTAGCACTACTGCTGGCTTTTGCGTAGGCGTCGGCGATCTTCATCATCACCTCTTGCGTGCCATTGCCTAGATCGGCGGTGCTGATGCCCAGGGACTTGAATAGTGCGATCTTTTTTGCGTCGCCCGCGAGCCCCTCGGCAATGCTGATATTGAGTTTCTTATAGCTTGTTGTCAGAGTCTCATTCGACACATCCGCGAGCTTTGCGGCGTACTGCATTTGGGACAAATTTTCGACGGAAACACCAGTGCGCTGACTTAATTTGTTGAGGCTGTCCGCAAGGTCAACCGCACCCTTTATCAGCGATGCGAAGTAACCGACACCTAGGCCAAAACCTAGCAGTCCAAGCGCCGATTTGGCTTGAGCAACTGACTTTTCAATGCTGCCCATGGTGCTGCCAACAATGGATTTGGCGTCGGCCATATCCTTTGAAATTCTGGCAATATCTGCGCGCATGAGAATTTCAAGTTGCCCGGCAATAGCCATGGTGTATTCCTATTGTTCAATCAGTGCCCGCAACGATTGCTGCAAGGCTGTTTGTTCACGCTTGACGCCTTCAATTTTCCAAGGCGGTTCGCATCCGAGCTTCTGCGCGCGATGTGATTCGCTGAGGTAGTCGCAACTCAGCCGGCGCAGCAGTCGGGCCTCCCATGGCTCCAGTTCTATTCCAGTCAGCGCCTGCCATGCCAGTATTGATTCATGGCTTATCGGCCCCTGACCCATTCCTGATGCATGCACCGGGCCTAATTCCAGCAGGTAGCCCACCAGGTAAGAGCCCTCCTCAAGCGGCGGCATTTCTGGCATGTAAGTCTCGCGCAATGCCTCTACGGTCGATTCTGGAACGTCGTCAGCCCAGTCCGGCACCCATGCACTGCGCATCCGCTCCAGGCGCGAGACAGACGGTGCTTCGCTCTTGTCGTTTTTGGCTTTTTCAGGAGCGGTGTGGAGATAAGCGAGTTGCCGGACGTAGAGGCTTAGACCGTCGGCGATCCCGGCAAAAAATTTGCATCTTCGTCCAGAAATTTAACAAACTGCTTTGTGATGTAGCCGAGCTTTTGATTTGCGTACAACTCAGCAGCGGGCACGGGGAAGTTGATGATTTCCTTCGTGCAGGCAACGAGCTTTTCCACCATCTCGGCATCGGCAGTTTCCCCGGAGCGCTTGTCCACCTTGCCGCGCATCATGGCTTGCAAGCGAAGCTGTGCCTGCATTCCGGCCTTGTGCTGCGCCTTGACCATCTGGCGCGATCCGCCGCCGTAGCCAACGATTTGCACCGGGTTGATGCCGTCGGCGCCGATCAGGTCATCGTCGCCCTTGGCGTTTTGGACGGTGAGCGTTGCCGTTTCCTCAAGCTCAAATTTTGTGATGTCGAATGTCATGATGTTTTCCTTGCGTGGTTAAAAAAGAGAAAGCCCGACACCCAGCCCGCGCGCCCCGCAAGGAGCGACACGGACCGGGCCGTAGCAATGGGTTAAGAGGCGGCAACAACAACCGGCGCGCGGCACAGTTGGATGTCGCAAATGCGCTCCATGGGGGCACCGTCTGACGCGGCCGCGAGTTCCCATGAACAGACCAGCACGTCCAAAAAGTGAATCTCGCCATCAGGATAGGTGATTTTCATACTGTAGTGGTTTGCCGAAGCCTCAGCAGCCTTCAGGATCACTTGCCCAGCGTCTGCCGGTACGTCGCCCCAGGTAGATTGCCCGCCGCCGTAGTTCGGCTGGCTCTTGCCCTTTTCAACGCCACCGGAAATCGGCCGCCACTCTTGCACGGCGCGCTTGCTGCCGAATTGTGGAAAGGTCTTGGGTTTGCCGATCAGAGTAAACGCAACGACCGACGTGACCGCGTAGCCCGTGGCATCGTAGGATGCCGGAAGCGCGGCGCTTATCGAATATGTGGTGCCGCTTCCATCAGAGTAGAACGCGACGGCGGTATGTGCAGTCATGGTAATTTCCTTTTCAAAATCCCGGCAAAGAACACCGTTTTAATGGCATCCGCTGCCGGGTAGAGCGGATGGCCGAACACAAAAAAGCCGACACGCGGTCGGCTTCGATTGATTGGTTTTGAGTTACCTCATGGCGCTACCCAGTAGCACTGATTCGGCGCTGATTCGACTACAGTCAGCTTTGCCTTTTTGATGGCTTTGGCAATACCGGGAGTCGTGATTTCGTGCCAGTCGTCAAACACGATAATCCCGCCCGACACCATGCGCGGACGCAGCCATTCAATCGCATCGACGGTGCTTTGAAAGTAATCGAAATCGAGGTGGACAAGGCAGAATTTCGCGTCAATACCAGCCGCCGATTGCGGGAAGATGCCTTGCACCAACCGGCAGTTATCAGGCATCGCTTTGGATACGGCGGAAAACGACACGTCAGCCAGTGCGCCCGGCGCGGGGTTGTCGCCCTCGGTCCATCGGTCAGCCGGCAAGCCCTCCCAAGTGTCGAATCCGTAGCAGGTTTTCTCTGGCGCGGATTCAGCCATCGCTTTCAACGTCCCGCCACGATACACACCCAGCTCAGCAACAGCGCCGTCCAGGTGCTTGACGCCGTTCAGCAGCGTCAGCAGGCTATCCAGCCGTGGCCCCGCTATCAGTGCAACGGGCTTGATTACCGGTGCCACCGCGTGCTGGCTGGCATCCTCAAGCGTCTTGATGTGTTCGACCACGATCCCATTGGCGCGCAGCTTCGCGGTCAGTTGGTCTATCCCCTTGCCGAGATACAGGCCCTGACCTTGGTACATCGTGTCGTAGGCGTCAGTATCCAGACCGACAAGCAGAATCTTTGCTGCGCCTCCCTGTTCGGCAATGTGAATCGCGGACATGAAATTCTGGCGAATTTCGATGACGTGGCTTGGCACTTCGGAGACTGTGATCATTTCCCATCGGTGCCAGAACGAGCCGACTTCGGGCGGCAGTTCGTCGGTCTCTCCCGCCGTTACCAGCTTGCCCTTGAAGTTTTGCAGCGCCCACGGCCAGAATCCGGGGCTGGGCGGCATATCACCAGGCCAGCGGCCGAGATTCGGCGGCGCGTCGATTGCCATGGCAATGTCCGCATCCAATGCCCACCGCGCACCCAGTCGAGCGCACACGCGCGGGAGGTGGCGTACTGAGTCGGCAAGCTCCTGCGTCATGTTTGGGCCGTCGCCGATTACCGCGACCGTGAGGCCCGTGAATAGGCCGTCTGGTTTCCATTTTGTTGTCATAAATTCTCGCTATGCTGAGAGTGAAAAGCTGATTAAAAAGTCGCGTGATCTTTCAAAAATCCCAAGCTCCGTATCGTCTAAATCGGGTCCAGAGCCTTCGCTCGAAATCCCGTAAACTGAAATCCCGTTGACTGTCGAAAACGTGCCAGCAAGCGCAAGCCGGACAAGCTCAAGGATTGACACCTTATCTGCCCACGTTTTCGCCTGTACGCTAACCTGCACGCGCGCCGTGAACCGCTTCGCCCCGGCGGCGTTGATAAATTTCTCTTCGATGTCATCAATGTGCTTCACAACGATTGCCGGTAGCACTGTGTTGATCGGGATCACGCCCGAGAAAATCTTCGCCGCCGGCACTTGCGCGATCAGGTTCGCGTTGTTGCGCAGGATGTAGCTGATAGCCTTCACGTCCATTATTCGGCCTCTATCGTGATGTCGGCGGTATCGAGCCCGTGCTTGGATTCAAGACGTGCCTTCATGTAATTTGCAGCGGCGACAACGGCAGCGGATGCCTGCTGATCCAAAGCAGGACGCATAAACGGCTTTGGTCGCGCGCCCTTGTGCCACACCGATGACAGCACCCGACCATCCGGCAACTGGAGCCCGCCGCCCTTTTTGGCTGTAATCAGGTGCGGCTTGGTCCCATATTCAACGAATCGAGCGACCCACCCATGCTCGCCTTTGGCCTTGATGCTCGCCGTCACCCGCCCGCCCTTGCTGCCCGTGCTCAGTTTCAAGCCCTTGGCAAGCTCGCCGGATATTGAGTGAATGTTTGCCTTCGCCACTGGTAAAACGACTTTCATGCCAGCACGCAAACTCGACCTCAACACATTTTTTTCCAGCTTAATCGGCAATTCCTGCAAAAAATTGTTGAGCTCAGAAAGCCCTTTGATGTGGACGGTATCTTGCATGGCTAACTACTCGAAGTTTCTGCGTAGACTTCCATGTATGAGCCCCTGTCACCAATCGCCGCAGGGCCACCCAAAATAGCGAAAACCCTGTCAGTCGCCCCGCGCACGGTGATCCGGCAGGCGCTGGTGACGGTCGCGAGGTGGCGAAACCGAATCCGCGCGCGCGATTTATTCACAACAAGCCCCTGCTGCACAGCCTCGGACTTGCTCGGCAGATCGTCCTGCACGTTGCACCAGACCGTGGCGAGCAGCGCCCATGCCGTTAATGGTTCGCCATAATCCCCGAGTGTGATTACAGGCACGTCAATCTGGCAGCGCTTGTCTAAATTTATGTTCATGCAAACATCTGCCCGTACACTCTCTCGCTGTCCAGGAGGCCATCGACAAAAGCAGGCGGCAATTCAACCATGCCACTTGTCCCAACTACCAGAGCCTCGCGATTCTCCCATGCGGTTTTGATGCGAAGCATCATCCATTGTTTGACGCATTGTGGGACAGCAGCAGCGGCCCCGTATCCAGCGACAAACCGAATCGTGACGGCGTTATTCTGAACCCGCGTATCGGGCCAGGACTCATCATAGGCAAGCGAGATTCGCGCGGGCTTGCTCTTGGCATCAACTGAGTAAACGGATGCGGCCAGGGTCTGCGTAGCGCCATCCTCATCAACGTAAGTGATGCTGGTCACGGTGGCAAGTGGCGGTAGGCTGAATTCGTAGGGCGATTTCATTGGGAAGGCGTCGAAATAAGCATCTAACGTCTGTGAAACGAGATAACGGTGAAGGTGTTGTTCAGCGGTCGCTCGCGCCGAGGCGATCAGCACGTTTAGCAGCGGGTCGCTTGTGGTGTTTGTAGACGGTGCCCCGGCCCCTAGCGAGGCGTCGGCGATGTTGTCCGTGTAGACCGTGGTCGTGTTGTCGGCAAGCGTCGCCAGCAGCAGGTAGGTCGTGCCACCCGCCGCCGTGCGGTAGAGCTTGCGCGACGTGACTAGCGAGCCGCCCAGCGGGATAGCGGTCAGGCTCACTTTGCCATTGACCGCCGCGTCCGCCACCGTGACCGCCGCCGATACCGTGCCGGCCTGAGTCTCCCCATCCGATGTCAGGAATGTGACGGCGTACCTGTGCGCCCCCGCCGTGACATTGCCAGCAATCGCAGGCGATGCCAGAGCTACAGTGACAACACCCGGAGCGGGTTCCTGATTACTGGCGTCCAGACGGCAATGCGCCATGACCTCGGCAACCGTTACCGGCTCAGTCGCTGCCGCTGCGTAAACCTCGATTGCGTGCGGATACGAGGACATATCAGCTCAAAGTCGCATCTACGTCAATTGAGGCACCAGTCCCGGCAATGGATGCCACCACCAGAGCCATCCCGGCATTGCCGCGCGCCTCAACTCGGACCCGTTGCGTCAGAGGGTTGAACACCCCGGCAGCGCCGCCGAATGTCAACGCAGTGACTGTGCCGGCAGAATAGGTGTCAGTCCGAGCGTTGTAATAGAACGGTATCACCGTTACCGCTGGCGCAACAGCATCCCCGCTGCGCGTCATGCTAACGTCAAAATCCACGTACTGATGCCCTGAACAGTTCACAGGCGAAGCAGGGACAGAAAATGCCGTGTTGACGGCGTTGCTTGCCGCGTTCGCCGCAATCCCGGTGCCGACCTCGCCAATGTCCACAGCCCCAGCAACACCACCGACCCCGGTCGTGCCAACTGCGGTGAGCTTGATCCCGCTCGCCCGCTGGGCCTCAGTGATGCGCCCAACCCACTTGGCCGCAGCGCCGTCCGTGGAGCAATAAATGTCGTAATAGGTCGCGCCGGTCACAGCCGCGAACGCCGCGCGAACGGTCAGATTGGTTGTCTCAGTCGTCACCGTGGTGTTTCCGACCGTAGGCGTGGTGCGCCCGTAGGCATTACCAGCGCTCACGTACACCGTATGCTCGCCAGCATCGCATGAACCCGTGGCCTGCTTGGTGCAAGTAACAGTGCCGGGTACTGCCAGCACGTCGGCGGCAACTACAGCCGACCGATAGACCGCCGCTACCGTCGCGGCAAGGCTTGTTTTTACAGGGATACCGGCGCTCATTTCGTATCTCCTTTACGTGGCCGGCCAGGACCGCGCCGAACATCGTTATTAGTTTGTCCGTCCGATTCGTCGCCATCCGCCACTACCGCAAGGCCCTGTGCGTCAACTTGAATGCCGGGCTCTGAATCGTCAGGACGTTCGCCTATGGTCGATTCAATTACCTCATCAACCTGTTCAGCGATCTTGTTCCCAAGCTGGTCCTTGGCCTGCAACAGAATCTGCCGCATGGCCCCAGGAGGACTGATGATCGTGCCGACCGGATAACCGCGCCAGGACCGCATGATGCGGATGCGGATTTTTGGCGCAATTTTCATGGATTTAACTCTCATCTTCGTGCTCCTTGAGGCATTCCGCTGGCGTCATAGTCATACGGCATTTGGTAAATCGGTTTCAGATCGTGGCCCGGCCAGGTAATCATTTCTTGCAAATGGCCCACAGCGATGCGAGGGGCGAGGAACAGTGTCCGGCCCGTCGCTATCCAGTGGTGCCAAAAATCAATATCAGCGTCTTTCTTGCCGTCGCCCCATCGGCCATCAGGCCCAGGCGTGCCCTGCATCCAAGGGCGCTCAAACGTGCGCAGCTTTTCAGCCCGCAGGATCGTCAAGCCAAAATGCCCATGCGACACCGGCATCAGATTACGTCCGAGGTTATGTGTGGCAATCGAAGTCATCGGCTTGCCGTTCTTGTCGCGTATTCCGAAGATTGCAAAGTCCGTCCCACGCCGGCTTTCAAGCGGGAATATCGCGTCCGCGTCCGGGCATGCTTCCATCAGCCGATAAAGCTCCAGCACGTCCTCATAGCTGAAAACAGTGTCGTAATCGCAAGTGATGATGTACTTGACGGCATGGTCTTCAATCTGCTGCTCGATCACTTCGCTCATGACTTGATGCCAGTACGCGCCACCGGAAATCTGGTATTTCACGTGCGCCCGGCCAAAGGCCTGCGAAGCACAGCGAAAGTGCGCTACCGGGCCAAAGCGTGGCGCCGAAAGAACGGCCACCGTGTTCTCGCAAACCGTCGCCTTCCCGCTCGGCTTGTATCCGCCGATGTTCAGACTCACCGGCAAGCTGGCGCAATCCTGAATCTCAGACTTCCAGCGGTGCAGGCGCTCAAGCCCCGCATCAAGCATCATTTCTGTCAGCAACTCGGCATCAAACCCGCAACCGTGCATGTCACGCCCGTCCAGATGCCCGCCGAATACATAGCCCTGCACGTTGAAATTCTTTCCGTCAAGGTAATCCTTGGCGATCTTTTCAAAGTCAGGCACTGCGATTCGAAGCAGGCCACCGGGCGCGAGCTTCGATACCCAATGCTTTAGGACTTGCGAGACTTCGGTGTGCGACCAGTGTTCGAGCACATGCGAGGCATAAATTTCACTGCAACTCGAATCCTCAATTTTCTCCGGGATACGTGCATCGACTTCAGGAGACAGAACGGTTCTCATCAACGGGTAAAGCGAATCACCGTTCTTGCCGTCCAAACTCAAAAAACCATCAAGCGGCTTGTCGCCAGCACCAAGATTCAATTTCAAAATTCTGTCCCCTTACCAGGATTGAAGATGCGGGGTTTCACCGCGCCGCGCGGGTAAGCGCGCGACCCATTACCGGATTAGCCGTCAACGACGCCAGCCATTTGCGCGCGGGCGATGGTCGAGTCTTGAGCCCGGCCAAGCGTCACGACAACAGCTTGAAGGGCAGCGGTGCCGCCGTGCGTCACCAGCACGTTCAGGTAACGCTTGCGCGCCCGCAGATCGACGTTCAGGCGGGTAACCCCAGGGGTCGTTTGCGTTGCCGGGATCGTGAAGCCGTCAGTGGCGTCACCGACAAATCCTGTGATGTCGGTAAATGCCGTGGTCGTCTCGCCCTCTTGCAGTGTCAGCACGGCAGGATTGGTCGCGCTTGCGGCTTGGCTGTCCAGAATGTGATCGACTGCGGCTTCGTCATACCCCAAGGTATCGACCCAGCCCGACGCGGTGCCAGCAGCCGACAGGGACTGAGGCGTGATTGCGACTTTCGTCGCGGTGTTTTGCAAGTGCATCATGATTGAAAATTCCTTTGAAAAATGAGGGGAATGGACCGGCTTTCACCGGCCCGGTTCAGATCGCAGCGGGTTAGGTCGTCCCGACCAGCACAGCAAACGGCGACTTGACGGTCGTGCTGCCCAAATCGTGAACGTTGATATCGAAACGCTCCGTACCCTTGATGCCGATCTGGTCCTCTTCCCAATATTGCTCGTTGCTCAGAGCGATACGGATACCGCGACGGTCGCCCATCGTGGCGGCCATGCGCAGATTTCCGAACGCGCACACCACTGCACCGTTGTAATCGGTCGCAGGAGCGTCGGCCATGACCGGGGTCACGTGGATCGGATAGCCCAGGAAACGCGGCGTGTCGGACTCTGACAACATGTCGCGGGTCGTGCCGCCACCGGCAATCTTGATCGCGTTGAAGATCAGCTCTTGACCGGACGGGCTGCAATACCAGGCAGACCCGGCTTTGGCGTACTGCGGGATGGCGCCCATGAGGTTCAGTAGGTCGTTGGCATCAATCTCGCCCAGGGTGTTGTGCGGCGTGATCGCGGCCACCTTGGCCTTCGTGTGCGCCGCGTCGATTGCCTTGACCAACACGCCGACAATTCCGCCATCGGTCGCGGCACCTGTGCCATTGAAACCAACCGTGTCTTCTTTCAAAGCGAAGGCATAGCCGATTTCCTGAGCCATTTGGTCAGCCAGATCGATGATCGCATCTTCGGCCACTTCGGAACTCATGCGCGTGAGCACCATCAGCTTTTTGGCGACCAAACTTACATTGTCCCAACCGGCGTCGGATTCAGTACCGGCCACGCCCTCGCCCACGAAGTAGGCAGTCAGCCCACCGGTGCGGCGCGGGATGTTGCGCACGTCCGAGCCCATCGGGGTCACGCGGCAGACACGGCGGAAAAGGCCGTACTCTTCGCGCAGGTTGATGATGGCTCGTTCGAGTTCGTCAGGCACCAAAGCACCGCCGCTTGTATTCACGCCCTCGGACAGCGCAGAGCGAACGCCGATACCGTTTTTGCGGCAATATTCCTTGGCGTTGACGTTGCCGTACAGAGTAGCTGCCAGCCACATACCGGCGCGATACGCTTGCATGTTGCCGGCGGGAGTTTTCGCAAACGCGACCATCTTGCCGTAGGCGCGTGGAATTTCGATGCGCGGGCCGTTGTCGGTCGTGCGGATTGTTGCCTGTACTTCGGTGTCGTCCAGCGCATTGCTCGGCTGCTCGCGCATCACCGGTTTCGGATCGCCAAAAGTCGGCTTCGCGGCCGCTTCCAGTTTCATCCGGCTCTCGATGCTGGAGTTCAGCTCCACGACACCCGCGACGGCGGCATCATATTTGGCCTGTTCGTCTGCTGTCAGCGACCGGTCGCCGGTATCCGCAGCGTCAAGGATTTCCTCAGCGGCGGCCAGGAGCGTCATGCGGTCCTGTTTGAGTTCAACTATCGTTTTCATGTTCAATTTCCTTTTTTGGTCGAAAAAAAACCGGCTTGATGGCCGGTGTGCGGTGGCATGTTTCCAGACCTTCGGGTCTGCCGATCAAGCTGCTTTGGCGCTCGCCGGGGTTGACGCATGCCAGCGTCGGAAACAAAAAAGCCGCTGGTTAGGCGGCTTCGGTGGTTTTAGTAATGCTATTCATTGCATAAATTTGTGCTTGACGTGTTTCCCTTGGGACCACCCTGTTAACCAGCGGACTCCAGACGCATCCTCAAAAACTCCATCGTCATCTTTCTGAAACAGTGCGCCAACACATCCTGTCATCACAGGCACTTTTATGCGGCGCCCGTCAATGATCTTTTCGATGCAGCCAAGTACTGGAGTTACATCAGGAAGGGAGTTTAATTGTTCAGCATTCATGCCGGTGATCATAATTCAATTTGGCTTAGATGCGTAGCGATTTCAACTGCTCGCGGCGCCGACTCATATCAGCCGCAATTGATTCCTTCGCCTTCGCAAGCGCAGCAGGCACCGGGAATCCATATTGTTTGAAGTCGAATTGAGCCAGCGCAGCCGCGCGCACGGGTTCATCAACCACGTCAGCGAGACCATACTTGACTGATTCCTCGGCACTCAGCCACGTCTCGGCGTCCAGCATTTCCATCAAGTCTTTGCGGCTCAATTTGTCGCCAGCCTTGCGCAGATACGAGGTCGCCGCACTCTCGCCCATTTGTTCAAGATCGTCGGCGGTCTTGCGCATTTGCGAGGCGTTGCCGGCCACCAGCATCCAAGGATTGTGAATAAACAGCATGGAGTTTGCTGGCATTTCGATCCGGTCGCCGGCCATCGCTATCAACGAGGCAGCGGACGCCGCCACGCCATCAATTCGCACAACGACTTTGGCCTTGATCGTGCGCAGAAAATTGTGAATGGCGAAGCCCTCGAACATATTCCCGCCGGGCGAGTTGATGCGCGTCAGCAGCTCATCCTCGGACCCAAGATTCAGCGCCTTGACCTCCTTGATGAAGTCAGCCGCTGCGACACCGCCACCGAAAAACCCGGCGCCAATTTCGTCGTAAATCAAAACCTCGGCAGTCTTGCCTACTTTCGCCTTCACGCTAAACCATGGGCGCGTCCCAGGTTCGGGCTGGCCTTTATGCAGTTTGGGCATCTTGTTCTCCAAGTCGTTCGAGTAATTCAATCTTGCGCATTTTCAGTTCGTCTTGCGAGATTCCGTGATCTTCGGCCAGCAGGTTCAATTGCATCGCGGCGGCGCAATACTTGTCTGCAACGGACTGCGAAACACACATCCACTCGGCAACCTTTTCTCCGACCTGCACATAGGCAGCGGACCCGGACGATTCAAGCATCCGAGACTCAAACCGCATCACGCGCTCAGCGGCGGCGCGGGCAAGGCGCGATGTAGCGGGCGCGTCGGGCTCCGTCTTTGGCGCTGGCAGTCCAGGCGCTGGCTTGTCCTCGCCCGCCTTTTCTGCCGGTGTCATGTTCAAAGGAACCAGGTACATATCCCCGAGTTTCCCCGGTAATGGGTTGCGATCCTCAAGTTCAAGCACGTCATTCGCTGACATCCAGCCCCATGTGCGCCCGATAGCATAGGCGGCGTACCGCGAGGCCAAATCACCGCGCAGCAGCCCTTCTACCGTGTGCTTTGTGTAAAAAATGGATTGCTTGCGGAACAGCTTTCGATTGAATTCCTGCTCGAACCGGACCAGCCATGGGCGGATCGTATCGACCACCCATTCAATATTCTGGTGTTCGATATTGGAAAACGTCGCGTGCGTCATTTCGCGCAGCTTGTGCGGCGGCATATTCAGCCATCGCGCCCATTCCTCAACCGTGAACCGTCGCGCTTCGATCAACTGCGCTTCCTCATGCGTCGGATTCATCGGCTTGAACTTCATGCCATTTTCAAGAATGGCGATGCGGTGCGCGTTCGATATCCCGCTCAGTTTCTCCGCGACCTCAGACTTGAGACGCTTGAATTGCGGCTCCAGCAATACCTTGTCGGTTTCGATCACGCCGGAAATATTCCCGCCATTCCTGAAAAACTTCGCAGCGTACTGATCCTGTGCCGAATTCAGCCCTATGGAATCCCGCGCCACTTGCATCAGGCCATAACCCATGATGCCATCGTATCCAAGTCCCGGAACGTGGATCACGTCCTCGGGCCTTAGGTAGCGCGGCCCCTCATCAGAGGGCCGGACCTCGTACCAAAGTTGTCCTTTTTCGTCGCGGCGTGGCGTAACCAGATGCGGCGGCAGAATCACAATCGATTGCGGGTTGCCGCGCGCATCCCAAATAATTTCACCGTAGGCGTTGCCCCGGCTGATCGCGTGCATCACCCAGGACTGCCGCATAGACATTGCCGTCATGTCCGAATTCGGCTCAGTGTGCAGCAAGTAATGCGCCGGATGCTGCGCCCATACCTCGCGCTTACGACCATCCGTCTTGTACACGTTCAGCGGCAGCGATGCTACCGTGCCGGCGATCATGTTGATGCCGCAATAGTAGGCCGACAGGGAGAGCGCTGTCGCCTCGGAAACCTTGACGCCTGATGCTGCCTCGCGCTGCCCAAACATCGACTCCATAAACCATGATGCAGGCGAGCGCAGTGTCGAAGTCTCTGCGCGCGGTGCGAATCGGCCTAGGAATCGCTGGATTGCATTCATGCAAACAACCTTTGTATCATCCCGCACAGCGCGGCACTCCAGCGCCAGCGGTGCTCGTGGTGCACGTAGTCGCTGCACGTCCAGCAACGGTGAAGGCGGCGTTTTGTCATGATTCGATCACTCTCAATTCTCCTGTGTATAAATCACCGCCAGCCAATACAGTAAGACCCGCCGCCATCACAGCGCAGACAATCAAGTCGATGCGCCCGGTTGACGATGCTTTGTCAAGTTTTCGATTGCCCGCGCCGTCCGAATCGGTCACGGTATTGCCGGCGCACATGGTTAAAACCTTGTGCCCGTTGTGAACAATTTCGCCGTTTAGCAGCATCCGCTCGAAGGTTTCAATGGCCGGGCTCATGCTCTGATAGCCCTGCCCCATCGGTTTCATTTCCGGCAAGCTGATGCCGTCATCGGCAGCCAGCGCCAGCAGGTCTTCTATCCGCCAGCGGTCATAGGCCACAGCGAGAATGTCGAAAAAGTCGCACATGGCCGACAGCTTTTGCAGGATTACCCGCTTGCTGATAGCCCGGCCCGGCGTCGTGTCTAGCAGCCCCTCGGCTTTCCACTGCACATAGGGCACGCGGTCGGTGTCGGCTTTTCTCTGTAGGTCGGCATCGGGTAGCCATGCGAACGGGACCAACTTCCACGGCTCACCATCCTCGACCGGTTCCACCAGAAAAACTAAGCCGGTCAAGTCGGTAGTGCTTGACATATCTAAACCCGCGACAGCACGGCGACCGCGCAAATCCTCAATGTCGTAATCCAGCCGTGCGCCAGTCCATATTTCGTGACTTAGCCACGGTGCCTCGGCGTCTGTCCATTGGCAGAAATTCAGCCTTCGGACAATCGCCTCTTTACTTGGCATCCCCTTGGCCTCGACCACCTGCTCTCGGATGTACTTATATCCCGGCAAATCAGCATCTTGCAGGCTGGGGTTTGCTTTCGGCCAGCAGGATTCATCGGAGAATGGGTCATCTTCCTCATCTAGGCCGCAAACAAAAGCGAAGAAGGCATCGTCAACCACATCACCCGCCGCCACCCGCGCGCCGTACTCGTGATATGACCAGCACGGCCCATGCCTGCTACTGCCGGCATTCGTAATCATGAAAATCAGCGCTTGCTTGCGGCTTTTCGTTCCCGCCCGCATCATTTCCACAACGACATTAGTCTTGTGCTCGTGCAGCTCGTCAATCAGGCCAATGTGAGGGCGCGGCCCGGATTGCCCGTCATCGCTACTTATAGGCCTGAAAAACGCACCTTGCGCCATGTAGGCCAGATTCCAGCAGCGTTCACCAGTGCCTGACTTGGACAGCCGCTTTGACAGCTCCGGCGACTGATCCACCATCGCAACGGCGTCACGAAACAGGATCATCGCCTGATCTTTTTTCGTCGCGGCGCTGTAGATTTCGGCGCGGGACTCGCCATCAGCGACCAGCCCCTTCATGCCCACCCCGGCAGCCAGTGGACTTTTTCCTGATCCTTTGGCCGTTTCGACATAGGCCACCCGAAAGCGCCTGAATCCGTCCGGCCCCAGCCAGCCAAACAGCGATCCGACAACAAACTTTTGCCACGGCAGCAACGTGAAGGGCTTGCCCTCATAGTCGCCGCCGTTCAGTTTCAGCACGTCATGGAAAAACCCGATTGCCTTGTTCGCCAGCGCAACATCCCAAACCAGCCCGCGCTTCTTGCCGTCCTTGAGGTCTTTTAGGTCTTTTAGGTGCCTAGCGCATTGGGCGCGAACGTGCGGCCCTGCTATCCTTTCCCCGCTTACAACCTCCCTTGCATACTCACCCGTTGGGTCACCCGAAATAACTCTTGAGCGGGTCGGTTTTTTCGTCGTCATTGTCTTGGCCGTGCACCTTTGATCTAGCAGCAGGGGTTAGGCCGAACTCGACCAGGTAGCTTTTGAACTGTGCATCGGCAGCGCGAAGCATTGCGACTGCGGGATTTGCTTTAAGCAGAGACTTGACCTCTTGCACAGTCGTTTCCTCCCCGTCTTCGCTTGTCGTTTTGGTCGTGATGCTGCTATACGTGCGCCCATCGCGCTGTATCAACTCCCGGCACTCCAGAATGTCGGCATAGCAATCACACAACCGCTCAAGGGCTGCGCTATCAGCCTCGGTCAATACGCCCATGCGGTCAAGCAGGACGGACAAGCGGCCCCATGCGACCTTTCCAACATCGGACAGGTGCGCTGGGCAGGACGGGATAACCTGGCGCGGCTTCGGCTCCGTCTTGTTGATCTTGCGCTTGCCAGGATTCCCTGCTACAAGTTTCAGAGCGGTCGGTTTTGGGCGTCTTCCCGCCATGATTTCACCTTGTAAAAATTAGCCCATTTCGCGGGTGTGTGCAAAGTGGGGCAGAGCGGTACTTAGTTTTAGGGCTACAGCGATAAACCAGTCCCTCCCCTATTTGGTGCATGGAATCGGCCAACCGTCCGCGCCTATCGCCACCTTTGGCTTTAGCGTGCGTCCCTGCGCCTCAGCATCCGCTGCTTCGTGGCAGTCATGACACATGGTCTCAAGATTACCCATGCTGTCTGTCTGCTCCTGAGTCCATCCGCGCCGCTTGCATTCTGCCTTTGGGATGATGTGATGGCATTCGTTTCCCGCATGCACGCGATTAGCGCGCAAGCAACGTTGGCATAGCCCGTGGTCGCGTTTCAGTACATGCAGTCTGGTTTTGTCCCATTCCGAGCCGTAGCCCCTAGACTGCCTGCTTGTTGTATGCCAGGCCATTGATCCGCCTTGTTGTGTGGCTTATTGCCAAAGTGATTACCTTTTTCGGCAGCTTGCCACCCAGCGTCTTGATTCGCGGTTTGAGCGTGGTGAGTGCCATTGTTGGTTGCGGGCGCGGACTCGAACCGCAAGCTGTGCCTTATGAGGGCAAGCCATCCCTGGCCGGGCGAAGTCCGAATTTCACGGACAGGAGGTTAGATCGCCGCGCCGGGGTTGCATCCTGTGCATAACTCAGTTGATGTGTGCAGGTGTTCTCGACGCGGCAGAAATGGTTGCACCGGCAAGACTCGAACTTGCGACCTCTGGCTTATGGGGCCAGCGAGCTACCAAACTGCTCCACGGTACGGAAAAAACAGAGGGCACCAAAACTTTCGCATTGATGCCCTCGCGCCTGGGGTCGAAACCACCAGGGGGATTGCCACCACTGAGGATCCCCTGCGATGGCTTGAAAAGTTTCCCGGCATATGCCCTCAGTTATTCCCCGACTTGGAGGGCTCCGCGGTACTATTTCGAGTTTCACGCCATCTCAGGCGATCATCAGCCGCATTAGTTGTCGGGCTAGCTATCCCATGTACCGGGCCGGGGACACACGGCTGTTTGCCTCGTGGCTTATTTGGCTCCCCGCACTTTCACGGGGATGTGTTGTGCCGGCCTGCACCCACCAGGCCACTGTCTTAGGCTTTCGCCCGTCAGGGATTCGAACCCTGTCCTTCACCAAATCTCGGCCAACGAGCTGGAATCGAACCAGCCTGCTCTTTTGGATCGGTTTCAACACCTCACCAAACGGCTGATGACTGCAGAGGCTTGGCGTACTGGATCGCAATCATCGCCCGTTTGCGCCCTATTTCAAAGGCTTTTTCGTCGGCCATTCCTGCGCAAGCAGGAAGTACCATAGACGAATCTAATGGAGCAGGACATTAACATACTGCACGCCGCCTGTCAACACTTTCGACCAACTTTGTTTTGAGCCTGTTTTTCAGCATCTCGCGCGAGTCGCAAAGCACCTTGCACAACCCATCTTGCGTCACTCCAAGACGCCGCTGCATCACTCCGGGGTGCATCCATGTCCGCACGTAAAACCAGCGTACAGCGTCCCGGTGCTGGTCTGGCAGGAAATAGACCGCCTTTTCGATTTCCATCGCCTCAATGGCGTTGATTGGCACCGGGATATCGGCTGTTTCGTAGGAATACTGCCGTGGTGGCCTGTATGACCGGAACATTGGCTGACAGACCCACCGTGGCGGCCTTACCATCACATACCTGGCCCAATCGCGTAGCCTCTGGTCGATTTCATCGTGGCGGGCCTCTATGTGGTGCAAGTCAGTGCTGGTCATGCGGTTCCTTGTTGCTATTTTGATTCTACCTTGGGTCTTGCAAGCTGATCCAGCGCCCATTGCGCGGCCATTCGGTCGGCAATCGATTCCTTTGGGTCTGCTGCAATAATTCGCCACAACTCCACCTGGCGCTTGTGACCGGCATCAAACACTGCCTTTTTTTCGGCCTTTGTCGCCCGGTAAAAAGCATCAGTGTAGTCATTGCAGGCCGAACATCCGTGGACGGTAAGCGCATCGGAAACCTTGCGGCCCATGCCCTTGCCGTTCTCGATCCCTGATCCATGGCAGGCCACCACCGTGTCTGAGTCGTGATTGCAAATCGGGCTCTGGAGCAAGCACGGCATCCCGCGCGCCATGTCTCGCAAGTGCTGGTTCTTGCCCTCTGGTTCCTTCACCCGCACCACAGGCACCCTGGCCACTGGCCCGGTGGTAAATGCTCTGGCCAGCACGTAGCTGGGCTGGGGCTTGCGTGGTGGCTTGGGGGTTTTGAAGCCGGTTCGGATCACCTGTAATTCTCCCGGTTGACTTTAGTCATGCCTTCCATCATTGAAAGATCAAGCGCTGGCGCATGGTCGTGGCAAGTCGTTCGATACCCTATCGCCGTCGGTGTCCCGCAACTCACTGCGCGCCAGCAGTCGGGCTCATCGCAGGCCACCACAACGCTGCCGATTTCCTTGCACTCTGGGCAAGCATAGATTTTGTCACCAGCATCAAATGGGTTTACGGCTGATAGATGTTCGCTGTCCTGGCCGTGCCATGTGCAGCAATGATTGTCGCAGCGTACTTTCATGCTTTGTACTCCTGTGGATCGCTCCACTTTACGTCATTTTCAGCACCGAACGAATACAGATATTCGATGAACTGCGATGCCTCTGCTATGTAAAAGTCCTTCGTTTGAATTCCAAGCTGCACGACGCGTTCAAAGTCTAGGCTTGGCATCACGCGCCCATCGTGGTGAAGTGGCGTACCGGCATCGCGCATGGCCTTCGCAAACGCATCAACAAGCAGTCTTTTCCAATCATCCTTGTGCTGTTTTTTGCCCATGAATAGCGCCACTTTGGCAATGTCTCCAATCATTGCGTGATAGCGCTCCTCCTGGTCGCGCGTCTTGCCGGGTGGACTGATTGCGACCTTATCCCCATCCGCCGCCGCATCTATTGCAGCCTTTGCACGTGAGCGGCTGGGGTGGGGCAACGGTTGCAGGCAAAAAATCAACTTATTCATGCCAGCATTTCCTTCATTGCGTTAGAGCGCATCAATTACCGTCGTCTAGGATGCCGTCGTCATATCCAGCACCGAAGCTCTCGACCAAGCGCGCGTTGAATGCTGCGTCGCTCTTGTCGTGAAGAATGCCCTCGAAGAAGACATCGGGATCAGACTCCAGCAGGAAGTGGGTTGCACAGGTCCAGGCTTTGGCCTCGTCCTTCGCCTCTGGCGTCATGGTTTCGCTGCGGTCAATGGCCGCGAGGTGCGGGCACTTTCCGCACTCTTGTCTCAACGCGCAGGCCAAGTGGTTGTCGGGCAGCGGCGTGGCTGGGCGCGGGTCATGTCCGCACATCTTGTATGTGCTAGGCATGCCGATGGTGCGCTCGCGCTCGAACAGCAACACCATGCGCGGCACCTCATCGCTGACCTTGCGTGCCGTGTGTAGTATTCGCTCCCACTCTGGCGGATGGCCTGGTGGCGTGGCCGCGTGCAGTCTGTCACTCTCGGCATTACAGGCGTCGTGCCAAGCGTTGTCGCCGCATCCGCGCTGGTCAGTTCCACGGTTCGCGCGCTCCAGGCGCATGCCCCTGATGTACTGTGCTCCTTCCTTCAATTCCTCCAGCATGTTGCCTCGGTCGTGGGCATATCGGCGCAGGTGCACGCCAGCCCACATGCGGTCCTTCTCGGCCTGCGTCAGGCTGTCGTCCAACGGAGAGCGGCGCCACTGCTCATCGAAGTCGATCCTGTCTGCCAGCGCGTTCAATTCTTCGGGGTCGTTGTAAATTGCCATTCTGTCCTCTTTTAGTTTGGTCACAACTTAATCGCTCGTTGCGGTTTGTGTTGCGTTATTTCCGTAAAGTTCATGCCTCAATTCACGCGCCAGTTGTCCCGCTGCCTGACCCACGCCGGAATTCCCGGCAGCGGCATCCAAGATCGGCAAAACGCGCTCCAGCAAGCGCTGCGCATCTGCTCGCAGGACAAGCGGCATGCCAGGGCCAGGTATTACGCTAGCCCTGTCGATTATTTTTTTGAGCCACGCGGCCCCGCCTTTGGCGATGTAGGTGGAGTGCTGGCGCTCTGTTAGGCGTAGTCCTACGTTCTTTGTGGGGGGCTTGCGGGGGCGTCCGGGGCCTGGGTGTTTGCCGACTTTTGTCATGCCACAACCCCCAATGCCTGAATTTGTTGCACGCTATTTGAAGCGCGTCGCCACGCCTCCCATTCGCTCGGGGGCAGGTGTGCCCAAGGCATCCGTTTAGCTGCGTCATGGTGCACGGCTTCGTAGATAGCGATTGCACGCGCTTCAGCCATTCCTTCAACATCGGTTTGAGTTGGCTGATCCAGCACATGTTCAAGCGCCGACGCGGTTAAAGGCAAAACAGTCCAGCCAATGGCTTTGTACTCGTTTGCAAGTGCTACGCTATCTGTCGGAAAAATAGAGACCTCATCCCGAGTCGGATGCTGTTTCGCCACCACAAAATGTGTGGGTTGTCTCAGCGCTGCTTCTGCTTCCAGGGCGCGCCGTTTCCAATCGAGCAAGTCTTCGCGAGCGCCTTCGTAGGCCATGCGATCACCTGACTCTAGATAGAGCGGGATGGTGTAATGCTCAACTTGTTTTTGCAAACCTGCGTCGATCAGAACCTGCTTAATCTTCGCGTGGCACACATCAAATCGGCCTTGCCCGTCATGGCAGAATGCTGCCGGCGCTTGCGCAGTCCCTGCTGGACAGGTGCAAGTCCCAAGCCACTCACCATCGGCACGATGGACGTCGCCTGATCCGTCGCAATGGGGACAGCGTTTTTCTGTCTGCGTAAGTTGGGCGCGTGTTTCGTCAATAAGTTGCTCAAATTTGTGCTGTGTTTCGTCAGACTTTTTCTGTTGTGAAAACGACTCGCTGTCGGCTTGTCGCCAGTACGTCTGGCCCAGTTGCCAAGCCCGGCGCATCGCCTTGCTTACAACGTCTGGCACATCGGACGGCTCAATGGTGGCGCTCATGATTTCTCCCGTCATTACAGTTCTCCTATTGGTGTGTGTGAAATCTTGACAAGGTTTTGATGCAGCGCTTCGGCAAAGTCTTCGTTAGACTGTGGGGCATCACTGCTGTCGGATGGTTGCCCGTGCCACGCCTCGCGCAGTTGTGTTGCCTTGTCGAAGGCTCGCAAGCAATCGGAGAGGTACCGAGCCAAGATGAAGTCGGGCGTATTGGAGCCGTTCTCCATGCTGTGGCAGTTGATCGTGTGTTCGAGCGCTTTGCGAAACTTTGTGTAGTCTCCGTTGATGGTGCCTGGTGTTGTCATTTTGCCGCTCCGTTTGGTTGATGCCTTTATTGTAGCGCATAAATAAAGCAAGTCAAGACTTTTTTCTAGTGGTTTACCCTTGGTTTGGGTTTATTGTGTTGGTGGCGCGGTGTTGGGTGTGGGGGTCATGTCGGCACCCCATCCCACGTCCGGCCATCGAGATGGCGTCCGGCGGCTTTCTTGCCGATACGAACGAGTCCACGATCAAAGTCAGACCCGTTCGACCTTTGCCATGGCTTTGCTTGGGTGGCGGATTTCGTCTCGGCGTCCAGGTAGTCGTAGGGCGCCCACTCGCCCCACTGCTTGAACAAGAACGGCACGCCAGCCGCCTGGCACTGGTCGCGCAGACTTCTCGCCCAGTCCGGGTGCATTGGGCGGGCGCTGGGGCCACTCTCGCCGCCGACGATTACCCAGTCAATGCGCGGGATGTCGGCAATTGGCTCGCCCTCGCCGTTCACGCACTCGGTCGTGCCGCGCAGCGGGTAGATTTCCAGATCTCCATTCAGGTCAATGTGGTCAAGTTCCACCGGCCCAAGCATCGGCTCGATGCTCAGGAACCGCACGCTCGCCGGCGCGGACAGTAGCTTCGGGATGTCGCGGTCGGCCTCTTCCTGGTTGCAGATAGTGGCCCCAAGCCATACGTTTGACAGAATGTTGTCGGACCATCCCTCACGCTGGCCATGCACAGCACGAAAAGCCTGCTCCAGCATGACAGCGGCGTTGCCGATGCGTTTGGTCAGCAAGATGTGAATCAGGTTTGGTGTATCGACAATTGCGCGCATAGCGCTGATGCGCCACTGAACCGGCACCTCGTTATCAAAGAAATCTGATAGCGAATTGTGAAACACCATCAACGGTTTGCCCAAACGATTCGCCTTGCGGTCCAGCGCGATCAGTGTGGCATTCGCACCCAAGAACTGATGGCGTGGCTTTCCGGTGCCCCACTCGGTACCCCATAGCCTCCCGGCCATGCGTTTGGCATAGCAGTGGTCGCAAGCTGGCGATACAGCAGTGCATCCGGCCCAGTGATTAACGGTGGCATGGCACCATTCGATCTTTGTGTTTTCGCTCATGAAATTAACCTCCGCTCAATCCAAGAAAGCACAATCTCCCGAATCGTCATCGGCGCCACCGGCTGCGATTCCGGCATGGGCCATGGGTCGTTGTGGTCAAGCTCAAATGCTGGCGAGCCGTCTAGGGCTGGCGGCGGTAGGGTTTCTTGGTTGTCTGTCATGCTGTCACCTCATCTCGATGTTTGCAGTGTGTTTCGCAATCTTTGGCGCCCGGCCCATTGGCTTCGCCGTAGTCGTATGTGCCGCATGTCGAACAGCGATACACAGCCTGACTACACAGGTCGGTCAAATCTTGCGGGCAAGAACGACCACCTTCGCTTATCCAAGAGTGCTTTCCACGCTGGCAGGCATCGCTTCCAAGTTCTGCTCTGGCCTCGCGTATCAGCGCTTGAAGTGCAAACGTCATGCTATCTCCATTTCTTTCAGTGATGCACCGGACATGACTGCAACGCCGATACCGACCAGCAATGCGCCGGGTTTTTCTCCCCGCTCCCAATCAATCAGAATCGGCTTAAATCTCTTGTCGTCGATCCCCAAGGCCAGCGCTACGCCATCGAGCAAAGCCTTGGACGCGGCAAGCATGTTGTCGCCGTCCCTGTGCCTCTTGTCTGGAGACACAAACACCAGGCTAAGGGGTATGTAGCCATCCGGTGCTTTAAACGATCCTGCTGCCTTTGTTGCGTAGTAACCGTCATCTCTTTGCTTTTGCTTTGCGGCTAAGGTGGCGTGAAAGTCCTTGCCGTTCTTGCGGTTCGGAAATAGTGATGCGTGCGGGAACGGGAGTTTGACAATCACCTGCATCCCCCTGTTCCACACACGAGGTCGGTCTGTTGATCTTTAAACACATCCTCTACTTCCTCCAGCGTGGCGCGCGCACTATCTAGCCCAATGCTCATACAATGCGGGCACCTTGGAACGCCGTCACGCTTTGGATGATCTGATAGCTTTGCGAACTTATGCCCCACGTCGCATGTATCAATGACAACAAACGCTTCCGTGGGCATGCCACATGGCAGCATCGTTATCTCTGGAGTATTGTTGTTCATCACAAATCCCCCGCCACACATGCCGCCAGATACGCCACACATGCGAGCATTAGGTACAGCACCAGGGCCAGCAGTTCAATCGGGATTGATGCGGCAATGCGGATTGATCTCATTTGGCCGCCTCAATTGATTCAAGCTCACACGAAAGTTTTTTAACGGAGTAGCTCCCCGCTCCCGAGAAACTTTGCCGCTCAACGCGCGTTTCATGCGACACGCGCGCAATTGCCTCATCCAGCTTCCATTCGTCGGAGTAGTCAATCTCGACTTTCAGGGTAAATGTTGCGGTTTGTTTCATTGGTTCACCATCCGCTGTAAAAAATTACAAACCGCGAACGTGACAGCGCCACCAAGCATCAGCCAAGCTCCGGTCAGTCCAAGCCACCCGTCAAAAATTGAGCAGCCGATTAGCCATGCTCCGACAAACACCAAAAAACCCAAAACACTTTTCATTCTTTGCTCACTTTCGTTTCCTCATGTGCCGGCGCAAGGCCGGTTACACATCAATGAACACTACCCACGTAGGGGAAGACGCAGGTTTGCAGTAGTGCGTTGCCTGCACCTCTTCGGCGTCGTTCCAATCGCCGGACTCGTTACGCACTTCAACCCGCGCATCGCCATAGTCGGCGCGCATCTTCTCCAACTTGGAAATCAATTCGTTTATGGTCATGGCCTCTTACCTTGATCGCTCTCCAACTCACCCCACCCTGGCAGATCAAGCCACGGTAGCGCCTTTGTGTACCATGCTAGCGATTTTTGCGCGTATGCGGGATCGTGTTTTTGCATCATTTTGATGTGGGTTATTATTTGGTCGCGGGTGATCATGCGATGTGTTGCGATCTGTCCAATTCGGCCAAATCCGCCAAAAGTTTAGGATTTTTCGCCCGCCCTGTTGGTGTAACCTTAGCCTTGTTCCCTGTCCCCTGACTTCCATGGCGGGTATTGGTTTCCGGCTGCTCAGTTCCCGTACTCGGCGTTTCGCCAGTACTCTGCATCTGGGTGGGTAAACGGCGGCCAACATCGTTAACATTGCTAACAGGCTTTGAGCGCAAGGCGCGCAGTTTCGCCATCGCAACCCGTGATTGTTCGCGCCGGTCATCTTCATTTCGTATCGTGCGGTACTTGGTGTAATTAAGCAGATTCCAGCCGCCGTCCGCACACTCAATCCGCCGACCTTCAAAGTCTTCGGTCCTACTCCATTTGTCCGGTGCAAGCAGACAATCCAGAGCCGCTAAACAGTCATCAAGCGATACCCTGGCGCGGTTTGCAAGCCCAGGTATGGATGCGCCGACGTAACCTTCTTTGTCGGCCATCGCCAGCATTGTTATCCACACCAACCGGGTGGCGTCCGGTGCCTGCCATATCGTGCTGTCGGTGATCGAGCTGAATAATTTTGTGTACATAACATTTATAACAATTGCTAACATGTTAACACATGTTATACGCGCATCCTTAACTCCATCAGCATTGATGCCACCGCCATCAATCCGGCTCTCACATGAAGATCGTTCATGTCTTCGCCGATTTTTGGTGACATACACCATGGAAGTCCCGTTTTTTCAGCGGCGCGCTGCCCCGCTCCTGACACATCGTTATCGGCACAAACGAAGGCTTTTCTTTTGAGCATCGATGCAACATGCACCAGATTACTGTCGCTGAAACAAACCAGCACGTAGGCATTCAATCGCATCAGGCGGGCCGCAAGCTCGGTGCTTAGCCCTGTCGCCAGTCCTTCTACTAAAAACGCATCCTGGGCGTGTTTTGGGCCAAGCCGTAAAATTGCACCTTTAGCCCGCATTCCATGCAGCATCTTCTTTTCCCATCGTCTTTCGTCAGCCAACCAGCGGATGACTTGAGCGCCCTGCAATTCATTGGTTTCAAGATTGCGCATAGGCACTATCAAATCGTCGTCGTCCGTGACTAATCCAAGTGCATCGGGCAGTCCTTTGCGCATCAGGTAATCGTGTTCTTTGAGTTTTGTCGCCCGCATCAGCATGGCGGCATGTAGTGCAGCGTTGCGCCAGCCTTGCTCTTGTCTTGCCTCCATTGACCGTTTGCGGTCTAACCAAGAGCGGCGTTCAACTTCTGTAAATTCTCGCTTCCCACTATCAAGCCAATAAATCTCTCCGCCTTGTGACCAGTCACTGACCCAGCCGCGTTCACCATCCCAAAAAAATGCCCCATTTTTACTACGTGGTTTATCCACTGTTGCACAGCGTTGCACCCGGTCGGACGGATACAGTTTGTCAATCTGCAAACCGTGTGCAATGGCAAGCGCTTCAAAACTCATACCGCAGCCCTTTCTCTCGCTTTTGCATAGGCGATATTTTTGCTACGAATTTTGTTCAAAAAATTCTTTGTCATTTGAACATCAGGCGTTGTATTTATGCTCCAGTGCTTTGGCGGTTCTCGGCCTACCATATCCCTGAATAGGTAGTAAGCTCTTGCGCTTTGCTTTTCCGGAGCGCTGTGGGCGCGTGCATAGGTACAGGCCTGCTCGTAAAGGTGGCGCGAGTCATCTGCCAGCTTCTTTTTGCCCATCATGATTTCGCGCATTTCACCCGGCAATGTCTCGACTAATGCTTGGGATTTGTGCTCGTGACCGCAAGCCATGCAGCGCTTGTAAAAAGGTTTATATCCGCAAGCCGGACAGCCTTTTTTCTCTTTGTCCTCATCATCACGCCGAATAGCTTTATCAAGTTTTTCGCCAGAATCCAAGGCGCCCAGACCGTTGAAAAATATGTCCGTGTAATCCTCTAAAAATCTCTGAATATTGCCTGAATGGTCAAGCAGGATGCAATTAGATTTCCCGGTATCCTGTGATGATCGAAGACCTCGCCCCCACATCTGTATTGCAGTGGACAGCGATTTTCTCAGTGGACGGCAATCAACAATGCACCCGACATCTGGCACATCAAAACCTTTTGCCAAAGCCTCGACCGATACAAGCACCCGCAAAGTTGAATCGTGTTTTCTATACTCTTTGAGTAGGAATTCGCGTTCTGTAGGTAACGTGTCGGCACAAAATACAGCAGCCATCACGCCGATTTCATTGAACTGCCTACAAATTTCCTCGCAGTGTTTGATCGTTGCACCGAAGACAATCGTTTTGCGATGCTCGGCATATTTGATCCATTCGCTCACCACATCCCCGATAATCCCCATTCCGCGTTCTGCCGCTGCATTCTCTGTCCACTCTCCACCCTTCGTCTCTGCCCCGCGCATATCAGTCATGGTGCAGGTCATGATCCGCATCGGAACCAGCACACCGGACAATGTGAGGTCGTGCATGGTCGTGGCGTTAACGAGATTGGTGAATAGCTTCCCAAGTCCAGGACTAAACGGAGTTGCGCTTAGGCCGATCACCTTAGCCCGACAATCTGGAATGTGATCAGTCCAAGTTTTTAGCTGGGTGTGTGCTTCATCGATCACGATCACATCGGCGTCAGGCCATTGCCGCCTAGCAACTGTCTGGGCGCTAGCAATCTGAAAAGGTGCTTCGCTATTCATGCGCCAGTGCGATGCCTGCAAAATACCATGGGCACTAAGGCCGTATTTGTCAGCGACTTCGCTGGTCTGGTTTATCAGCGTTTTCCGGTCGCACATGAATACCGCTTTTTTCCCCTTGAGTAACGCTTCATGAATTATTCGCAAACCAAGGTACGTTTTGCCTGATCCTGTCGGCGCCATCACCATCTGGTTTTTATGGCCCGCAACGACACCAGCCCTCAGGGCGTCGTGTGCAGTCTGTTGGAACGGGCGAGGCGGAGGGAAACAAGCACTCGCATAATTCGGCTCGTCGTCAAATAGGAGGCTCATTTTGCAGACTCCAACTTCTTGATTTTTGCCTGCAAACTCTTTATCGTTCTGATGTACTCCGTATTGCTGTTTTGAAGCCCTGCAATGCGCAAGTTCAGCAACTTTATCTGAGCCTCAAGTTGAGTGTTTTTTGCTGCAACTGCGGCAAGTGGCTCATCACTTGATAGGAGCAATTCCATGGTCTTAGATTCTGCCTCTACCTGGGCGCGACTTGCCTCTAATTCAGCGTCATCTGGCGCGCCATCATCTGGCATTGGAGGTGCGACAACTTCCGGTTTTGAGGATGTGCCGCGTGCGATTTTCGCCGCCTCATTTGCACTTATCGCGCCGGCTATAACTGGATCAATCAAGCCAGCATTCTTAGCTGCTTTCGCATCGCTGATTGTTCTAACAGCAACACCAGCTTCCTTCGCCATTTGAGCATGTGTTTTGGAAGTAGGCAATATTGCCGACTTCTTTTCTCTATGCGCCGGACGCCAAGCAGAGCAGGCTATGACAGCCGCAGCGCGCTGCGATGCGGTCAGGTGTCTACGGTGCAAGTTATGACTGATTACAAATGCCGATGGATCATCGTCAGACTGAAAATTGAACTGGGTAGGTTTGATGCCAAGCTCTATGCAAGCCCGGTAGCGATGCCAGCCATCAAGCACCATTTCATCAAGTATCCACACCGGCTCGCGCTGCCCGTTGACTTCAATATCATCCTTGAGCGCTTGGAAATCTTCGTCACCCATTGACGGAAACGCCGCACTAAGGGGGTGCTGGAGATAGTTCATCGTCTAACCTTTTTGAAGGCCGCACAAACAACGTAGCATCCCAAGGAACGCCCGTGCGTAACACGGAAGAGTGGGGCTGCCTGTACGGCCATGAAAAAAGTCATAACGTTCCTTGCCATGCTACTGGCTATTTGATTTGCGAAGTCTACGCCTATTTCTTTTCCGGTGCAAGCGCGGGGGTCAAGGGTGGTCGCTCTCCCTGCCCCGGCGCGTATTCAAAATCATTCCAGTCCGAATCTTCCTGCAACGCAGAGAGGCATTCCGGATGCATTTTGTTGGTAAACCAGGTTTCATCAACGCTCGCCCAACGGACGTATTTTTGCCCGGCCTCGATCCGCTCGTAGCAAAACTCGCATCGGTGCTGAATGCGGGCAGTAAGGATTTTTTCAGGTGTGCAGTACATCTATTTCTCTCCGATCAATCTCACCCCGCGCGTCAAAGTAGCACTCACCATCGAACAACTCCCGCTGGTCAATCCGCACCGCCGCCGCACGCTTCACGCGAACAGGCGCTAGGCCGTATTCCTGGCGCAGCACACGGTAGCATACTGGCCCGAGCTGCCAATCATCGTCACCGACCTTTATCGTGCCGGTGGGGTGATTCATGCGGCGTCCGCAGCGGTCGCAGCGGATCATTTTTACAGCCGGCCTATTGGCGCGAAGTTGTCTTTGATGTTCGCGATGTTGCCTTTGTAGGCGACGATTATTTTCTGTTCGCGCTTCGGGAATTTGCGAGTGTGCAAAGTCTTTTTCGCATGTGCGAGCCGGGTAAATTCACACTCAAGATAAATGATCTTGTTGTAAACCGACAGGCCGCTTTCTTTGAAAAAGAGTTCAGTCTCAGACTCAGAGCAATAGTAAGCACCGTTCTTATCGCGACTGTCCCCTGTCATCACGACGAAAAAGCAATTGTCGTTCAAGTGTTCAATCGCCTTTTTGTACCCGGCGAACAGCACATCACGAAACTTTTCATAGGTGTCCAGTGAGTTGATTTCACCGACCGGGGGTTTCCCATCAAAGTCAAGGTACGTTTCAACTTTGTAATACGGCGGGCAAGAAAACACCAGGTCAAACATGCCATCGGGGTCATAGGTTGTCGAGTCGCTCTGAACCCATTTCACGCGACCATCAAACTCTGAACAAATTTTGTTGTTCGCTTCGGTTTGATTCTGGCGAATCTCGCTCGCAACGTACTCATAACCACAAGCGCCAGCGATGTACCCCATTTGCACGCCGCCACCAAATGGATTGTAAATCCTGCGTCCGGCTTTTGGCATGAACATCCTTGCGATTACCTCACACGCCACCGGGTCGAGTACCGATGCGTTGCCGTTGTGTGAATGGCCGTTTTCCTTGCCTGCTTTTGTGGGGTCGCGGGTCACGACATTTGCCATGCCGTTTTCGCCCTGCCAGCAGCCCTCGCGGGTCGCAAATGCTGGATTTGCCACACCAGCAGCAGCGCCAGATGCGTCAATTTTTTCGCGCCATTCTTTTTTCAAACGAAGCCAGTCGCCCTTAATCGAATTCCACACGTTGCACATCGTGATGTGTGCCAGTAGCTTCATGCGAACGTCGGCCAAGTTGCCGTGAACCATGTAGTGAAACCCAGACATTTTCAGGTATGTTTGGAACCCGACGCGCTCGAACAATTCAGGAGTTTCAAATTTGCTTTTCGGGTCGGTTGTGATGATGGCCGGGTACTTGTTTTCGTTACGCGCGATGACTTCACGAACCATTTGCGCGTAAAGTTCTTTGGTGTAGTGGAGCGGTTCAATAACCGATTGAAGCAAACAGAATTCACGCGAAACATCGTTCACTTGAAACGTGAAAAACCCACTGAATTCATCATTGACTTTCAAGATGATTGCAGAGTGAATCTGCATATTCTTACGGGCCGCGCGCTTGGCGATTCCATCTTCAATCGCAAGCCTTGAAACATCTTCCTCGTACCCTGACCCGATGACGCTCTTGACGTACACCCATTCAACATCTTGTTTGAAAAGCGCAGTCTGGTCTTTGAATGTTTGCATATCCATTTTCTCTACCTTTGGTTTAGTTGATTTAGAAACCCCGCATTGATCCGGGCAGTAGTTACACGTGCCTAGATAAATGCCTTCACAATGGAGAGAAACAAGTTTGCCACCCCCCACAGATTCATTCATTCTGGTCAGCAGAATGTCGCCACTTTTGACGCGCTCGTTTGATTTTTGCGCTCTCAGTGGATTGTCGATAATTGGTTTTATTGCTAGAAGCCGATCCTGTTTGCTATTGCAAGCCGTGGCCCATTCGGATGATCCAAACTGGCACGAAACAACGCGGTTTACGCTGTGTATTCCAGCAGCCCTAAGCCTCTCAATTTGTTTGATGCGGTGCCTTGTTTCCTGATCTGTATCTAGCCCACTTGTTGATGTGTTGACTACTGCCGACACATCTTTTAGGCGTCTGATTTGTTCATCAGAGAGTGTCATCCAATGCTTCGTGATGATGACAGGGATTTTTAACGCCGCCTTCAATGCTTCGCACACCGATAGAGTGTTTTCCCAATCGTGGCATGGATCGCCTGCGGTCCCTATGCGATACCAGTCCGCATGATGGTTTTTTACAGTAAAGAAAACACTTTTCAGGTTCCATGGTGTCAATTTGCGCGTGACACTGACGGAAAAATCAATGCCGTATCGTGTTGCAGTTTTTGCAGCGTAACACCCGCCATAGCATCCGCCATCGGGGTAAACTTTCATCCCTATGCTACAGCCCTTCACGGTGTCAAGGTCTAGAACTCCTTTGTTATTTTCCACGGCAGACAAAATAGGAAGGTAGCGCCTCGCCCCCGAGTACTGCTCGCTATCCTGAAATAATGCCTGCTGCTTGTTCATACTGTTCTGAATAAACTAGAACTTGCCTGAATCGCCCGCGTCCGATCTGAGTCGGCCTGCGGTGTCGGGCTGATTGAAAAATGCCGAGCGCGGCGCATGGCTTCACGGTTCTTGACCCGCTTTTTCTCGCGCGCATCAATGATTTCGTTGACGTCGGGTATCGGTGCGCAACGCTTTGCACGCTTGATCGGCTCGCCTTTTTTACGCTGCGATGCGGGAATGTAGCGTTCTTTGAAGTACTTGCGCTGATAGGCTAGGGCTAGTTCTTCGGGTGTTGGCTCTGTGATTAAAGGCTTCCATCGCCATTCAAATGCACTTAGCGGTACATCTGGCATGTCGCGCATGGTGCCCAGGCCGGTTTGGTAGAGTGGGTTCATGCCGGCCTCATGGATTCAAGCCAGCGAAATGTGGCAATCACTTGCTCAGAACGGAATTCAGGGATCGTGTACCAGCAGAACTCACCGTCAACTCGCATCAGTTCGGCTGGTTTGCCGGTTTTCTTATCGACCCATGGCCCCGGCTTCGGGTCTTGTTGTTCAATCATTTTCAGTCTCCATAAAAAGTCCCGCGCGCCTCTCTTGGCTAAGCTCAGGCGTAGCGAGTTCAACGGCGCGGATCAGGATTGCTACACTCGCAGCGTCATAGTCTGTCTCGCCTACATTGTGCTTTGCATGCACAATTGCGAGCTGGCGCACATGGGCTGCGCTTAGTAGCTCGGCTGTTTCTTTATTCATGCGCAAATCTTGCCACAAAAAATAGTTCTTGTGCAGTAGGGAAAACCCTGCCATAATTTCTCTTGTCAAGCGATTACGGCGTAAGACATAATAAAGGCCCTAGCGGTCTGTTCTTGCCCAGCAATGGGACACGCCGTAATCGTGGAGAGCATACCGCTAGGGTTTTTTGCTTTCCACTGTCAGGCCGCACATTGACACCGTAGCCAGGGCAGAAATCACCCATGACTGACCAGACCGCGCAGGTTGCAACAAGCGGACGACTGTAAAGACCTAGCCTCTGTTACCCGCAGGCCCAAGTAGCGAAAGCGAACGGGATATACAGTGACCCCATGAGGGGATAAATCCAGTCGGTAGCCCGGATCAAAGCCCGGATGCCGACTCTGGCGACAAGCACCGCGAGTGGCAACACTCAAGGTACACGACAACAAGACAGTAATGCCATGTTGTTCGCAAGTAGTCGCAGGTAGCGCGCCCGCCCCGCGATAGTCGGTGATTGAAAAGTTTCCCGACACGGCTCACTGGTAAAGGTGCCCCTAATCCAATACCTTTGGTAGGTAGGATTAAGGGGTTAAGTGGGACTGTCTCTTGTGACTTCTGCATAGGTAAAACTACCTACCAAATAAATCTCAAAGGGTAGGGTAAACACTGATTACAGACCAACAAATTAGGTTTAGAGTTCACACATCGCAGCAAAATGAAACGACTCAGGCCGAACGCATACCGGCCCGCTAAGACCAACCCGAGGGGCGCGGCAGTCTAGGTACTTTGTGCCGATGTGATGTGGCGATGAGAGAAAACGAATTTAGGAGAGTTGAATGTTTTTCATCCTGCTACACGTAGCAGTCCTTTCGTGCCAGCGCCCGACCACTCATCGGGACGGCTGCACGATGTGCCGTAAAAGGCCGGTGCCGGAGCAAATTGAATACGGTTAGTTATTGGTGCTGCGGTCTGGAGAGATGGCAGCACCCTGAACAAATAGACACAGATGGCCGGTGAATAAAGATCGGCCATCCTCATCCAAGAGCGCATCAGGTGCGCTGCTGAATGAGTTTTGGTGAACGGCTGCATGACTGGATATGCTCCCTCGGAAAGTGGCCACTGGATCAAGCTTTAGTGCGTCGATCCTGAACGTTGATAGTAGCCCAACCGTTCACCGATTTTTTTAACTAAGGAGAGTGAAATGAGTTTGATTGATTACCTCGCAAAGAACGCCATCCGCTGCTCAGCAAATGAGGCCGATGCTGCCGATGTGATTTTCTTCGGGGTGCGCAAAAGCCCTGAAGCAACGGCTGACGCACTGAAGGCCGCGATGGCAGACCACAAGGGCGAGTTCTTCGATGTGGATCCTTTGGATGGTCATGAGCACAGCTATATCGAACTTGGCGGATGGATTGGCGATCAGGGCGCCGCGCTATTGTTGATCGGTCTGGGCGCTGCGCTTGGCGCGTGGAAACTGCTGACGCCGAAGACGATGTTGGGCGATATGTGCCCGCCCGACATGGTGCAGAAGTTGGCCGGCATGGGCATGGTGTCGATGCAATCATGAACAAAGACGCACCAACCCAGGCCCAGCGCAATGCCAGATTCGGCACCAAAAAAAGCGCCCAAGCGTTACCCGCAAATGATCACTTCATCCGACGCTGAAATCAGCGCATGGAACGACCAAGTTGAAACGCGGCAAGTTCGCCGGCAACGCGCAAGGAGCACCCTGTGAAAACACAAATCCTACACCTCTACACCGATGCCGTGCTGTTTGAATGCGACGTGCCGGACACGGCTGAAAGTGGTCTAGCGGTGCGCCATGCACTTGAAAAGGCGATTGCCGCCAGGGCCGCGACTGCCCATCACGTCGCGCATATCCGCATAGCTGGTGGGCTTGCATGTTCGCTGTGGCCGTCATCACGCTGGTGCTGGTTTTTATGGGAGTGCTGTCATGATCCTACTCGATTTGCTGCTTGAAAAAGCAGGCCGCCTATCACTACTCAAAGTCGCCTCGACCGAGCTTTACGGCGCGCGGTTCAACAAGTTGAGGGCTCACAGCGCCATTGAACATGCTGAGTGCGTGCTGGCATATGAGGATCGCCGGATCGCACGGCTTGAGGCGTATATCGCGGCACTGCCACCGGAGAAACCATGAGCACACAAGACCATGACCTAACAATGGCGTGCGCAACTCCTGTGGCTGTGGATATGACAAGCGCGTCAATGATCGCCAATGCATGGACTATCGGCATCCAATTCTGCAACATCAACCCTGAGCGATTTTGGGAAATCACAATGCCCTGCGGCCACCGAGCCACATATCACATGGGCGCGCTGCCAACTACAGACCAACCCTGTACCTGCGGCAATCCGCTGCACTGGTTCGTGAAATTTGACACGCCACCGGAGAAAACACCATGACTACACCGTCGCAAGTAAAAGCGCAAGAGGCAGTTGACTCACTGCGGGCAGAATCCAGGACATTGCTGCGCCATTTTCTCGGCATCCGCGAGGGTGAAAGCAATGGCCAAGTAGAGCGCCTGCTTGATTGCATACACAGCGCGGCTGTGCTTGACTCAATAATCATTCTGACTCGAACGCTTAAGGAAACACCATGACCCGCATCCTATTGTTTTGCGCAGGAATCCTTGCGCTCGGCGTTGCCTCATGGAACCTTCCCGACCGCTCAAGCGAGTTTGGCGCGGCTGACGACGCTATCAAACAGCAGCGCCTTGCCGATCATATTGCCGACGTCAGCAAAACGATGTGCGGCGAGAATGGCACGCTTCGCCCGACCGACACCGAAGGATCGTTTGTTTGTGTGACAAAGCGCGGGTACGTTACTCGCACGAAAGGGATTTTATGAACGACGACAAGGAATTCACGTTCGCCCAGTTAAACAACTGGAGGGCGTATGAGAAGGTTCGTCTTGGCGGTCGCTGGAATATGTTCGATCCATCTGCGCGCCGGGCAACAGGGCTTACACCCGAGGAGTACAGCTTCACGATTGCAAATTACAGCGCTTTGCGCGAGGCGGTTGCAAAGGAAGACGCATCATGACAACCAAAGACACGGGCGGAAACGCTTTCCCGTGCGACACCATCACACCGCGAGATTATTCTGGCTGTTTGAATGGGCCACAAATCAGCGGTCCCGGCATGACCCTACGTCAATACGCCGCAATCAAGCTCAAAGTCCCCGACAGCGGGGCAGACTGGCTTGATGCGATGATTGTTGAGAGCCTTCGGGATGACTTAGCGGCGAAGGCAATGCAAGGTCAACTTGCTTCTGATTGGAATGAGGCGGCAGACGTAATAGCAGACTGGTCTTACAAGATGGCTGGTGCCATGCTGGATGGCCGCAAATGAACATTCCACCAGACACCGCCACATGCGCCGATGAGTGCCGAATCCAACTCTTCGGAGGGATGACAACGTGCGCCTACTACCCGCCGGTCTATGACAAGCTGGGCAACAACACAAACCCCGATATGAACACAACGTCCGGCAGCGCCCAGTGTTTGACCTGTGGGAAAAAGTGGAACTATAGCTCGTGTAATGGTGAAACAACTTGGAGACAGCTATGACCACAACAATCGCAATCATCGCCTTCGTGGTCGTCCTGATCGTCGGCGTGTGCATCGCCTTCAATGCGGCTTGGCGCGAGTGGCAGCGGCCGTTCTTTGATGAGGATAAGGCGCTTCGTGAAGCTGAAGAGCTTTTGCGCAATGCAAATAAGCACCAACCCTAGGGTTTCTACCGATGTAAATCTTCGGCAGAGTGGGTAGGATTGGTGGGTAGGTAAATAATTTTTGGAGAATGAAATGGATAGAGCACAACATTTGCAATGGTGTAAAGACCGTGCCATGGAATACGTGAAGATTGGTGACCTGCAAAGTGCGGTCACGTCGATGCTTTCCGATCTCGGGAAACATGATGAGACTATTGCGTCCTCTACCGGGATATGTGCACAACTTGGGATGATGGAACTTCTGAGCGGACCAACCAGAGAAAGCGTCACTCGCTTCATTAAGGGGTTCAATTGAAAACAAGCAAGCATTTCACCACTGTACCGCTGGCAGACTTGCGCGGTCAGTTCGCTGTGGTCGCAATTGTTGCCGTCCTGCTTTTGTCGGGATGCGCCGATCACTTTGCCGTGACAGTTGCACATGAGCCGGTCGGCTTTTGGTATGGCCTATGGCACGGCATGATTCTGCCGGTTGCTTGGGTAGTATCGTGGTTCTCTGATGACGTTGCAATCTATGCTGTTTACAACAATGGCGGCTGGTATAACTTCGGGTTTGTGTTGGGTACTGGCGCGCTTGGGGGCTCTGCAAAATGAACCCGTTTCATGAGTGGATAGCGAATACTGTACTGGAACTAGGGGGAAATAGGTCCGCATGTTTGCAGTACTTGCAACGAAAGCATGCGCTCACTTCTGCCGCAACCCGCATGGTTGACGTGTCAAGCTTTTTTTTCGACGTGGAGAATGTAGATTCCATGCGGTGCGCAACGGAAGTGGACACTAACTTAAAGGTTCTCCATTGAAAACCGCATGGATACTCACATTATTGGATGTTTTGATTCTCAACACATCCGACGTTTCGGGACGAACTCTTCTCCCGAACCCTATTCTCAATTTGTAAGCACAGAAGCCAACCAAAGGAACAACATGAACAACGCAGTAGTCGAACTCAAACAGGGCGCTCTTGCCAGTACCCAATCGTCGGGCCGCATGGCGGTATCTGACATCATCCAGCACGTGGCCGTTGTCCAGGAGGTCATGCGCGCGGTGATGAAACCGGACGTGCATTACGGCACGATCCCCGGCACGCCCAAGCCGACGCTTTACAAGGCTGGCGCCGAAGTGCTGTGCATGGTGTTTCGCGTCGCCGACACCTACGAAGTCACCGACCTGTCTACCGCTGATACCGTGCGCTATCGGGTCAATTGCATTGGCACGCACCAGGTCAGCGGCGTGGTGCTCGGGTCCGGTCTTGGCGAGGCGTCAAGCGGTGAGGAAAAATACAAATGGCGCAAGGCTATCTGCAAGGAAGAGTTTGACGAAACACCGGCTAACATGCGCCGCACAAAGCACGCACGCGGCAAGGGCGGGACCACTTACAAGCAGGAACAGATTCGCACCGAGCCCGCCGATCTTGCCAATACCATCCTCAAGATGGCGAACAAGCGCGCCAAGATGGCGATGGTGCTGAACGTGACTGCCGCCAGCGACTGCTTTAGCCAAGACCTTGAGGACATGGACGCCGCACTGGTGGACCACCTTACCAGGCATGAGGGCGATGCACCGACTGACACGCCCGTAGCCAAGACGTTGCCCGTATGGCCGGCAGAGGCTTTTGATAAGCAGGCTATCCGCTGGGAAAAAGCCGTGTCCGAAGGACTCAAGACCACCGACGAAATCAAGGCGATGGCGCTCAGTAGGGGCGAACTCACGCCAGCGCAGGCAGAGCGCATCAAGGCAATGAAAAAGGCAGAAACCATTCCTGCGGCTGACGCAGGTTCCGATGACGACCTCCCATGGAAAGACTGAACATCATGCAAATACATTCACTTTTGCAAAATTCTCCAGAATGGCACGCTCACCGAGCTTCCCATTTCAACGCCAGCGATGCACCGGCCATGATGGGCTGTTCCCCATACGAGACTCGAACACAACTGATCCGCCGACTGAGCACCGGCATTGCGACGGACGTGGACCCGGCTACTCAGGCCAGATTCGATGAAGGCCACCGCATCGAAGCCCTGGCGCGCGCATGGGCCGAAGAGAACATCTTCGATGGTGAATTTCTCTACCCGATTGTCGGCAGCGACGGCAAGTATTCGGCCAGCTTTGACGGGTTGATTGATGACTACTCGCAGGGCTTCGAGCATAAATCATTAAATGCTGAATTGCGCTCTAGCGAAGGTGATCGCCTTCCCTTGCTGTACCGCGTGCAAATGGAACAGCAGCTCATGGTTTCCGGCGCCCGTCGCATCCTATTCATGGCGTCAAAATGGGAAGGCGACGAGCTGATCGAAGAGCGCCACTGCTGGTATGCGCCAGATTTGGAACTTCGCGCCAAGATCATTGCCGGATGGGCGCAGCTTGAAATCGACAAAGCCGCCTACGTGCCGACCGAAATCGTCGCCGAAGCCGTAGGCCGCACGCCTGAAACACTGCCCGCGCTGCACATCGTGATGAAAGGCGAAATCAGCGCATCCAACATGGATGAGTTCAAGCAAGTAGCCCTGGCCGCCATCCGCAGCGTCAACCGCGACCTGAAAACCGATCAGGACTTTGCTGACAGCGCTAAGGCGCGCAAGTGGTGCGAAGACATTGAATCGCGCGTTGCAGCGGCCAAAGACCACGCGCTCGGGCAGACCAAAACCATTGATGACCTGTTCCGAACGATGGACGAAATCAGCGCCGAAGCCCGCGACGTCCGGCTGGCGCTGGAAAAGCTCGAAAAGGCCCGCAAGGAATCGCGCCGGGGTGAGATTGTGGCCGAAGGCGGCAAAGCCCTGGCCGACCATATTGCAGCGTTGAATATTCGGCTTGGCAAACCCTATATGCCGGCCACAGCTTGCGACTTCGGCGGCGCTATCAAAGGACTTCGCACATTCGATAGCATGCAAAACGCGGTAGACACTGCCCTTGCCAATGCCAAGATCGCTGCCAGCGCCACGGCGGACAAGATACAGGCAAACTTGACAACTTTGCGCGAGCTGGCCAAAGACCATGCTTTCCTGTTCGCCGATGTGGCGCAGATCGTTCTCAAGGCGCCCGACGATCTGACCGCCCTGGTCAAACTGCGCATTGCCGAGCACCAGGACGCGATAACCGCTGCCCAAGCCACACCAGCACCGGACCCGGTGATTGCGCAGCCTGTGCAACCGATTGAGGCCACCGTGCGCCAATTCCCGCAAGTTCGGCCAGCGCCAGCAAGTACAGCAACTATCAGTCTTGGCGCCATCAAAGACAAGCTGCACCCGATCCAGATTAGCGCCGACGGATTGCGAGAACTCGGCTTTGAACCAGCAGGCCGGGAACGTGCTGCGGTGCTGTATCACCTGTCGGACTTGACGCTTATGTGCGCAGCGATGAAAGACCATCTTGATAAGGTGCAGGCAAAGCAGGCAGCGTAACCAATATGGGCAACATCACAGATGCTGTGGGTTCCTTCTTGTGCAGTATGCCAGTACGTTGACCACAAGCCACAGTGCAGTGTGAGCCCCACCACAACAGGAGAATGAAATGGCAACAATGATCGAACAGTACAACGGAGCAAAGCGCGAGCAAGCTCAATGTGTCGAGTGGGCAAGCCTCATCGGGCAGAGATACAGCGGAGGTGGTGGAGGTATCGGGGAGCTTAAGTCTTTGAAGCTGGCGCAAAACGAGTCCGGCCCAACCGTGTATCACCAGTACAGCGATGGTGCCAGAAATTACCACACAATGCCGGCCGCTTTGGCTGTGCACTTGGAAGACGCCATCAAGGCGAGATTTGGAGAGCTTCTAGCGGACGCATTGGACCGTCAAGGAAGTGCGCTACAGGCTATTGCGGCAGAGGCTGTGAGAGAACATACAGCCCTATTGAAGGCTGCTGGACTCTCTGCGCCAACGCCGGAAAACAGATAGGAACATCATGAAACCAAAAACAACCCCATGGTACAGCTACCGCACGCCGCCCGCGCAAAAGGGTTTGTATGAGTGCCGTTTTTGCGGTGAGCTACACCTATGGGACATGTTGCACTGGCACGTCAACGGGACCAAGATTGACCCGAAAACAATCCAACAAAGTTCGCCGCTTGAGTGGCGCGGCCTTGCGGAGAAGGTGAAATAAACAAGTCCGAAATTAAGCAAGTGCTTGATGCGCTAGTCGGAGGCGGAATGATCGGGCGAGAAAAGGCAATCGCCCTCCTGCAATCCGCGCTTGATGCGGCAGTGGGTGAGCCGGTGGCATGGGCGAACCCAAGCATGCGCGTGGCATTTACGCAGTTTTATCTTGATGGATTTGATGACGAAACACGGTGCAAGTATTCTGTGCCGCTCTACCTCCACCCAGCGCCCAACGAGTGGAAAGATGCGGTGCTTGACGCTCTCGCCATCTACGGACTTGACGCGCCGACCACAACACCGCCAATGCAGATACTGCGAAGCATCATCGACATGGCGATAGCGATGGCAAAAGACCCTTCAATCAACGAGCCAGCGAGGGCATGGAGTGATTCTGAATTGCTGACGCTTGCCGTAGAAGTTGGATTATTCCCGAATACTATCCAATCATGGATGCCCGCTTTGCACCGCTACACCAATGCAGTGCTTGCAGCGAGGGGTGCGAAGTGATTGACCTGCCAACAATCCATGTAAACGATGGAGCGCCACCCAGTGACATGCGCTACACCTATGAATATGTCGAGCGACACGGGAAAGCCTGTGCAGAGGCGGCTCGCAGGCAAACGATGGAAGAGGCTATTGCAGTAGTTGACAGTGCGGCGCGTGAGTATCAGCATCTTCATGACACCCAAGGCGAAAACGCTGCTGATCGAATTAGCACTGAGTTAGAGAGGCTTAAATGATCAACCTTGACACTCTGCAAAAGGCGGCAGAGGAAGAGACTGCACGAGATTCTGATTTACAGTTGACGCCCGACACCATCCTCAAGTTGATCGAGGTGGCACGGGCGGCGAAGACGCTTTGTGCACAGACAAACCTAGTCGATTTCGGATGTGATCTTGACGTATTAAATACGGCGCTTGAGGGGGTCGAATGACCAGGCTCCACATCTACGCGCCGGCCTGTTACTACCTCGCCCAGGTGCGTGGCTACGGTTGCAGAAAATGGCGCAGTCTGCCGGGAAAATACAAGTCAGGTCAGGCGGCAATTATCGGTGCCATCCGGGTCATGCGACAGGGCGACAAGCGGTCCCGCGTTATGATGATTGCCAGGAGCGGATATCTTGATCCTGTTGTTGTGATGGAGTGCAGGCGGTAGGCTACTTCGGCAGCGTCATGCGCAGGCTCAGCGAGTCGGATTGCGCTTGTCCTCAATAGCCAAAAATCTGATTGATTTTGCTGCTCAAGCCGGCGGCGTGCGGTTGCGGCTTGTGGTCTGGCCGAAGTAATAGCCAGTCAAGCCACCCAGGATCAGACCGATGACGCCATTGGCTATCGCCGACCTCACGTCGTCGCTGAACGGTTGGCCAAACAGCCCGACCACCGCGCCTACCAGCATGTAAACAATGGGTAGCAGCGCAATCGATATGATGAACGATGGTGATCGCCAGACCTCTCCGCCAGCGGCGACAAAGGCCACGTCGGCTTTGCGCGCGTCCGCCACGCCGCTGGCGTCGGTGATCTGCGCCCAGCTTGCATCGATTGCATTGCGCACGATGGCCGCCGCTTCCGGATCATCCTTGATGGCATCAACCACCGCCTGGTCGTTGGATGCGCCGAGGGCCGTCTTGGCGATCTGCATCGCCAGGGTCACGGCTTGCTCGTTGCGGGCAGGCACCGAAACGCCGTCGTCAGAGAAGCTCTTTACGAGCTTGGGGACAGCATCAAACAAATAAGGCAAGGCGGCAGCAAGGAATGGCAGCATGGGAGTCTCCGGTGATGATGGATCTGGTGATAGCGCGCTTTTTGCCCCAGGCGCTATGGTGGGTTGGGTTGCGGACGCAAATATGCCGCCGGCGTCGGTATAAAGTTGGCGGGCCTTTTGCAAAGTTGTGGTGGGCTGGCCATAGGGTGAGCCTGGCAAGCTAGCCCATTCTTTATTGCACTTTTGCACCGCTGCGTCAAAGCGTCCGGCGATCACATCGTCAAGCGCTTTACGGCCCTTGATGAGCGCGACGGCGGCCAGGTCTTGGCTTTGAGGGCTGAAATCCGAGAAGCCGTATTGCTTGACCAGCCCATCCCAGGTCCTGGTTAGAAATTGGTAGGCGCCGGCAGCGCTGCTGGTCAGCGTCTTGCCGCCTCTGAATGTGGCGGTTTGCGGCTGGCGCGGGTGGTCGGCAAAACTGTCGAACAGTTTTCCGCCAAACATCCTTCGATAGCCATCTTCGTCGGTAGTGCCTTCGCCATGGCGAAGCATCTTGAGAAACGCCCGCACATTGGTATTGTCTGATGCGTCTTGAAGTTTCATTCCCACCACCTCCACCAGTAGAACCACATTGCTAGAGCGATTGAATTCATTTCTTATCCTTCCTGTTCAGCTCTCTGAAATCGACCTTCAAATCTTTGAGCATGACAAGAACTGTTTCGATCTGAGACTCTTGTCGGGCCAGTTTTTCAGGGATTTGGTCCATCACCTTTTGCCGCGTTTCAAGGTTCTCCAATCGGTTCACAGTCCGTGATTCAAACGAGCTTATCCACCAAGTACCGACCAGAGTTTGCCCAATTATCGCCACAACTAGCGCGAAAGGTATTGAACGATCAAGGTGCCATTTACGCTGTTCTAGTGTGGCCACGGGAGATTCTCCTTATTGGTTGATGAAATCAGGTTAAAGTTTAGACATCAGCACTGAAGTGATGCCGTCCCATTGGGTCAGCAGGTCGGCGTATTCGGCTTTTGTGAATGTCACGCTGCCGGTTATGGGTGGCTGGGTAGGAGCTGGCGTAGGCGCTGGTGTCGGCGGAAGTGTTGGTGCAGGCGTCGGGACAGGCGGTGCCGTCGGCGCTGGTGTTGGCATGGGAGCCGCGCCAGCGTAACGGACAAGGCGGACGTAGCCCCGACCATCATCCCCAGGCAAAGCTACACCTACGTCCCCGCTCACGCGCCACCACTGATTTGCGTTGCCGTAAGCATCAAGCGCACGGGTGGCGGTCAGAAACTGAGCCTGAAACGGTGTCGGCGTGAAAATCGCGGTGTCAATCGCCGGGGTATATCTGGATTCGTCAATGATCCCGCGAAGCTCTCCAACTTCGGGCAGTCTCCATCCGCCGACGCACAGCGCCATGGCCTCGTCCCGGCGCATCCAATTCACGCGCGAGGAGCCGTCGTCAATGTGGGTCGGGTCAACCATTTCATGCGAGCGTTTCCAGGTCAAGCCGGTTGCAAGGTCTGTCGCTGTCGTGGCATCAAGTCGCCAATCGTGCGCAGGCTTCTCCACGCCACTGACAGCCCACACAAAGCATCGCGCGGTTGATGGCTCAGTGCTGGTCATACCGCTCATCGTATCCACGGTCCAGCGTCCGCCGCTTGTGTCGTGCGTGCTGCTCCAGAATTTTCCGAGCGGCGTTGATGGAAAGAAATCCGGGTTGATGCAGGGGTTGATGCGCCCGTATTCGATCAACTGCTCCAACTCCTTGATGTTCGGCAGTCGCCAGTCGGTGCGCTCGCCAATCTTGGCGTCATTCAATACCGCGAGGTAGGCCGCCACTTCGGGCAAGGTTCGCGCTGCGTTGACGGGGATTGCTTGATACGATAGGCCGTTGCCAAGGCTCACGCCCCAAAGGTAGAGGCGCTCGTAGGTCAGGGGTTTCATGGTGCGTCCTTGGGTGCTTCGGCGGTCTTCGCGGCCGCTGCCGCCTGCTCTTCGACGCGCTGTTGCAGCTCTTTGATCTGCCGCGTCATTGCGTCAAGTGTCTGGCGAAGTTGCGCCAGTTCGACCTCTTTTGAGCCGAGAATTTGAAGCACGAAATTGAAATCTACTTGCATGGTTTTCCTTTGTTTGCGGGGTTAGAGAATTTTACTTGCGATACCTGAACGATAGTGATATTGCTTTCGCGCCTGAGTCAGTCGGATAGCACTTAAC
>JBAYVV010000009.1:0-50044 GCA_041674465.1 Sterolibacterium sp.
TCTGTTACATGAAATGTCGCATGGCGAGTTCTATTCCAATCAATACTATGCAACCTATTGTCGGCGCTTCTGGAATGACTCTCTCAATGACGAGCAACGCGAAGCGTTCAAGAAGTTTTTGTCCAGCTACAACTACACAACAACTACGGATGAATTGTTGATCAACGAGATGCAGGCTTATCTGATGTTTACCCCTGATACAGCTTCGTTCAGTGCGAAAAAGCTCGGAGTTTCCGATGCCGAGCTGGAAGCCATGCGCGATGCATTCAGGAAGGGGAAACCGCCAACCAAGCTGCCTCTGCTGAGGGTAATGTGATTATGAAAACTCGCTTGATTCGAATTTTATTGTTGGCTTTGTGTCTGACCCCGGCTCTTGCACAGGCTCAAAAAAGCACTCGCATTCAGGGAAATACGGAAATCAACGTCAATACAGAGAACACGACAGCGATTGCAACAGGCGAAAATAATGTGGCGAAAAATCGTGTAGGTGTCATCAAGGGAGACAAGAAGGGCGACACCAAAATCAACGTCAATGCTGCCAACGTTACAACAGTGGTCAGCGGACGCAACAAGAAGGCCTGTACTAACATAGGGAGTATTGTCAGCGATGAATGCAAATAATTTTTACCGCACAGGGATAGCTCTGGTACTTGGTCTGGCTGTCGGTGGTGTTTTGGCCGAGCAAGGTTTGAATGCCAGCTCTCAGACCAAGGTGAATAACGCGAAGGCCAAGGGATGGTCTACTGGATCCATTAAAACCGATCCCAACTTGCAAAAAAGTCAAGTGAATATCGGCAGCAAGCGAGGCGGAGGCTGCAGTGACGTCAATGTGGGCACCGCCAAAGCCGGCCAAAAAGCCCCGAAGGAAATCGTGGTGACCACCAAAGAAGTTATCAATATCTGCAAATGAGGCCATCAATGAACATGCCTAATACTTTCCCGCTTTTCCGCCCCAGACTTTCTTTGATATTCGCTGGGCTGCTGCTGGCTTTTACCGGTGCCAACGTGGCTTATGCCGATGACGATGCCAAGTCCAAATTGGATGACCTGAAGCGTGCCATGACGGCTCCCAATGACGGCGCACATGAAATAGGTACTGCCGACTCGAGTACGAAGAAAAAAATTCGCACCCGTGCCATCGTTTTTGACAACGAACCTCAGGCTGCCGCCGCACCGGCAGCGCCAGCTGCTGATCTTGCCAAAGCAGGCAGGCCTGCGGTCAAAGGCGATTGCAGTGCGTTGCCGCCGGATGTCAAGGCCAATGCCGTTGATTTTGCGATTCAGTTCAAGGTGGGTAGCGCTGAAATCAGTTCAACTTCAGAAATGACTTTGAATGAAATTGCCAAGATTTTATCTCTATCACCTGAGCGCTGTGTTCTGGTTGAAGGGCATACTGATTTGAGCGGAAATCCAGAGAAAAATATGGTGCTTTCCCGCGAGCGTGCCAACAGTGTGGTGAATTACATTACCGACAAGGCTGGGCTTGACCGCGGTCGCATCATTCCCAGTGGCAAAGGATCCAGCGATCCTCTGAAGAACCTCGACCCGCGCGACCCGAAAAATCGCCGTGTGGTTTTTAAGGTTGTCGCCGGGTAACGGCTGACATTTTCTGAAATCAATAGCACGAAAGGAAATACCATGCGTCTCATCACTTTACTTGTTGCATCCGCAATTGTCGCTTCTCCTGCATTTGCACAAAGCACCCAGCGTTCCAGCAATCCCAGCGGCGTCCAGATTCAAGGCAACACCGAAATCAAGGCCAGCCAGGAAAACACCACAGCGGTCGCTGTCGGCGAAGGGAACGTCGCCAAGAATACCGCTGGCGCCATCAAGGGCGGTACGCAGATTCAAGGCAATACAAAGATCAAGGCCACGCAAAAGAATGCTACAGCCGTGGCGCAAGGCAAGAATAACAAAGCAGCAAACGAAGCCGGGGTCATCGGCGGTCAGTAATCATTTCGTCACACCATCATCATTTATTCAAGGAGAAAGAGTATGCGCACTAAAATTGCACTCATCACGCTAGCTGTACTTTCAACCGCTGCTTTTGGTCAAGCTGGCCAGGCCGGAAAAGGCGGAAGCATGGGCTCGAGCAATGCTCAGGGCGTCCAGATTCAAGGCAATACGGATATCAAGGCAAATCAGGAAAACGCCACGGCCGTCGCTAGCGGCGAAGGCAACGTTGCCAAGAACACCGCTGGAGCGATCAAGGGCGGCACCCAGATTCAGGGTAATACCAAGATCAAGGCTGACCAGAAGAAAACAACTGCCGTGGCGCAAGGCAAGAACAATGCAGCTGAAAATACAGCAGGACAAATCGGCGGCAAGTAAGCTTGCCTTAGGGAATCACTCCCCAAATAGCCCAGGAATTTCCTGGGCTATTTTTTTTGATTAAGCAGATTTTGATACGGATTAAACCAAGGCAAGATACGGATTGAAAAATTACCCTTTAATGTGCTATGGTCAATAAACAAATTTCTCGTGTATGGCACCACAAGCCTTCAATTGCTATGCAGAACGGCAGGGTGCGATGGAAGTTTTAATTAAGATAAAGGGAGTCACTTCACTATGAAAAAAACCTTTCTATGTTTGCTGGCCATGATCAGTTTTTGTGGTGCAGCACCTGCCAAGGCGGCAGCGACGGTTACCGCGACAGAGATTCAGGTATGGGGGCAGGCGGTAGTCGATTACATTACGGCGAACCCTAGTGCTGTGTCTAACTTGACTGCAACCGATGTGCAGAATCTCAAAACAGCATTCACTGCCTTGGCCACGAGCTCGCAAATCTCTTCTTACGTTAATGTTTATAACAACGTTCTTGCAACATCCTCAGGTTGTACCGGGATAGGAACCTATCCGAACGTCAATCAAACCAATCTGAATACATGCTCGAATGATATCCAGGTCGGTCTGTCGACAGCCGGTCTTTATAATGAGGGTGCTTTGATGGGAGGTGTGGCTGCCTTGTCCAAAGCAATGGGGGCACCGCTGACTATCCCGGGAACCACCGCCACAGTTCCGATGCCGGCGCCCACAACGCCGACAACAACGCTGGCCACAACCACGACTACCAGAGCGGCGACAACCACCACTGGAGCCACCACCACAACGACTAGTAGTGGATCAACGACCACCACCACAAAATCCACGACGACCACAACCATCAGAAATGCAGAGAAGGAAGCGGCAGCAGCTGCAACCACGGCAATCAGTTCTCAGGTTCAGCGTGCCACAACGATTCAACAGGCCGTCACCATTATCAACGTGCTGAGTTCTATCGCCAACCCGCGTGCAACGGTGGGGCCGCAACGTGTTGCCTTGGGCGACAAGAAAGGTATGGCAGCTGGTGAGCCGACTGCAAAGTGGAATGCCTGGATGAACGCCTCACGCGGCTACATTGCCAACACCTTTGCGAACATATTTGCTGACACTCGTTTTGACGGTAATGTTGATAACTGGATCGGTGGCATGGACTATGGCATCAACAAAGATCTGGTGGTCGGTGTCAGTGTTGGCTACGATCGGACGAAACTCGACACGCACTACAACAAGGGCAATTTCAAAAGCGAGGGTTACATGTTCGCGCCCTACGTCAGCTATCAGATCAACAAGATGTTCAGTATCGATGCAGTGGCGGGATATGCCGATGGCGATACGGACCTGAGAAGCAATGCCTTTGGCCTGATCACTGCAAAGCAAGACTTTGAGAGAAACTTTGCTGCCATCAATCTGAGCGCTGTTCAGTGGATTGATGATGCCTGGCAGTTGACGGGCAAGGTGAGCTATATCTCCGCTGAAGAAAAACTCAAACACTACACCGATTCCAGCAACGCTTTTGTCGCAGGCCAGACCAATCGTCTCGAGCAATTCCGCTTGGGAGCGCAAGTAGGTTACTGGGCCAATGGAATCATGCCCTATATCGGGCTGACCTATATCAACGATGTCAACGCGCCGTCTACCGGACTCATCAATGTGTCCAACAGCAAGGAAGCCTACTCAGTTGCGACAGGGGTCAATGTGTTTGGCAAAGACGTGATGGGCAGCCTTTCCTACACGTCAGAGAGAGGCCGCTCACACAGCAGGAACAATGTGCTGATGGGAAGCGTGAGCTACCGCTTCTAATCGGAGAAGTTATGAAGGTCAGAAGGGTTGCGCTACAAGGCGCAGCCCTTTTGTTTTTTCTGTGCGGTTGTTCGGGCCTACGTGTCTTCATTTCCCCGGAGGATGTTGCGCGTAATTTGGCTGTTGACAATGGCTTTGATAAGAGAATTTTTCATGCGGGCCGATTCGAGATCACATCCTTCGTCAAGAAGGCGACACAATCAAAAGAGTTGACTGTGTACATCGAAGGCGATGGAGCCCCTTGGCCCGCAATTGATGTTCCGCCTCTTGACCCGACGCCACGCCAATTGACGGTCTTGCAACTGGCGGCCAAAGATAGAAGAAGCCCTTTGCTGTATCTTGGGCGCCCTTGTCAATTTCTTGAAAAAAAAGAGTTACAACAATGTCCCGTGGCGTATTGGAGCGAGAGTCGTTATGCCAGCGAAGTCATCACTGCCCTAGCGACGGTAATCACGCAAGTGATGCGGGAACTTGGTACAACCCGCTTGAATCTGGTCGGATATTCCGGAGGTGGGACGATTGCCCTGTATCTGGCGGCTAGCCGCGATGATGTGGTCCGATTGACCACGATCGCCAGTCCGTTGAACCACGCGATTTGGACGGAGTATCATGAAATATCGTCACTGAGCGGTTCGGCGCCGGCATTCGATTCCTGGGAAAAGTTGGAGAAAACTCGGCAATTCCACTTGGTCGGCGAGAAAGACAAGATAGTTCCTCCGGCATTAATGGAGAAGATGCTGCCGCATGGGATAAAGGCTGTGATCCTCCGGGATTTCAGCCATGAATGTTGTTGGGTTAGGGATTGGGAAAGACTGCTGGCCGAAACTGATTCATTGTCGACTTCAAATTGGGAGAAGGAATGAGCATTTCCTTGTTTAAGTTCGTGGCAAGCGCTGGGCTAGGTGCAGCTATTTCCATAGCCAAGGCTCAGGGCATCGGGGCCGGTGGAATGAGTCCGCCGCTCAATCAGATTGAAGCAATCGAGAGTCACCTCCAGCAATCGCGCACGCAATCGAAACGCGAGGTCGATGAGATTGCCAACAAGAAACCCAAGCCTTACGAGTTTGCCAAACCGGCCGGGAACAGCCCTGTGGTCAAGCCTAATAAACCGGATACCGAGGGCGAAAAGGCAAAGTCATCAATGGCACCCGCTTTGAAATAAGAGCACATGCAAGAGGACATGAAACCATGAAATTCAATCGCAAGTTACCACTGTTCATCCTGCTCGCCGGAATGCCGTTGAGCGTTGCATACGCCCAGATGGTCAGGCCGCCTTCCTTCGCGGGAGGTGTTCCGGGAGTCATGCAATTGCAGGCAATCTCCAACCAGCGACATCAGATGCGCACTTTGCTGTATCGAGAAGCTCTGGCGGAACTCCGTAAAAATCCCCAAGCGGCTGATGTGCCCGAATGCTCACCGGGAGTCACCGATAAAAGCGCACTCTGTTTGCGCCGTCCGGAATCAGCAGCGCAGCAAGAGCAGCCTGTGGCGGTAGCCAAAGTCGAGCCGATGTCAAAGCCTGAAGTAATCAAATTGGAACCCAAAGATGAAACTAAGGTTCAGGCTCAAGCACCCACCCAGATCCAAACGATAGCGCCAAGCAAGCCCCTGGAGACACCGAAACCGGCCGTGGCCTCAGTTGCGGCAGCGACGCCTGCGCCAGCAGCAGTTCAACCCGCGGCGGTAGAGAAAATCGCTCCGCCTGCCAGCCGGCGATTGGCAGTGCTGGTCGGCAACAACGGCTATACATCGCCGATTCCTCCCCTGGAAACGCCAATCGCGGACGTCGAGAAGATCGCCCAGGTTCTGAGTACGCGTTATGGCTTTGAGACGCGGGTAATTCGTAACGCCACCAAGGCGCAAATCGTGCAGGCGATCAATCAGGTGGCCGATGAAATCAATCCGGATGACAAGGTACTGCTGTTCTATGCAGGCCACGGGTATCTGATGGACGATACCAAGATGGGCTTCTGGATCCCCGTGGACGCTTCAGTCAAGACCGCCGCCAACTGGATATCGAACACCGACATTTCCAAGCTATTGCAAGCGATTCGAGCGCGTCAGTTGATTCTTGTATCAGACAGTTGTTTCTCCGGGTCGCTGACCAAAGAGCAAAAGATGACTGCGGACGGCATGCTCAAGTCAGACGAGATACTTCGTCGCCGATCCGTGCTGGCTTTTTCCTCAGGAGGCGAGGAGCCGGTTTCGGACGAGGGTAAGGAAGGTCATTCGATTTTTGCCTGGAACCTGATTAAAACCCTGGATGCGGCGCAAGGCATGACGCCCGGCTTCAAGGTCTATGACAATGTCTATGGCCAGGTCAAGAAGGATGCCGCACAGGAGCCTCAGTACGGTGCGGTGGTTTCTGCGGGGCATATGAGCGGTGGAGAATACCTGTTTGACACGCGCTAGATCTGGACTGCTCTTGCGCTCACGGGGATTGCCAGACTTCGTGGTAAGCTCATCCGGTCGGGATATGGGATCCCCACGGATTGGGAAAGACAGCAATGCGGAATTCATTGATCAGCCAGCGTGGTCTGGTGCGTTGGCGTTTCATGTGGCTATCAATTTTCTGCCTGGCACTCCTGGCTGGCGGCGGAACATTGATCAAACTCCGGGCCGGCAAGGATGCCACAGCCGTCCAGAAGCCGGTCATTACTCTGGAATTTGCCCAGAGCGACATTGCGGTCGTGCAAAAGCACGAATTGCAGCAAGTGATTCCACTGACAGGCAACTTGCAGGCCTTCAATCAAACCTTGGTCCGAGCCAAGGTGGCGGGAGAAATCAAACAGACACTGGTGCGTGAAGGCGAAGCGGTGCGAAGGGAACAGGTTCTGGCCCGCCTGGACACCGTGGATTTCCAGTCCAGGCTGAATGAAAAAATAGCCAATCTGGAGGGTGCCAGGGCTCAACTCGGCCTGGCTGAAAAGAATCAGCAAAACAGCCGATTTCTGTTACAGCAGAAATTCATTTCGCAGAACGCATACGACAGTTCGCAAAGCAATCTTCTGGTCAGCCAGGCCAGCTTGAAATCGTATCAGGCACAGGTTGATCTGGCCAGGAATGCGCTCAATGATGCCGTGGTTCGTTCTCCCATGGATGGCTATGTGGCCAAGCGGCATGTCCAGCCCGGGGAAAAAGTCAGCCAGGACATGCCCCTGTTTTCCATTGTTGATTTATCACGCATGGAATTGCAGGCGCTCATCCCTGCAAGCGAGATCGGCAACGTCAAGCTGGGCCAGGAAGCGACTATCCGTATTGAGGGCAACAGCAGCAAGACGTACAGCGGGAGAGTGGAACGGATCAATCCCGCCGCCGAAGCTGGTTCGCGGTCGATCATGATCTATATTGCAATCAACAATGCTGAGCGAACTCTGAGGGGCGGCATGTTTGCCACCGGCTTGCTCAACCTTTCCAAAACACCACCCGTGCTCGCCATTCCCATTTCTGCGTTACGCGGTGAGAACGGCCAGAATTACGTGATGACCCTGGAGGCGGGCAAATTGGCCAAGCATTTTGTGGCAATCGGCCAGACCGTGGAGCAGGATGGTCTGGTGGAGATCCGCTCCGGTCTTGCCGAAAGTGCCCAGGTTGTGACCAGTCGCGTGGATGGATTGAAACCCGGAGCTCCTGCGCTAATCAAGAGCGAACCGGCGCAAGCGACAGTCGCAGAAGCCGCAAAGGGCTGACGTTCGATCGTGTGGATCACCCATATCAGTATTCGGCAACCGGTGTTCGCTACCATGGTGATGGCGGCATTGCTGGTGCTCGGCATTTTTTCATACAACCGCCTGCCGGTTGAACAAATGCCCGATGTCAGCAACCCGTTCGTTTTCATTTCCATCAACTACCCCGGAGCATCCCCAGAGCAAGTCGAGAGCGATCTGCTGAAGCCCATAGAAAACGTGGTGAACACTGTCAATGGCGTCAAGCGCATCTACGCCACAGCCAGGGAGGGCGTCGGTTTTCTCCAGGCAGAGTTCCGCTTGAGCGCCGACATGGCTTCGGCAACACAGGAAGTGCGTGACAAGATTGCCCAGGTGCGTCCGGGATTTCCCAGGGAAGCCAAGGATCCCCTGGTGAGTCGCGCGGATTGGGATGCCCAGCAACCGGTCGTCAACCTTGCCGTGGTGTCGGATCAGCACAGCCTGCGCGAGTTGTCGACACTGACCGACCAGATCATCGTCAAGCGCCTGCAGAATGCGCCTGGCGTGGGGAATGTCGGCGTGACGGGCAGTGTTGTTCGCCAGGTGCAAATCAATCTCAAACCGGCACTGATGCAAGCCCATGGCATTGGCGTAGATCAGGTCATTAACGCCGTTCAGGGGGCAAACCAGGATTTTCCGGCAGGCAGCATTACCACCGGCGTAGTCGAACAACTTGTGCGTGTTGAGGGCAAGATCAAGGAGCCGTTGGGTTTCGGCAAGATCATTGTCGTTCGACAAGCCGGGAGTCCGGTGTACCTGAACCAGGTTGCCGAAGTCGTGGATGGCGAGCAGGAGGAAGTTTCCATTGCACGCATCAATGGCAAGCGTTCCATCGGCGTGGGCGTATTCAAGGTGCAGGACGCCAATATCGTCGAGGTTGGCGAAGGCGTTGTCGCTGCCCTGGAAGACCTGAAGAAACGCCTGCCGGAGGGCGTTGAAGTCAAAAAAATCAATTCGACCTCGGATTCGATCAAGAACTCCCTCGACAACGTCAAGGAAACCATTGTTGAAGGGGCTTTGCTGACGGTGTTGATCGTCTTCCTCTTCCTGCATTCCTGGCGCAGCACAGTCATTACCGGGTTGACCCTGCCGATTGCCGTCATAGCCACCTTCATCGCTTTGTATGCTTTTCACTTCACGCTCAATTTCATCACCCTGATGGCGCTTAGCCTGTGCATCGGCCTGCTGATTGATGATGCCATCGTGGTACGCGAAAACATCGTCCGTCACCTCGCCATGGGCAAGGATCACTTCACGGCCGCCAAGGAAGGGACGGAAGAAATCGGTTTGGCGGTGATGGCGACCACGTTTGCGATTGTTGCCGTGTTTATTCCCATCGCGTTTATGAGCGGCATCATTGGTCGTTATTTCCTCCAATTCGGCATTACTGTTGCCGTTGCCGTGCTGGTCTCGCTATTCGTGAGTTTCACGCTCGATCCCATGCTGTCTTCAATCTGGCGCGATCCGGTCGGATCACGCTTCCAGCGCTTTCCTGTTTTGGGACGCATGATGACCCGCATCGAGCATGGCGTGGAATGGGTACACCGATTCTATGGAAACATGCTTGTGTGGTCCCTGGCGCATCGGGTCAAGGTGCTGCTGATTGCAACGGTTAGCTTTATTGGCAGTTTCCTGATCGTTCCACTGATAGGCACAGAGTTCATGCCGGAAACCGACCAGGGCTTCATCTCGCTCAGGCTCAATACACCCATCGGCTCCGGGCTTGAATACACTGACTCGAAAATGCGGCAGGTTGAAGCAGCTCTCAAGGCTTTTCCGGAAATCGAGATTGTCGAGACCAATGTAGGTACGGATGAGGGCAAGAATTACGCGCGCATCAACCTAAAACTCAGTGAGCGCAAGCAGACTCACCGGCGCTCGCAAAAGGATCTGGAACAGGCGATTCGTTCGCGTCTCGCCGTTATCGCTGGCATCGAACTATCCGTGGGGTTCAACAAGCCGATATTTATTTCCATTCTCGGGCCGGATGCAGGCAAGCTGACAGAGATTTCCCGGGGAGTGATGAGCCAGGTTGCCGCTATCAAGGGGATTGCCGATCTGGAAAGTAGCGAGCGGGGCGCCAATCCAACCATCGCTGTGCGGATACACGACAATCTGGCCAGTGATCTGGGGTTGACCACGGCACAAATCGGCAAGGCCTTGCGGCCGTTGATCGCCGGGGATGCGATCTCACACTGGCAGGCATCAGACGGGCAGAACTACGAGGTGAATCTGCGCATGCCGAAAGCCGGCCGGCGCATTACTTCTGATCTCGGAGATCTTTATCTGACGAGTAGCCGAGTCAATCCTGACGGTAACTTGCCGATGGTGGCATTGCGCCAAGTCGCGGACTTTGTCCCCACCTTCAGCGCACAGCAAGTCAAGCGTCTCGACCTGCAGCGGCGGATTTCTTTGTACGCCAACGTCGAAGGACGTCCGGCAGGGGATGCCGGCAGCGAGGTACAGGCATTACTCAAGCAGCTTTCTCCCGAACTGCCGCCAGGATACCGCTTTGACGTTGGCGGCCAGACCCAGGACATGCAGGAGTCATTCGCTGCCGCGATGGCGGCATTGGGCATGGCGGTGATTTTCATTTACCTGATTCTGGCATCACAATTCGGAAGCTTCCTGCAGCCGTTCGCCATCATGGCTTCGTTGCCATTGGCCTTGATCGGGGCTTTTTTTGCATTATTGGTTACCGGCACCACGCTGAATCTGTTTTCCGTGATCGGCTTGATCATGTTGATGGGGCTGGTCACCAAGAATGCCATTTTGTTGGTGGATTTCATCAATCAGGGCATCCGCGAGGGCAAACCGCTGACGCAAGCCATACTTGATGCTGGTCAGGTGAGGCTGCGGCCGATACTCATGACGACCCTGGCAATGATTTTCGGCATGTTGCCCATGGCAGCGGGTCTGGGTGACGGCGGAGAAATGCAGGCACCCATGGGACGAGCCATCATCGGTGGCGTGATTACCTCGACGCTGCTGACCTTGATCATTGTTCCCGTGATCTATACCTACCTGGACAAAATTTCGATTTATTTCAGCAAACGCTTTGCGCAAAATCGGAACCAAGCTGAAGTATAGGCCTGCCTTGCGATCCCCCAGTTTGAAACATAATTAAATTAAAACAATTAGATAGAGATTTATATGCTTTTCTGGCGGAGTTATTACCGCTATGCGGTCCTTAAAATTATTTTCATCAATTTTCTAAAGTTTGAGTTTCAGTTGCCGTAATCAACATACGAGACGGGGTAAATGTACTTGATGTTCAGCAAATTTTAGGTAGCTTCGAGAAGATGGAAATCAACTCTCAACGGCCGTTGACGCCACTGGCAAATAACGTATCCGCGGAAGCGGGCAAAGCAGCGGGGAAAGCCGTGCGTCCCGCACCAGTACCCGCAAACCCTGTTCCAGTTACCCCAGCAATCCATGCGAGCGGAGTGCTGCAGACGCAGCAGGCTAATCAAAAGGAATTGCAGTTGGCCGTCGATGCATTGCAGCGAAAGGTGCAACTCTCGGTGTCGAACCTGCATTTTTCCATTGATAACGAAACCGGCCGGACTGTGGTCAAGGTGACTGATGGCACAACCAAGGAAGTCATCCGCCAAATTCCTCCCGAGGAAATCCTCAAACTGGACAAGGCGCTAGACAAGATGTGGGGATTGCTGCTGAACAAAAAGGGCTGACGCTGTCGGCGATGTTTCCAGCTGGAAACGTCATTTTTTTCGGGTAATGTAATTCAAGCTATCTCCGCAAGTCTTGAACAGGCCACCTGACGTCCCTGAAAGTCTTTCAGTTCTGGCTTGGCAGCGCTGCAATCATCGTGCTTATGCGGACAGCGATTGCTGAAAGCGCAACCCGGTGGCGGGTTGAGGGGTGAAGGCAGCTCTCCGCGCAGCATGATCTTTTGCTGCTGAGGTTTTGAATTGAGCCTTGGCATGCTGGCCAGGAGAGCTTTGGTGTACGGATGCAAAGGCTCGCCAAATACACGCAGTTTGCTGCCTTGCTCGACAATTTTGCCGAGATACATCACCATCACTTCGTCCGCGATATGTTCCACCACGGCCAGGTTGTGGGAAATAAAAAGGTAGGCCAACCCGCTGGATTCCTGCAAATCCAGGAGCAGGTTCAGCACTTGCGCCTGTATCGATACATCGAGGGCGGAAACGGCTTCATCGGCCACAATCAGTCTGGGTTCCAACATCAAGGCTCGGGCAATGGCGATGCGCTGGCGCTGCCCGCCAGAAAACATGTGCGGGTAGCGCGAGTAATGTTCTGCTTGCAAGCCGACTCTGGCCAGCATGGCCAGCCCCCTTTCCTTGCGCTCGGATTTGTTCAGGCTGGTATTGATGGCAAGGGGCTCGTCCAGAATCGCTGCAACTTTCTTGCGCGGATTCAGGCTGGCATAAGGATTCTGGAAGACCATTTGGACCAAGGGACGGATACGGTTTAGCTCCGCTCGGCTGGCTTGATCGATCTGTACATCGGCAATTTTCAGATCGCCGCTGCTGGGTCTCTCAAGCATGGCGACCAGTCGCGCCAGTGTGGACTTGCCACAGCCCGACTCGCCAACGACTGCAAGCGTTTTTCCAGCAACAAGCCTGAACGAAACCCCGTCCACAGCATGCAGACTCGCCTGTGGCTTGAGCCAGCCTTGCGATACTGGGTAGTGCTTGGCAAGGCGGCTGGCTTCAACCAGCAGTTGGGTTGAGTTTGTTTCCATGTTCAAACTGTCAAATTCTGCTTGCAAGGACCGCTCGTCTTATCCAGCGGAAAGTGACACCGCACCAGGGAGTCCGGGAATTCCGCCAGGGCTGGGCACACTGTCTGACAGACTTCCTGGGCGTAGTCGCAGCGGGGATGCAGCACGCAACCGTCGGGGCGTTCATACTGGCTCGGGACGTTGCCGGGAATGGTCGCCAAACGTTTCTTGCCAACGTTGTTTTCCGGCAATGACGCGAGTAGAGCTTGTGTGTAAGGGTGCCTGGGGGCATCGAAGATATCCGGCACAAGTCCCTGTTCCATCACCTGGCCCGCATACATGACGATCACGCGATGTGCCACCTGGGCGACGACGCCCAGGTCATGCGTGATCAGAAGCAGCGCCATTCCACGTTGCTTCTGCAAGCCGGTCAGCAGTTCCAGCATTTGCGCCTGAACGGTGACATCGAGCGCCGTGGTGGGCTCATCCGCGATCAGGAGACGTGGATTGCATGCAATCGCCATGGCCAGCATCACGCGCTGGCACATCCCTCCAGAAAGCTGGTGCGGATAGGCGTCCATCCGTTGCTCCGGATCGGGAATCTCTACCAGGCGCAGCAATGCCAATGCCCGCTCACGCAATTCTCCGCGGGTTCCGGCCTGATGTACCCGCAGCGTTTCCTCCAACTGGTAGGCGATGCTGAAACAGGGGTTGAGGCTTGTCAGCGGGTCCTGGAAGATCATCGCGATATCCTTGCCGCGCAGAGCTTGCCGTTCGCTTTCCTGCATCCTGAGAAGATCACGACCGTCAAAGTTCATGCGCCTGGCCGTGACTCGGCCGGGGTAGTCGATCAGTCCCATCAACGCAAGACCGGCAGTGCTTTTGCCGGAGCCGGACTCGCCGACGATGCCGACCACTTCGCCCTGCTCCATGCACAGATTCAGTCCGTCCAGTGCTTTGAGAGGACGACTGGCCGATCCAAATGTCACACTCAGATTTTCGATTTCGAGCAGGGCCATAGGCTAGAGCTTCAGTTTCGGGTCGAGCGCATCGCGCAAACCGTCGCCCATCAGGTTGAAGGCGAGGACCGAGAGCAGGATCACCAGCCCCGGGAAAGTCACTACCCACCACGCACTCTGAATGAATTCCAGTGCGCTTGCCAGCATGGCGCCCCATTCCGGGGTTGGCGGCTGGGCGCCAAGTCCCAGAAAACCCAGCGCGGCGGCATCCAGAATTGCAGCGGAAAACCCAAGGGTGGCCTGTACGATCAAGGGCGCGGCGCAATTTGGCAAGACGCAATCGAACATCAGTCGCAGCGGCCCGGCACCGGCCAGGCGTGAAGCCAGTACATAGTCCTTGCTCATTTCCCCGATTACCGCGGCGCGGGTGAGACGTGCGTAATGCGGCAGCAGCACGATGCCAATTGCATACATGACATTGCTCAGCCCTGGTCCCAGTATCGCGACAACGGCAACAGCCAGCAACAGGCTGGGCAGCGCCAGCATCACATCCATCAGGCGCATGATGGCGATTTCGGTGAGGCCACGGAAATATCCGGCAAGTAAGCCAAGCACGGTGCCAATGCCCAGCGACAGTGATACCGATACGATACCGATCAGCAGAGACAGTCGCGTGCCATATATCAGGCGCGACAGGATGTCGCGTCCTACCGGGTCTGTTCCGAGGATGAAGCGGCTGCTGCCACCTTCCTGCCAGGCAGGGGGGCGCAGGATGGCATCGCGGTACTGCTCTGCGGCGGCATGCGGCGCAATCACTTCGGCAAACGCCGCCAGAAAAAGCAGCACACAGACAACGCCGAAACCTGTCAGCGCACCGCGATTCATGCGGAAATAGCGCCACAGTTCAAGCAGCGGATGGGGTGGAGCGGGTATCTCCACGGAGTGGGATGTGTTCATGAACTGCGGCGAATCCGCGGATTGATCATGCCGTAGAGGATATCCACGCTAAGATTGACGAGGATGACGATGCTGGCAGTCAGCAAAATTCCTCCCTGCACCACTGGGTAATCGCGGCGATGTATCGCTTCCACCAGCCATTTGCCGACGCCAGGCCAGGAAAAAATGGTTTCAGTCAGAATGGCCCCGGCGAGCAAGGTACCGACCTGCAGTCCGATCACCGTGATGACCGGGATGAGCGCATTACGCAAGGCGTGGATGCCGATCACCCGCATTCTTGACAAGCCTTTGGCGCGGGCCGTGCGAACATAATCCTCACGCAGCACTTCGAGCATGGCCGAGCGGGTCATGCGGGCGATCACGGCAAGCGGAATCGTGCCCAGGGCTATGGTCGGCAAGATCAGATGCGAGAGCGCAGACTTGAATGCACCGGGCTCGTCTGATAGCAGGCTGTCAATCAGCATTAAACCCGTGACGGGCGGCAGATCAAAGAGGATATCGATGCGTCCCGATACCGGCGTCCAGCCCAGCGTGACTGAGAACAGCAGGATCAACAGCAGAGCCCACCAGAAAATCGGCATGGAGTATCCCGTCAGTGAGACGCCCATCACCGAATAGTCGAGCAGGGTATTTCTTTTCAATGCGGCCAGGATGCCGGCAGGAAGCCCGAGCACTAATGCCAGAAACATGGCGCAGCTGGAGAGCTCAAGGGTCGCCGGGAACAGGCTGAGGAATTCACCCAGCACCGGTTCATGCGTGGTGATCGAGCGCCCCAGGTCGCCCTGAAGGACTTTCCAGAGATATTGCAGGTATTGCAGATAGAGCGGTTGGTCGAGCCCGAATTCGTGCATCAGGCGCGCGTAACGCGTCGGGTCCATGCCCCGTTCGCCGGACAATGCCTCGACCGCATTGCCTGGGATCAGGTGGATCAATGAAAATACCAGCAGCGTGATGCCAAGGAAGGTGGGCAGCACCAATCCCGCGCGGCGCAGGAAGAATCCAAGCATCGAGTCAGTCCTGTTGCTTACTTGCTCAAGTCAACTTTACTGAAGTAATGATGTGCAGTCGGGTCCATTTTGAAGCCAATGACCTCCTTGCGCACCGGAGTAAAGCGGACCGAATGCGCAATGGGGATCCAGGGCGCTTCTTCCTTGACGATTTCTTGCGCCTTTTCGTAATATTTCGCGCGCTCGGCCTGCTTGGTGGCGATCTTGGCCTTTTGTACCAGTTCTTCAAATGCCTTGTTGCACCAGCGCGAAACATTGCCGCCGCCCTTGACCGCCTCGCATCCCAATAAGGGGATGAAGAAATTGTCCGGATCGCCGTTGTCTCCGGACCAGCCGAACATCATGGACGGTTGCTCGCCACCCTTGCTGCGCTTTCGATATTCGCCCCATTCGAAAGTGACCAGTCTGGCTTTTACGCCGATCTTGGCCCAGTCGGCCTGGATCAATTCCGCCATGCGCTTGCCATCCGGGTTGTAAGGCCGGGTCACCGGCAGGTACCACAAATCAACTTCAATGCCATCCTTGTAGCCCGCCTTGGCCATCAACTCCTTCGCCCTGGCAACGTCATAGGGATAATCCTTGATCTTCTTGTTGTATGACCAAAGGGTCGGCGGTATGGGATTGAGTGCCGCCTGGCCGGCGCCCTGGTAAACCGTCTTGAGAATATTCTGCTTGTCCACCGCCATATTCAGTGCTTGTCGCACGCGTTTGTCGTCGAATGGTTTTTTTTCGACATTGAAAGCGATGTAGCCGACATTCAAACCTTCCTGGCTCAAGAGCGTTATCGAAGGATCGGTTTGCATCAATACAATATCGGCCGGCTTGGGGAAGGCCATGACATGGCATTCCCCGGTTTTGAGCTTGGCATAACGCACCGAGGCATCGGGCGTGATGGCATACACCAGATTGTCGATCTTCGGGCGGCCGTTCCAATAGGCATCGAATGCCTTGTAGCGAATAATTGCATCCTTCTGGTAGGAGGCAAACTGGAAAGCGCCCGTGCCGATCGGTTCGCGATCGATGACCTCCGGCGTGCCCGCAGCCTTCATTTTTTCGGCATATTCGGCGGAGAGAATGGAAGCGAAGTCCATTCCGAGGTTCGCAACAAAAGGTGCCTCGGGGTGCTTGAGCTGAAAGCGCACCGTATAGTCATCGACCTTCTCAAGCTTGGCGACGATCTTGTCCATGCCCATGTCTTCGAAATAGGCAAAAGTTTGGCCCGGCGTCACTCTGTGGAACGGATGGCCCGGATCAGCCATGCGGTAATAGCTGAAGAGCACATCATCGGCATTGAAGTCGCGGGTGGGTATGAATTTGGCATTGCTGTGAAATTTCACACCCTTGCGCAGCTTGAAGGTATAACTCAGGCCATCGGCTGACTCCCGCCAAGACTCGGCCAGGGCCGGCACGACATTCGTCGTGCCGCTCGCAAATTCAACCAGCCGGTTGTAGATGGGCACGGAGGAGGCATCGTTGGTTGTTCCGGTACTGAAAAACTGGGGGTTGAACCCTTCAGGACTGCCTTCAGAGCAGAACACCAGAGTTTTTGCCGCCATGGCTTCGTCGGCAGCTGTGCCAAGAATCGCCAGCAGACTCGTGATGAGGACTTGGATTGTCTGTCTTTTCATAGCAGAACTCCTGATTGGCGATAGACAAGCCATCGCCTGGGGTGCAAGTATACCGCAGTGCTTCATCTGCTCCGGGTTCCTGGGCGAATCAACGCCAAGTCTGGCCACGCCCGGAGCACATCTTGATCTTGCACGGAATTGTCGTGATACTCATGCGTCAAGGCACCTCGTATCCACCCTCGGTTGAGCCCAAGCGGAGATCGCCATGGAAACCAACAAGCGTATCGAATTCTGGTTTGATTTCGCCAGCACCTATTCCTATCTGTCAGCCATGCGTATCGAGGCATTGGCGCATCAAGTCGGAATCGCAGTGGACTGGCGTCCTTTTCTGCTCGGCCCGGCTTTTCTCGCTTTGGGCTGGAATGATTCGCCCTTCAATATTTATCCACCCAAAGGCCGCTACATGTGGCGTGACCTGGAACGACTCTGCGACAAGTATCGACTGAGCTTCAAGCATCCCGGAAAATTCCCGCGCAAGGGCATACTTGCTGCCCGCCTGGTCTGTGCCAACGAGGATGCTCACTGGGTGCCGGATTTCGTGCGCGCTGTGTTCGGCGCCAACTTTGCCGAAGACAGGGATATCGGTGATCGTGCAGTGATTGCGGAAATACTGAGTGCGCTAGGCTTGTCAGCCGAAGATTTGATCGTCGCTGCGGAAGCACCTGCAAACAAGGAAAAGCTACGTCGCAGGAGCGAGCAGGCGATCGAACTGGGATTGTTCGGTGCGCCCAGTTTCATCGTGGCGGGCGAACTGTTCTGGGGCAACGACCGGCTTGAAGATGCATTGGCCTGGCTGCCCTGACAACCCCCTTTGGCCTTACCTTCAGGCGAATCAGTGGCGTGACATGGGTGCTGTGTCTGTAGTATTGTCTCTCCTTTGTTGGATCATGCCGGATGCGCCGTGGACAGCGTGAAATGAGGGTGCAAGGCTTGTGTTGTATCAACCTGGCTTGATTCAAGGATTGCTTTTTGCAGAAAAGGAATTAAATGAAACTGATCGCAAAATTTGCCGTAACCGCCGCTGCAAGCCTATTTCTGGCGGGATGTCTGAGTAGCGCATTTGAACTGGGCAACTCTGCGGCGCCTCCGACCAATGTGACTGTGATCCCCGGAGACAGCAGCGCTACGGTAACCTGGACCGGGGTTGGCAATGTCCAGTACTGGCTGTTTGCCGCCATGGCGAGTTCAATCACAACGGAGAACTGGAACACGCTGCCCGGTGGACGAGCTTTGATCAATGTCAGTTCGCCCCAGCTCGTGACCGGCCTGATCAATGGTTCCACCTACTCTTTTACGCTCAATGGCAGAGAAAATAAGGGACCGGGTGGGACTGGCAGTCCTTCGGTTTCGATTATTCCAAGGCCAGCCGGCGGATCGTGGACAGCCGGAGCGCCGCTGGGCAATGATTTGCGTGCCGCAGCTTTTGGCACGGTCTTTGTTGCCGTGGGCGCAAAGGGAGCGCTATACACGAGCCCGGATTTCAACGCCTGGACGCCAATGGTTTGGACTGCGAAGACGCTGCCCCTGGCGACGTCTACAGACCTGTACGCAGCTTTCCATACCGGGGCGGTCTATGTCGTCGCCGGAGCGAATGGCGTGTTGATGACCAGTCCGGATGCGGTCACCTGGACCGCTCAGACTACCGGTACGACGAAAACCTTGTACGGCGTGGCGAGCAATGGCCTGGGCGGATATGTGGCGGTAGGGGAGCAGGGCACGATCGTCGTGAGCACAGATGGACTCACATGGACGGTGGTCAATTCGGGAACGACTCAGGATCTGTTTGGCGTGGCCTACGGAAACGGCGTGTATGTGGTGACGGGTGCGAAGGGCACCCTACTTTCCAGCGGCGATACGTCCACCTGGGCAGTGCTGTCATCGAACACTGCTGCCGACCTGCGTGGAGTAGCCTATGGCGTTAATTCAGTTTCGCAGACGCTTGAATATGTGGCGGTAGGTGCCGCAGGCACGGTCATCACCAGTACCGACGGAACCGCCTGGACGGCGCAGACACCGCTGACCGGCAGCAATCTGAATGCGGTGACCTATAACCGGCAGTTTGTCATTGTGGGTGATGCGGGCGCCGTGATCACCAGCGTCGATGGCACCGCATTCCAGATGCGAGACTCTGGTACGAGCAGTGATCTGAAGGCGGTAACCCATAATATTTATGGTTTGTCTGCGGTAGGCTTGGCTGGTACCAATCTGACTTCCCTCTAGCTTCCGCCAGGATAGCCGGAAGAAGCCGGGAATTCTGAAGCCATGCGAAACAAGGATGCCCGGCACAATCTCGTTCGTCGCAAGCGGGAATTGCGCACGATCCAGGTAATGATCCGCATGTTTTGCCGCAGGCATCACGCAGACAGCAGGATCCGGCTTTGTCAGGAATGCGCTGTGCTGTTTGATTATGCTGAACGCCGTCTGGATCTTTGCGTGTTTGGCGACGCCAAGCCGACATGTGCCAATTGCTCCGTGCATTGCTACAGCGCGGAGAAGCGCGAGCAGATCCGGGTAGTCATGAAGTGGGCCGGACCGCGCATGTTGTTCCGTTATCCGCTGTTGGCGGTTTTTCATCTGCTTGACGGCCGTCGGCCAGCACCCGATCTGCCGGTCAAGCAAGTTCGGCATTCCGGCCGGGATCCGCATTCATCAGGTTCCCGGAGCCCTTGATTCGCTGAAACAAATAAAAAACGCCGCATTGCGCGGCACAAATACGCGGCATAAATAGAAAGCGCCGCATGAAGCGGCGCTTTGTTTCGGTGCATATCGCACCGCATGCCGGTATAACCGGTAACCAATCAATCACAGCGAATTAAGTATTTTTTGCATTCTCGATATTCGCTCCCCCATGTGGTTAGCAATACGGTCTTGCGGTTTTTTTATACCCCCAATTTTGGCAGAAAGCAACAGAAACTTGTCGGCGGGCTGGTTTCCTTCTCCAGCTTGGTGCCGCAGCCATCGATTTCCGCCGAAACACTTACGTGATACTTGATCGTAGTCAAAGCCGCCGGATACGCAGCCGCTAATATGCTCGCGTTGTGGTTATAAGAAAATCGCCGGAATGGTTGGCAGTGGTCAACTTTTTTCGAGCGGCCAGCACAACGGCATATCCGTAGTGAACAATTCACAGCACTGATTCAAGACAAGGACGGGGCATTGCATGTTCGACCTACAAGTTAGACGCGTCATGGAGAAACGCAATTTCGTGATGGCACCGCCCGTCACTACGGTCGCCCAAGCTGCCGAACTCATGGCGAAGAAGAATGTCGGCGCGGTCATGGTTGTGGATGGCGAGCGTCTGGTCGGCATCTTTACCGAGCGCGATGCGGTGTTCCGCGTTATCGCTCGAGGCCTTGATGCGCGAGCCACCGCATTGGTTGAGGTTATGACAGCGGATCCCAAAACCGTCGATCCCAGCAGGTCGTTTGGTTATGCATTGCTGATGATGCATGAGAATGGCTTCCGTCATGTTCCTGTGATCGAGGACGGAAAACCGATCGGCATCGTTTCGTCGCGCAACGCGATGGACCCGGATCTGGAAGAGTTTGTTTCAGAAGCCCAGCGCAGAAAGCACATCCAGGAAGTGCGCTAGTACCCTAGAGGCAAGAGCGGGTACTAGAACCTGGCGGTTCTCCGCCAGCGTTATTTTTTCAAATGCAGGGTGCGGACTATCATGGCCAGAGATTCCGGACTGTCCCAGTCACGGGCGCCGTTGATTTTCTCGACGACACGGCCTTGTGCGTCGACCAGAATGGTCAGCGGGATGGTGTTGGCCCCGAGCATGTTTTCGAGCAGCAGGTTGCGATCGAGATAATTCTCGAAAGTGATGCGCGCTCTGTTCAGGAATCCGGTGGCCGCAGTGGCATCATCGTCCGTTGAAATCCCGATGACAGTGAGCTTGTTCCGACCGAAGCGGCGCGACAGTCTTTCCAGCGATCCCATTTCGGCACGACAGGGACCGCACCAGCTTGCCCAGACATTGATGATCAGGGGTTTGCCGCGAAACTCGGAAAGCTTGCGGTAATCACCAAAGAATCCGTACAAAGGTGCTTCGCGGAGGTAGCCACCAACCTCGACCTCGCCAGGGGTTTTAGCGGATACGCCTGAGGCTGTTGCAATCAGCCAGAAAATAAATAAGAGAGCCTGCTTCATTTTTGGTATCAAGCGGGTAATTTCCTTCCGGGCATTTGACAGCCTTTGCGGGCACGGTGCAGCAGATATTTCGTCAGGTTCGCTCCAGCCAGAGTCAGCATCACCTGCTTGCCTCGTTCCCGGCAAGTCAGCAAGAGGCTTTGTCCATCACAATAGCCAAGACTGGCAAGGGTGCAACCGCGATCCAGTGTCATGATGATCACGCCCCGTCCCTTGGCGAGCGTTTTCATTTCAGCAGCGGCAAAAACCAGCAAGCGTCCATTGCTGGCCGCGGCATAAATATGCGAACCGTTTGCGGGTACGGGAGGCAGCAGCGCCTCGCCTGCTTCCAGCGTCATGAAAGCCTTGCCCGCCTTGTTGCGGCCGATCAGATCGCTCAACGTTGCGACGAATCCGTAGCCGCCTGAATTGGCGAACAGGTACTGTGACTCCGGGGCTGCGGAGAGCGCCTGCAGCATTTTGCCGCCCTCCTGGAATTCGACCAGGGTCGTGATGGGCACCCCGTCACCCTTGCCACCGGGAATGGCTGCCACCGGAATGGTATAGGCCCTGCCTTTGCTGTCGATCAGCAGCAAATGCCATGTGGTGCGCGTCTCGAATATGGCGAAGGCGTTGTCGCCGGTTTTGTAGCCGATGTTCTCGGTTGCTATGCCATGACCCTGGCGGGTGCGCAACCAGCCGGCCTGAGACAGGATCACGGTGACTGGTTCGTCCGGCACGGCCATTTTCAATTCGCCGCGCCCGCCGGGTGTGGCCGCGACTGCTTCGATCAGGGTGCGACGCCCGTCACCGTGTTTCTTGGCGTCTGCCTCGATCTCCTTGATGATCGTCCGGGTCATTGCGCTGCGGCTGTCGAGCAAGGCTTGCAACGCCTTGCGCTCGGTCTGCAGATCTGCAAGTTCCTTCTCAATCCGAATGCCTTCAAGGCGTGCAAGCTGCCGCAGACGGATTTCAAGGATGTCTTCGGCCTGGATTTGAGAGAGGCCAAAAGTTTGCATCAGGCTGGCCTTGGGCTCATCCGATTCGCGGATCACTCGAATCACTTCTTCAATGCGCAGGAACGCGATCATGCGTCCGTCGCAGATGTGGATGCGTTTATCCACTTCGTCGAGTCGCAGGCGGGTGCGTCGCTCGACCGTGACGAACCTGAAATCCACCCACTCGGACAGGATTTGCCGCAGGTTTTTCTGCTGCGGCTTGCCATCGCGGCCGATCATGGTCAGGTTGATCGATGCTGAAATCTCCAGCGAAGTATTTGCCAGCAGCACGGCCATGAATGCATCGGGATCCTGGCGCGAGGATTTCGGTTCCAGCAGCAGACGCACCGCCTCCTTGTCGCTCGACTCGTCACGTGCCAGGTCCAGGACGGAAAGCATGGCGGCCTTGAGATTTTTCTGCTCCTGGGAAATATCCTTCTTGCCTGCGCGGGGCTGCGGGTTGGTGGTCGACTCGATTTCGGACATGACCTGCGCCACGGAAACACCATGCGGCAGCTCGGTGACGATGATGCGCCACTGGCCGCGGGCAAGATCCTCGCGCCGCCAGCGGGCGCGCAGGCGCAAGCTGCCGCGACCGTTTTCGTAGGCGTCACGGATTGCAGTGGGAGGAGAAATGATCTGCCCACCGCCGGGATAGTCCGGACCTTGAATTTGCGCCAGAAGATCGCCGGTCGTCGCCGTCGGGTTGCGGATCAGGTGAATGGCTGCCTGAGCTACTTCGTTCAGGTTGTGCGGCGGGATTTCGGTGGCCATGCCTACGGCGATGCCGGATGCGCCATTGAGCAGAGCGAACGGCAGGCGGGCGGGGAGCAGCACCGGCTCCTTGAAGTTGCCATCGTAATTCGGGCGAAAATCGACTGTGCCGCGGTCGATCTCGGAGAGCAGCAATTCGGCGATGGGCGTGAGGCGGATCTCGGTATAACGCATGGCGGCAGCGCCATCGCCGTCTCTTGAACCGAAATTGCCCTGGCCGTCGGCGAGCGGGTAGCGCAGGCTGAAATCCTGGGCGATTCTGACCATGGCGTCATACACCGAGGAATCGCCATGCGGATGGAGTTTGCCGAGCACATCGCCGACCACCCGCGCCGACTTGACATGCTTGGCCCCGGCGCGCAAGCCCATTTCATGCATCGCATACAGGATGCGGCGCTGCACCGGCTTCTGCCCGTCCTCGACCTGGGGCAGGGCGCGGCTTTTGACCACCGACATGGCGTAGGCCAGATAGGCCTGCTCGGCGAACAGGTCGAGCGGCATGGCGTCGTCCGGCAAGTTTGCGGCCGGCGTTGTACCAGGCAGGTCGGGTGGGGGAGGCGGCAGTTGCTGAGGCAGATTCGCTTCAGCAAACAGATCCGGAGTTTCGTTCATAGAATCAGATTCCTTGTAACAGTTACTAGTACGTGAGTGACTGATTTTTCGCACGAAGTTAAGAGTAACAACTTTCGCACATTTTACACTACTGTTTTAGGGTATCCGATTTCCGTGAATGATATGCCGAGAACATTCCGCGTCGCAACATTTAGCGGCAATTGTTGATGAGTTTAGGTTTTGCTGGCTGACTCAGTTGTGCCCATTTCGGCCTCATGATGTATGCATGACAACTGGCTGGTAACAAAGTACAGCCGCCGCCATTGAACAGTCATCCATAATCGTTAGCCAGTAACGAGCGCTTGGCCTCATGTCGTGCGTTCACCTGTGCCATTCGAATGTTTCGGCCTTATTGGGGACGAAATGCAGCAAGGGACTGCATGTAACATCACCGTTGTTCAAAATTTTGAGGACTCTGAATATTGAAAACCGATTTGGATCAGGGAAGGCACCAGTCAGTTTAGAAGGCAGGCTAAGAAAATATCTATCAGGCACCTCCAGATAGTACGTTCCGGGCGCTGATGACGAAAAACTAAAAGTAATGTGCGCTCCGTCATAGGACAAAATAACCCCCAGAGGTTCGGTCATATCACACGAACGCTTTTGTTCGATTTTTCCAGTCTCGACTATGCTGCCATGTTCGAATGCGCATACACTGTCGCCCGGCATTCCGGTTAGCTCAATAATTGCCAGTGGAGCAACTATACGGTGAGAGGTATTCGGCCATACGGCGGAATATAGAGCGTCTATCGCCGACGACCATCCCATGGCATCGACCAGATGGCAAGAACGCTTTTGCACAACATAAGCGCTAAACGCATCGAATTCCCTTTCGATTGAAGACAACTCACCATGATGTACATACGTCACCGTGTTCCACGCCGAAACCGTAAGCAAAGCGCAAGAAGCAAAGACAGCAACGCCATTTGAGGTGAGCGTCGAGACATACGCGACACTACTTGCGGCAGCGAACGCCAACACCCACCAGAACATCGATAAGAGCCTGATCTCAACGGGCGTCTGAGGGGTCACTTGGTATGGCACTGCTAACAGAGGCACAATAACAATTGCAATGGCTCCGCACATGACCATTCCAGCGGCAAGAGTCCCAAATCGCCGCCACACCGCAATAACGGAAATACAGACGGTAACAATGCAGAATCCGCCAAGGACAATTCCGCTTAGGCTTGCAGCGAAGTAGTCGATCAAGCCTTGAACTACTAACCGTATTGATTCTAAAAGGGACGTCTCTACATTTACGTTATACCCTCCAACCGCTTGCTGAATCATCGCCGTTCTAACGGCCCAGAAAATTAGGAACGCTAATCCCAACAAAACCGTATGCTGAACTTTGACACGGAGTGAGGAACGCGGATCCACCAGTGGAATTGCGATCAAAGGAATGAAGATTTCTTTGCAAGCACAGGCCAAGAAATAAAAGACTGCTGATAATACAAATGCAGGCTTAAATGCAGGACTTCGGATATAAAAGTAGATGAAGAGCGCAGCGAAGCTAAAGCCGAGAACATAATGCCCGACCATTAGCTGCCCCGAGATGCCTGCCGTAGGAAAGCCGAGGAGAAAGAACGTAGCCCCTACAGCCGCGGCTATACGAGAGGTATACGCGCGAAGCGCAAGGAAGAGTAGCCCAACCGAGATCCCTAGCGCTGCAAGGTGGAATCCGTAAAAACCCGCTGGATTGGTCAGGGAAAAGAATTGATGTGCGAGGTCGTAAGTGAAGATATTGAAGGGTGTGAAATGTGCTCCAGATTGAAGCCGCGCAACTTCGGGCGAATAAAAATAATTAAGCGCCCGGCCGTAGGTTTCAAGGTAGGCAAGATGGTGGCCATCATCGAAGCGCCATCCCCCAGAAAGTTGGAAACCGTACAACAGGAAAGTAACGCCCACCCAGAAACCAAAGGTTATTGCCAGTAGACTGGTTTTGCAGGGCGTCAAATTAGTCGTTGGAGAGATCATCGTAAGTACGGAAAACGGATAGGCACTTGTCGTTCAAGATTGGTTTGCCAACACGAAGATCCTATCCGATCACGATACCGCACTTTGAACTACGTCGCCCGCCGATTCATGAATACGAACAGGTGGTCATATTTCGAATCCTACTAGAGCTTATAACGTGTCAAGGCATAAAGTCCATCGAAGGCGTTCTGCATGTGGTTCGGCGAGTGACCGATACCTAGTGCGGACGTTCAACTTCTTTACTTGAGAAACTGGCGACCGTCGGTTGTTGGCCGGACGCGGACTGATGTCAAATATTCTATCGACATTGTGCGTTACACAACGGGAAATCATGTACTACGGATACCCATGCACTATGGCTGCTTTTCATCGGTTTTGCGCCCAAACGGACCCTTCAGCACCTTGCCCTCAACCATCGCCTTGAGCAAGGTATTCTCGGCCCGCAGCGCCTCATTAACTGATGCCAGATCGGCAATCTCTTTGATCTGCTGATCCACCAGCCCACGCAGCTTGCGGTTCTTCTCCCGCTCGATTTGCAGCAGGTCGTGCTTCTCGTCGCGCTGTGCCCGCGTTGATTTATTCGTCAGCGTGCGAACGTGCTCCGCGAAGTCGGGATAGCGGTTGTGGATCAGGGCAGGCGTCACCTTGGCCTCTTCGGCGATGCCCTTGATGCTGACCTTCTTCCCAGCACGTTGCAGGCGGTGCAGGGCAAGTTGGAGTTCGTTCAGCGTGCGCTCCCGATCCCGTTGTCGAGGCTGCTTGGCCTCTGTCGCCATCGGTTCGGCGTCACGGGGCTGCCGCGTTGTCATCCTGCACCTCCATCGGTAGCTCAACACCCAGATCCGCCAGTACCCGCTCCGCCGCTTCAATGTCTCGTTGGACGCGTTTGGTGGCCCCTGGTCCGAGTTTCCGCGCCTCGACCAGGAGTTCCTTCGAGTGCCGGTAGGTCTCCTGCCAGAACGGCATAAACCGGCTGTCAATGACGCTGGTCCGGCAGCCGCTGCAGCGGGTCTTCTCATAAACGCCGCAGACCCCGCCGCAACCTTCATCCTGCGCAAGGCACCAGGCATGCCCGTTGGAGCGGATATTGATCTTGTCCGCGGTCTCTTCGATCATCGAGGCACGGCTCGGGAAGTCGAGCGCTCGCAGCGCCATGATCTTCTTGCCCGCGCCGCCGGCCAGCAGTTCGTCGCCGTCCATCCACCCGGCGATGGTCTCAATCTTCCGCAACCTCACCTCTTCCAGAATTTCGTCGTAAAGTGCGGCGTCCTGATTCGGGTTGGCGGCGTAGAGCTGGCTCATGTCGATGCTGGAGTGCTTGAACTGCTCCTTCAGGAACAGCAATCCGCCCAGCCGATGCCGCACGAACGTATAGGCATACAGGCGACGCATCTGGTGGGCAGCCAGATCCCAATCCACCCGGGCGTCCTTGGCAAAGGACTTGAGGATTCTGGTCCATCCGACGTTGGACACCGGCACGATGCCGATAATGCTATTCCCGAGAAACAACTTATTGAGGTTCGCGCGGGCGCTGGCGATCTGCTGAAGGCGCTTGGCGCTCTTGTGTTCGGTGTCGGCCTCCCAATCGGCTAGTTGCGCGGCGAGCTTTCCCCGGTAGGGTTCCGACGATCGTTCCAGAACGCGCAGGATGTCGTGGCCCATAGAAGGCATCAGGTATTCGACCAGCCTCTTCTTGGTCTTGTGCTCGACCGACTTGATCCAATGGTAGGTGTAGCCGTTCTTGACTTCGGCTCGCCCGGCCCCGACCTCGATGCTGGACAGTTCCGAACTGCGCATGCCGGTGAGCACTCCGAGCAGATAGAAGCAGGCATTGCGGATCGCGGTGACCTCGGGATCGTGCCATGCGGATCGTAATCCGTGATCGCGCTCTTCCAGCACCGTATCGGCGGTCTTCAGGATGCCTTCTGCGTGGAGGAAGAGGGCCTGCGCCACCGCCGCCGGGATCAGCGGGGTCTTGCCGTCGCGCTTCGCGTCCTTTCGACCATGACCGGTAAATCCCGCCACATCATAGGCCGACGATTCCGGCCAGGGATGGATGCGCAGGCCTTCCGGGTGCTGGTCGCGGAAGGCGTAGAGTTTTTCGATGGCTGAGAATCTATGGACAAGCGTCGTCGCAGCTATGCCACGGCTCTTCTGGGCATGGACGTAGTTGGCGATGTGGATCGGGTGCACGTCGGCCATCGATCCGACACCGGACGCCTCCAGAAACCGGCAGAAGGTGGCGAGGTCGTACAGCAGGCAGACCAGCGAACTCACGCCGGGCAGGGTGCTGCCCTTCGTCCCGACCCGCCAGTAGCGGAATACCACCGACATGCACACGTCGCGGTAGGCCGCGGGAATGCGCGACCAGTCGAGGCGCTTCTCGTTTTCCCGCACATTCGGGACGGTGACAAAGGGCCACATCTCCCACAACAGATCGCCATAGCGAGAGAGCACCCGTTCCTTGTTCCCGTCCATGACGGCGCTGATGACGACGTTGTTGCGCGTCAGGCGGTCGAGTCCCGCCACACTCAGCGGTTGCTCGGCCAGCAGCCCGTAGTCCTTCGTCAGCTTCTGCTCGGCTGCGCGTTCGGGGCGGGATTTCTTGGGGGTGGGTCGCTTGCCGCTATTAGCCATGGTTGGTTCCCGTCGCCGGCGGCTCGATCAGGTAGGACTTCCAGAATAGGTGCGGATCGACGCGGGCGCGCTCCTTGGCGGCCAGCACCAGGGCGTTGTCGAACTTGTCTAGAGTGAAGGCGTCGATCAGGCGCATGGTGTTGTGGAATTTCTCGCGCCAGTCGTTGCTGCGGGCGCGCTCCTTCTCCCGCTCCAGGAACCAGTAGAAGCTGAACAGGCGGTGCAGGTCCTCCGGCGAGCCGACGATGGCATAGCTGCGGCAGTCGAAGCAGGCAAAGAAGTCGTCGCAGGGGGTGCCGTCCTTGGGGGCCTTGTCGCCGTTGTACGCATCCTTGCAGCGGCCCACTGGCGTCCTGTCAATCTGAACGATGGGGATGACCTTGCCTTGCGCATCGCCCTGCTCGCCGTTGCGGTAGATGTCCGGCAGCGCCTCGCCGACGAAGGTGGCGTTCTCGCGCATCTCGTTTGTGCAGGCGAGGTAGTGATTGTCGGCAACCTGCGGCGTATGACCCATGATCGCCGCCGTGGCGATGATATCGCCCCCGGACAGGTGCCAAAGACGGTTCTCCATGGTCTTGCGCAGACGGGAGATGCTGACCTGCAGTGGCTTCCCGTCGTCGCCCTTGATCTGGTGGCGATCGACTAGGGATTGGGTGCCAGAGTAGAGCCTTGTACTGGAGAGGCGGGTGAGTTTTGTCCTCTTTTCACCTTGGCCTTCGGGGGCATAAAGCCAGACGAATTCCTCAAGGTCATCGGGTGCGGCATCTGCCAGCGGTTGAGTCATTTCCAGAAGCTTTCGTAGGAGCGCCACGCCGTCCATCGGGACGGCCACGGGGCGATCCTCTTCCTCGGAGAAGCGCAGGCTCTTGACGTTCGTGGCGTTGCCGCGCCGCTTGAAGAGTTCCAGCAGCATCATGTTGGGCATAAAGGGGTGCGGTGCGAGGCAGTCCCGCGCCATCTCAAGGAGCGGCGTGGTGTTCGCGCCGGTGCGGTAGGCCAGTGCCAAGAGATGCACCACAAGCGCTTCCGATGCCGGGCGGTCGAACTGCCCCTTGTGAATGTCGACCAGGTCGTCCCGGATCGCCTCGGCGAGCCGCATGCGCTCGCTGGTGGACAGCGGCGTTGCGCCTCTTTTGCGCTTATTGCTGCCGGGGAAGGGATTGGTCGGAAACAATTCCTTGCCGCCCTTCACAACCTTCCGCTGCTGCAGGCCGACGAGGACGGATTTGATGAAGGCGTAGCGCGTCTTTTGCGTACCGTAGGCCCATTCGCCATGGCCCTTGAGCCAGTCGATGTAGGCGGTCAGGTGCTTTTTCTCCAGCGTGTCGGGCTGGCAGGGCAGGCCGGCGGCGATCAGGAAGTCGAAGAAATGGGTCAGGCCGTCTTGCCAATAACTCACCACCGTGGTCGGCGTGACGCCGCCGCCTTTGAGAAAGGCGCGCAACTGGGTGGCACAAACCCACACCCAGTCGTCGATGCCGTGGCCGAGATAGGGAGTGAGGTCGAGTGTGCGGTCAGCTTTGGCGTTACCCTTGGCGGGCAGGGCAATGACAGCACCACCATCGTCCTCGTGGACCGGGTCGGTTGAGACGTTTTGCGGTGTGTCGCCATCGAAGTGCTTGCGGGTTTTCATGGGTGTTGAGGCTCCTTGGACTCGAACAGCTTATCCAGTTCGTCCTCGTGCGCAAGGACCAGATGCCCTTCCAGCGAGTTGATCAGGTGCAGGTAGATGGCCGTGGTCGAGACATCGCTATGCCCTAACCGATCCCGCACATACAGGAGCGGTTCGCCTTCGAAGGTCTTGCTCTTTCTGAGGCTCCAAAGTAGGTAGGTGGCGTAGGTGTGCCGCAGCATGTGGGCGGTAATGTGAAAGCCGACCCGCTTCGAGAACGCGGCGAAGATGGCCGTCATCGCGTCCTTGGTATAGGGGGTACCATTTTCGGTGAGGAACAGCGTCGGGAATTTCTCGCCCTTGCGGTTGTTGCGCTCGCGCTTCTGCCGGTGTCTGACGCTGTAGGCCCACAGGTCCTCCATCAGGCTGTAGGGCATGTCGATGTCGCGCGGTTTACTGTTTTTGATCTCCATATACTTGGGATCAATGTGCATGCGAATTTTCTGGCCGGGTTTGAGATCCTTGCGGCGACTCGGATCAAAGACGTACTTCTCCGGCCATGTGCGGCACTCGATCTGGCGCAGTCCGGTACGCACCATCAGCTCGAACATCAGCCGGTGGGTGAGGTTGGGCAGTGCGTTATAGCAGAGCGGCACTTGCTCCTTGGTCAGAATCTTGATGGAATGGGCCTTCTGCTGCAGCAGGATTTCCGGCGTCTCCAGCTTTCCGCCCGTCGCATCGACATGGGCGAGGAAGCCGGGTTGGCGGTTGGTCTGGACGATGACGCGATTAAAGGGAACATGGTCGATATGCCCCTTGCGCACTGCCCATTCGTAAAAGCGAACTAAGATGCGGAGCCGATTGTTGATGGTGCTGTTTTCCAGTCCAACAGTACCTTTGGACCAATCCCGGTAGGCTTCGATGGCGCCCGGCATCCCCTGCGCGGCGGGATTCTTCCAGTCTAGCTTGTTTGCATAGACGTAGGCGAAGAAGTCGTACATCGCCCTGCCGTAGACATCCCATGTCTTGGGGCTGTCCACCCTTCCGCCTTTCCCGATCACATCCCAAAGGAAGGTTTGCGCGGGCTGCATCGCATCCCCGCCGTTGTTGATGAGCAATGGAAACCCTTGGTAGGAGCGCCCGGCGACTACAAGCTTGTCGGTGGCAAGGACGTACCTCACAGGGACTCTCTGAGCCACGCCACGGCCTGTTTGAAGTCTAGACCGCGTAGATGCATCACCAGGTCAATTGCGCCGCCACCACCACGCTTTGCGCGGGTGTCGTAGAACTTCGGGCCGGTGCTGAGAAGTTCGAATTCCCTCCCGCTTGCCCGCAGATGCCAGCGGTGGGTGTGACTGTCGCGGATAGGGATGAAGGATGGATCGGCTTTGACGTGGTCGCTGATCTTTGGAAGGACATCCTCGCAGGCGAGGGTGCGATACCGCTCCAGTTCGGCTGGATCGACCTTCCCCTTCACGGCCACAACGACCATTTTCCCCTCGTGCTCCCCTGAAAACCCAACCCCGCTACTCGTTTGTTTCACAAACTTGCTACTCGACGGCAAAAACATCGCCAGATGAATCATCCTACCATAGGATAAGGTATCTTTCTAGTAATACTATTCACTACCCTGTTCATAGATCAGCCTCCACTTTGTTGCCTTCCCGCTCCATCCATTCGCGTCGCCCGCCTGATTCGCCCTTGGCCATCAGCAAGGTGAACATGTCTCGGGTTTCCTGTTCCGCCCCGGGCCGCATGGACACGCGCAACATCCTGCGTGTGACGGGATCCATCGAGGTTTCCCGCAACTGTTGCGGATTCATTTCGCCCAGCCCTTTGAAGCGCCCGATTTCGATCTGCTCCGGACGGACCTTCTCCTTGGTGAGGCGCTCCCGGATAGCCTCGAGTTCGCCCTCGTCGAGTGCATACAGGCGCCGTGCCGGCTTGCCCTTGCCCTGGGCAGGAACGTCGATGCGATACAGCGGTGGCTGGGCGATCCAGATGTGCCCACGCGCGATCAGGAGCGGGAAATGCCGGTAGAACAGGGTCAGCAACAGGGTCTGGATATGGCTGCCATCGACGTCGGCATCGGCCATGATGATGATCTTGCCGTAGCGCAGGTTGGCCAGCATGTTGCCGTCCGCTTCCGGAACATGTGGCTCCACGCCCAGCGCTACGGCGATGTCGTGGATTTCACGATTGGCATAGAGTTGGCCGGCATCAATCTCGAATGAGTTTTGTACTTTGCCACGCAAGGGCAGGATGGCCTGGGTTTCTCGGTCTCTTCCCTGCTTGGCCGAACCGCCGGCGCTGTCACCTTCCACCAGGAACAATTCATTGACGGCGATGTCCTCTGATTCGCAGTCCGAGAGTTTTCCCGGCAGCACCGCCACACCCGACGACTTGCGCTTCTCGACCTTCTGCGCCGATTTCTGTCGTGCCAGGGCTTGCCGGATGGCGACTTCGGCAATCAGCTTGCCATGTTCGATATGGCTGTTGAGCCAGCTCTCCAGCAGATCGCGCACGATGCTTGAGACCAGCTTGACAGCTTCCCGGCTGTTCAATTTTTCCTTGATCTGGCCCTGAAACTGGGGGTCGAGCAGCCTGACCGAGAGAATGAAGGCCATGCGACCACAGACATCCTCCTGCTGCATTTTCACACCGCGCGGCAGCAGGGCATGATGGTCGACAAAGGATTTGACGGCCTCGAACACACCGGCGCGCAAGCCGGATTCGTGCGTTCCGCCCAACGGCGTGGGGATCAGGTTGACGTAGGATTCGCTCGGCACGGCATCGGGATACCAGGCCAGCGCCCAGCATGCCCCTTCGCCAATGGCGTAATCGCCATCTTCCTCGGCGTATTTTTCGCCGGCAAACATCGGTGCGATGGGTTCGCTGTCACCGGCAAGATCGGCCAAGTAACCGGGTATTCCATCCGGATAACTCCAGGTCTTGCTGATGACGGTCTCATCGGCTTGTTCGATGTCCAGCCTGACTGAGACGCCGGGCAGCAGCACAGCCTTGGAGCGCAATACGCGTTCCAGCGTGGCCAGATTGAACTTTGGCGTATCGAAATACTTCGGGTTGGGCCACAGTCTGACGCGCGTTCCGGTGACTTTTCTGGATTCTCCGAGAATCTCGATGGTGGATACCTGTTCGCCACCCTGGCTGAATGCGACGTGATGGATTTTCCCTTCGCGCCGCACTTCGACGTCAACCCGCAAGGACAGGGCGTTGGTCACGGCAACGCCGACGCCATGCAGACCACCGGAAAAGGCATAGGCACTGTTGCCTTCGCGTTTGTCGAATTTGCCGCCAGCGTGGAGTCGATTGAAAGCCAGAATCACCACGGGAATCTGTTCTTCCGGGTGCAGACCGATCGGGATGCCGCGCCCATCGTCGGTGACGGAAGCCGAACCATCCTGGTGGAGCAGGACATGGATGTTCTTGGCATATCCCGCCAGGGCCTCGTCCGCCGAGTTGTCGATGACCTCCTGCAGAATGTGGGTTGGCGAACTGGTATCCGTGTACATCCCGGGACGTTCGCGGACCGGTTCGAGTCCTTTGAGGACTCGGAATGAGGATTCATTGTAAATCTGTTTTGCCATTACCTGTGACCTGAAATTTTCCTTGCGTGACCCCGGACTGCTTCGCCCCTACAATGCCGGCATGAATTCACTGATCGGAACCCCTTATGCCTCGCTGACGCCGGACTGCGTCCTGAATGCGCTCGACAGTCTGGGCTGCCCGGAATATCGCGCTGACGGTCGGTTGCTGGCCTTGAACAGTTACGAAAACCGGGTGTATCTGCTCGGCCTGGAGTCCGGGCCGATGCTGGTGGCTAAATTTTATCGTGCCGGACGCTGGTCCGATGCGGCGATACTTGAAGAGCACACCTTTGTCGAGGAGTTGGCCCTGCAGGAACTGCCCGTGGTGGCGCCGTTGCGCATCAACGACAAGACCTTGCACGTCCATGCCGGGCACCGTTTCGCGGTGTTTCCCAAGCGGGGAGGACGGGCGCCGGAATTGGGCAATGCCGAAACGCTGGGCTGGATGGGGCGTTTCCTCGGCCGCATCCATGCGATTGGCAGTTTGCGGGCATATGTTTCCCGTCCGGTCCTCGACATTGCCAGCTTCGGCGAAGAGCCGTGCGACTATCTGCTGGCTCACGATTTCGTTCCCGAGGAGTTGCTCGATGTCTGGCGGAGCGTGGTGACCCAGGCTCTGGCGGGTGTGCGGCGCTGTTTCGAGCGGGCAGGCAAGGTCGCCAACCTGAGGCTGCACGGAGATTGTCATGGCGGCAACGTGTTGTGGACGGTCGACGGCGATGCGCCTGGTCCGCATTTTGTTGATTTCGACGACAGTCGCATGGGGCCGGCGGTGCAGGATCTGTGGATGCTCCTGTCTGGCGAACGGGATGAAATGCAGCAGCAGTTGACGGAGTTGCTGTCGGGGTATCGCCGCTTTTTCGACTTCAATCCGCGCCAGCTGCATCTGCTCGAGGCTTTGCGCACGCTGCGCCTGATCCATTACGCCGCGTGGCTGGCGCGGCGCTGGGACGACCCGGCATTTCCACAAGCTTTCCCCTGGTTCAATACGGTGCGTTACTGGCAAGATCGGATACTCGAGTTGCGTGAGCAGATTGCTTTGATGGACGAGGAACCGCTGAGTTTCACCCTTTGAGCCTGGAGGTCAGGTGCGGCGTCATGATTTGCAGCAATTGGGAGAATACTTTCGGATTGCCGGCGACGATGTTGCCGGATTGCATGTAGTCATGTTCTCCGTTGAGATCTCCCACCAGTCCACCTGCTTCGGTGATCAGGAGCACCCCGGCGGCCATGTCCCAGGGGCTCAGTCCGAATTCCCAGAAGCCATCAAGACGACCGCAGGCGACATAGGCGAGATCGAGCGAAGCGGCGCCGGGGCGACGCAAGCCAGAGGTTTTCTGGGTTAGGTCGCGGAAAATCGCCAAGTAGGCGTCGATATGGTCGAAACTGCGGTAGGGGAAACCGGTGCCGATCAGCGCTTCGTCGAGCTTGCTGCGTTTCGAGACACGCAAGCGTTTTTCGTTGAGAAAGGCACCGCCACCCTTGCTACCGGTAAACAGCTCATTGCGGTTGGTATCGAAGATCACCGCGTGGGTCAGAACACCTTTGTGTGCCAAACCGATCGAGACCGCATACTGCGGGAAGCCGTGGATGAAATTGGTCGTGCCATCCAGCGGATCGATGATCCATTGATACTCCGATTCGCCGGAACTGCCTGACTCTTCTGCTAAAATTGCGTGGCTCGGATAGGCTTCACGTAAAACCTCTATGATCGCGCTTTCGGCCAGTTTATCTACCTCGGTGACATAATCACTTTGCTGTTTTGCGCTGACTTGCAGTTGGGAAATGTCCAGACTGGCGCGGCTGATGATCTGGCCGGCACGTCGGGCCGCCTTGACGGCAGTGATGAGCATGGGATGCATGGGAGGTTCCGCTGGTGATCAGCCGCGGGCCAGTGCCTGGAAAAGGTTTGGGCCGTTCGGCAAAGTAGGAATTTTAGTATGAACAGCCCTTCACCGCTTGAGCACATCAGAATTGTTCTTTCCAGAACCAGCCATCCCGGCAATATCGGCGCAGCGGCACGTGCCATGAAGACCATGGGTTTGACCAAACTCACACTGGTTGATCCCAAGCTGTTTCCCCACCCTGAAGCCGAGGCGCGTGCCTCCGGGGCCGCCGATGTGCTGGCTAAGGCTTTTGTTTGCGCCACGTTACAGGAGGCGTTGCGGGGCACGGTCCTTGTTGCCGGCCTGAGCGCACGCAGACGCGATCTGGCTGCGCCGTTTCGCTGGGCACACGATGGCGCAGCCGAATTGCTGGCGGAAGTTCGCCAAGGCGCTCATGCAGCAGCAGAGGTTGCGCTGGTGTTTGGCAATGAAACCTCCGGCCTTTCCAATGAAGAGCTGGCTTTGTGCCATTTCCCCATCATGATTCCGGCCAATCCCGAATATTCCTCGCTCAATCTGGGCGCTGCCGTCCAGCTGATGTGCTACGAACTGCGCCTGGCAGCCGGATCGCAAGGAACGGCCCCCAGCGGCGCTGCCGTGCTCGCAACGGCAGATGAGGTCGAGGGTTTTCATGCCCATCTGGAGCGTGTAGCCATCAGCAGCGGCTTCCTCGATCCGTCCCAGCCCAAACGCTTGCTGCCCAGATTGCGTCGCCTGTTCGGACGGGCGCGTTTGGAGCATGAGGAGGTCAGCATCCTGCGCGGGTTGCTGACAACCCTGGAAAAGCCCAAACTGCGTCGCTCAGCAACACTTGCACCGAATCCAAGAAAAGTTGACCCCTAGCACAGGGATATTTATATTTCAGCACCCCAGCACCAGATACGGGCACTGGTGTCCGTATCTGGTGCTGGGGTACTGGACATCACTTATGGACTTGACCCATGTTTAAGCGTCTGCGCGAAGACATCGACTGTGTCTTTGAACGCGATCCCGCCGCCCGCTCGGCCTGGGAGGTGCTGACTTGTTATCCCGGGTTGCACGCACTGCAGTTGCACCGGTTGTCCCACTGGCTGTGGGGTATGCGCCTGCGCTGGCTGGCGCGCTGGCTATCGCATTGCGGGCGATGGGTGACCGGCATCGAAATTCATCCTGGTGCGACCATAGGACGACGGTTTTTCATTGATCACGGCATGGGAGTGGTGATTGGTGAAACCGCCGAAATCCACGACGACTGCACGCTTTATCATGGCGTCACCCTGGGGGGGACGTCATGGAGCAAGGGGAAACGCCATCCGACTCTGCAGCGGGGTGTTGTCATCGGCGCCGGCGCCAAGGTGCTGGGTCCGTTGACTGTCGGCGAGGGCGCCAGGGTCGGCTCGAATGCAGTGGTGGTTCGGGATGTGCCGCCGGGTGCAACGGCAGTGGGTATTCCGGCGCGCATCATCACCTCGGAGCGTGACCAGTTTCGCGAAGAGAAGGCCGAAAAGATGGGGTTTTCCGCCTACGCCGTCACGCGCGCCGAAGACGATCCGGTCGCCAAGGCTATCCATGGCTTGCTCGACCATGCCGTGGAAACCGACCGCAGGATAGAGCATCTGCTTGAATTGCTTGAAAAGGCCGGCGTTCCGCTGGAAGACCAGGTCGCCACGGCTGACAAATTCGATCCAAATTATTTGGGCAAGATAGTTGACTAAATTAATCGGGATTAGTATAGTCGCCATACCCAATTTCTGAACATTGGGTTCGATGATTTTCCTAATGAAATGAGGTGAATTATGAAGCTGACCACTAAAGGGCGTTTTGCGGTGACTGCGATGATTGATCTGGCGCTGCGCCAGGATGACGGGCCGGTTGCGCTGGCCGGAATCAGCGATCGCCAGAAAATATCCTTGTCCTACCTCGAACAACTGTTTGGCAAGTTGCGGCGCTACGCCCTGGTTTCCAGCGTGCGCGGTCCCGGTGGCGGGTATTGCCTGGCCAAACCTGCCCTGGAGATTTCCGTGGCCGACATTATCCGTGCCGTGGATGAACCGCTTGATGCCACGCTCTGCAACGGCAAGGCCAATTGCCTGGATGAAGAGCCTTGCATGACCCACCAGTTATGGTCGACGCTGACCAATCGCATGCTCGACTATCTGAGTTCCGTGACGCTGTCCGAGTTGGTCGAACAGCAGCGCAGCAAGATCGGTACTTCCGAACTCAAGCGGGAACGCGAGCAGCGCATCCAGCAACGCAAACCGCGCCGAACCATCTCTGTCGCGGCGGTCTGAACCAAAGCTCTCATGTTTGCGCCCGTCTATTTCGACTACAACGCGACGACACCCCTCGATACCCGGGTGCTGCAAGCGATGTTGCCGTATCTGGATGATCAGACAGGTTATGGCAACGCCTCCAGCCGACACGAATACGGTCGCAAGGCGCGCCAGGCGATTGATGAGGCACGCCAGCAGGTGGCGGCTGCTGTCGGTGCCGATCCAACCGAAGTGGTGTTTACCAGTGGCGGCAGCGAGGCGAGCAATCTGTTCCTCAAGGGTGCGGCAGCCGCGATCAGGCCCGGACCAACACCGCTGAATCTGGCGATATCGGCAGTCGAGCATCCAAGCGTGCGCGAACCCGCCCGGGAACTGGCCCGCCAGGGCTGGCAAATGCACGAGGTTCCGGTCGATCCATCCGGCAGGGTGCGCGGGGAAGATTTCGCGAAAACGCTGTCCTGCAGACCTCGTCTGGTATCGGTGATGTTCGCCAACAATGAGACGGGCGTCTTGCAGGATATTGTTTCACTGGCACAACAGGCAAAGGCCACGGGTTGCTGGTTCCATACCGACGCCGTGCAGGCGCCGGGAAAAGTGGCGGTGAACTTTCGCGAGCTGAATGCTGCGGGTGTTCATGCCATGAGCATCACGGCCCACAAGATACGCGGACCAAAAGGCGCCGGCGCGCTGGTGCTGGACAAGCGCCTTGATTTGCGGCCGTTGATCGCCGGTGGCGGTCATGAGCGCGGGCTGCGTTCCGGAACTGAGAATGTGGCTGCAATCGTGGGATTCGGCCGTGCCTGCGAATTGAGCAGTGCAAATTGGGCGCATGAAAGTGCGGCAGCGCTGGAATTGCGTGGGCAACTCGAAAATGGCCTCGCAGCTCACGGCGCAATCATTTTCGCGCAAATGGCGGAGCGCCTGCCCAATACGGTGTATTTTGCCCTGCCGGACATCGACGGCGAAACTCTGGTGGGTAAACTCGATCGTGCCGGTTACGCGGTTGCCAGTGGTTCCGCCTGCTCCAGTGCCCAACCCGAGCCATCCCATGTCTTGCGGGCGATGTCGGTTGCCGACGAAGTGGCGCGCGGTGCGGTGCGCATCAGCCTGGGCAGGGAGAACACGGTGGAGCAAGTCACCGAGTTCCTGCGGGTTCTTGGTGATACTGCCTTTAAATTGCGGCGCTTGACGGCACTGGCCGGCTAAAAAATTACGATTCAATCTGGAGTTGCAAAATGCTTAAGTTTCCAATCTATCTCGATTATTCGGCGACGACTCCTGTAGATCCGCGCGTGGCCGAAAAAATGATCCCCTATCTCACGGAAAAATTCGGCAATCCCGCCAGCCGCTCGCATGCCTTTGGCTGGGAAGCCGAAGCAGCGGTCGAGGAAGCTCGCGAGCAAGTGGCTGCTCTGGTGGGGGCAGACCCGAAAGAGATCATCTGGACTTCCGGCGCGACCGAGTCCAACAATCTCGCCATCAAAGGTGCGGCGCATTTCTACTCCGGCAAGGGCAAGCATCTGATCACCGTTTCCACCGAGCACAAGGCGGTGATCGACACGATGCGCGAGTTGGAGCGTCAGGGTTTTGAAGCCAGCTACCTGGAGCCGCAGGAAAACGGCTTGATCACGCTCGACCAATTGAAAGCGGCGCTGCGCCCTGACACCATCCTGGTTTCAGTCATGGCAGTGAATAATGAAATTGGCGTGATCCAGCCGATCGCCGAGATCGGCGAGCTGTGCCGCGAAAAAGGCATCATTTTCCATGTGGATTCGGCCCAGGCCACCGGCAAGATGCCGCTCGACCTGGCGCGGCTCAAGGTGGACCTGATGTCCTTTTCAGCGCACAAGACCTATGGCCCCAAGGGCATCGGTGCCCTCTACGTGCGCCGCAAGCCGCGCATCCGGCTCGAGGCGCAGATGCACGGTGGTGGTCATGAACGCGGCTTGCGCTCGGGTACGCTGGCGACGCATCAGATCGTCGGTATGGGCGAAGCCTTCCGCATCGCCCGCGAGGAAATGGCGAGCGAGAATGCGCGCATCGGCAAATTGCGCGACAAGCTGCTCAAGGGACTCACCGATATTCCCGAGACTTACGTGAATGGCGACGTCGACCAGCGCGTGCCGCACAACTTGAATATCAGCTTCAATTTTGTCGAGGGTGAGTCGCTCATCATGGCGATCAAGGAGATTGCCGTATCCTCGGGTTCGGCCTGTACTTCCGCCAGCCTCGAGCCCTCCTACGTGCTACGCGCATTGGGTCGCTCCGACGAACTGGCGCACAGTTCGATCCGTTTTACCCTGGGACGTTTCACGACAGACGAGGAAATCGATTTCACCATCAAGCTCCTGCATGCGAAAATCGCCAAGTTGCGCGAACTGTCGCCGCTGTGGGAAATGTTTCAGGACGGCGTCGATCTGAACACGGTTCAGTGGGCCGCACACTAGGAGAATACAAATGGCATACAGCGAAAAAGTCCTCGACCATTACGAGAATCCCCGTAATGTCGGCGCTTTCGGCAAGGAAGACAGCGATGTCGGTACCGGCATGGTCGGTGCACCTGCCTGCGGCGACGTCATGAAGCTGCAAATCAAGGTCGGCAAGGATGGCGTCATCGAGGACGCCAAGTTCAAGACTTACGGATGCGGGTCGGCGATCGCTTCGTCCTCGCTGGTCACCGAATGGGTCAAAGGCAAGACCCTCGATCAGGCGCTGGATATCAAGAACACCCATATTGCCGAGGAACTGGCGCTGCCGCCGGTAAAAATACATTGCTCGATTCTGGCCGAGGATGCGATCAAGGCGGCAGTGGCGGATTACAAACACAAGCACGGAGCCTGAACATGGCGATGATCACACTGACTGAGAAGGCGGCCAAGCATGTCGCCGCTTTTTTGGCCAAGCGCGGCAAAGGTATCGGTTTGCGCTTTGGCGTGCGTACCTCGGGATGTTCCGGTATGGCATACAAGCTTGAATTCGTCGATGCCGCAAATCCGGAAGACCTGATTTTCGAGAGTCACGGTGTCAAGGTGCTGGTCGATCCCAAGAGCATTCCCTACATCGACGGTACCGAGCTCGATTACGCTCGCGAGGGTCTCAACGAAGGCTTCAAGTTCAACAACCCGAACATCAAGGACGCATGCGGTTGCGGGGAGAGTTTTAACGTCTGATCCGTCAGCCCGAACAGAGGAACGAGTCTTACATCGTTCCTTGTTCGCTTCGATATGCCGAGCGACTTTAGCCAAGATCATTTCACCCTGTTCGGTCTGCCACGCCGCTTCGGCCTGGATATGGCAGAACTGGACCGCCTGTACCGCGAGTTACTGACCCAAGTCCATCCTGACAAACATGTTCACTTGAGCGATGCCGAACAGCGTTTGGCCATGCAATGGTCAACCCATGCCAATGAGGCTTACCAGACTTTGCGCCAGCCGCTCAGCAGGGCGCAATATCTGCTTCATCTGGTGGGCGTCGATGTGCAACTGGAACGCAATACGGCAATGCCGCCGGAGTTTCTCATGAAGCAGATGGAATGGCGTGAGACGGTCGAAGAAGTGCGTTCAGCAGGGGACAGCCAGGCGATGGAGGATCTGCACCGGCGCATCAAGAAGGAAATTACCGAGCAATTCGAGCGCCTGAAACTGCACCTGGATCTGAAGCCTGATTACCAGGCTGCCGCAGCGACCGTGCGACAGATGATGTTTCAGGAAAAGTTGCTGCAGGAAATCGATGATGCACTGGTCGAATTGGAAGCCTAGGGAATAACCGAAACAGCATGGCACTACTACAAATTGCAGAACCCGGCGAGTCCGCCGCGCCGCACCAGCATCGTCTGGCAGTGGGCATCGACCTGGGCACAACCAACTCGCTGGTGGCAACGGTGAGGAGCGGCATGTCCGTCGTCCTGAGCGACGAACTGGGTCGCACCCTGCTGCCTTCCATCGTGCATTACTCGACGCAGGGCGTTCAATCGATCGGTTACGATGCGCAAGCGCAGCAATCGGTCGATCCGAAGAACACCGTGGTCTCTGTGAAACGCTTCATGGGACGAGGCCTCAAGGACATCGCTCACATCGAGAGCATGCCCTACGATTTCCTCGATACGGAAGGCATGGTCCGGTTGCGTACCGCCGCCGGCGTTAAAACACCTGTCGAGATTTCGGCGGAGATTCTCAAAGTCCTGCGTGAGCGCGCCGAGATTTCTCTGGGTGGGCAATTAACTGGTGCGGTGATCACCGTGCCGGCCTATTTCGACGATGCCCAGCGTCAGGCGACCAAGGATGCCGCCCGTCTGGCTGGCCTGAATGTTTTGCGTCTGCTCAACGAACCCACGGCAGCCGCCATTGCCTACGGCCTGGATAATTCCGCCGAAGGCATCTATGCGGTGTATGACCTGGGCGGCGGCACTTTTGACATTTCGATACTCAAGCTTTCCAAGGGCATCTTCGAGGTGCTCGCCACTGGCGGTGATTCGGCCCTGGGTGGCGACGATTTCGATCAGCGCGTGTTCTGCTGGATCATTGAGGAGGCCAAACTGGCGCCGCTTTCCCATTCCGATGCACGCCTGTTGCTGATGCGTGCGCGCGAAGCCAAAGAATATCTCACCTACCACGGCGAGGCGCCGATCACGGTTAAACTGGGCAGCGGTGAGTATGTCGATGTCAAATTGACTACCGCCATATTCTCGGCCATTACCCAGAATCTTGTTCAGAAAACACTCCAGCCGACCAAGAAGGCATTGCGTGATGCCGGCCTGAGCGTGGAGGACGTAAAGGGCGTGGTGATGGTTGGAGGTTCCACGCGCATGCCACAGATCCAGCATGCCGTCGGAGAACTCTTCAAACAGGATCCGCTCAACAATCTCGATCCGGACAAAGTGGTGGCGCTCGGCGCCGCGACCCAGGCCAACCTGCTGGCCGGTAATCGCGCCACAGGCGACGACTGGCTGCTCCTTGATGTGATTCCTCTGTCGCTGGGACTGGAGATGATGGGTGGACTAACAGAGAAGATCATCCCGCGCAATTCCACCATTCCGATTGCCCGTGCGCAGGAATTCACAACGTTCAAGGATGGCCAGACGGCGATGGCGATCCAGGTGGTGCAGGGCGAGCGCGAACTGGTATCCGATTGCCGCTCCCTGGCACGCTTTGAATTGCGTGGCATCCCGCCGATGGCGGCAGGTGCGGCGCGGATTCGGGTGACTTTTCAGGTTGATGCCGACGGCCTGCTGTCCGTCACAGCGCGCGAGCAGACCACCGGACATGAAGCGCGCATCGAAGTGAAGCCGTCGTATGGCCTCAGTGACGACGAAATCACCGGCATGCTCAGAGATAGTTTTCTGCATGCCTCGGAGGATGCCTTCCGGCGCGCCTTGCGCGAAGCCCAGGTCGAGGCGCAGCGCCTGCTTGAGGCGACCCAGACGGCACTTCACGAGGACGCGCAACTGCTGTCCATCCTGGAACGCGCGCATATCGAGAGTTGCATCGCCAAGTTGCAGACGGTTCTGATCGGCGACGACCGGCGCGCCATCGATTCGGCCTTGTCGGCGCTTAACCAGGCCACGGTGGAATTCGCCGCGCGGCGCATGAACAAGAGCGTGCAGCGCGTCCTGTCAGGCAAAAACATAGCGGAACTCACATGACCCAGATTATCGTCCTGCCCCATGTCGAACTTTGCCCGGAAGGCGCCGTGATCGAGGCACAGCCGGGCAAGTCGTTGTGCGACACGCTGCTCGAGAATGGCATCGAGATCGAACATGCCTGCGAGAAGTCTTGCGCCTGCACCACCTGTCACGTGGTGATCCGCGAGGGCTTTGATACGCTGGATGACGCAGAAGAAACCGAAGAAGACATGCTCGACAAGGCCTGGGGTCTGGAACCGAATTCACGCCTTTCTTGCCAGACCATGGTCAAGGGGGATGCGCTGGTGATCGAGATTCCAAAATACACCATCAATATGGCGAAGGAAGGGCACAGCAAATGAGCGGCACGCCTGGCTCCGGACTGAAGTGGACCGATACCTTGGAGATTGCCATCCAGCTTGCGGAACGTCATCCGGAAGTGGATCCAAATCGGCTCAATTTTGTCGATCTGATGCGCTGGGTGATGGCATTGCCCGGTTTTGCGGAGGATGATCGTCATTGCGGCGAGAAAAAACTCGAAGCGATTCAGTTGGCGTGGATTGAAGAGCGCGAGTGAATTGACCTGGTGGCGGGGATCGTCATGTTGATAGATACCCATTGCCATATTGATGCACGAGAGTTTGATGCCGACCGGTCCCTGGTCTTGTCGGCGGCCTGTGCGGCCAGCGTCCTGAAAATCGTCGTGCCTGCCGTCGAACGGGCCAACTTTGGCGCGGTCGCCTCGGTTTGTCGCGAGAACCCGGATTGTGCAGCGGCCTTCGGCATTCACCCGATGTGCGTGGGCCGTTCGCGGACGGAAGATTTATCTGTCCTGCGTGAGATGCTGTGCACCAATGCGGCAGTTGCCGTGGGTGAAATCGGTCTGGATTTTTATGTCGAGCAGCGCGACGAGCGGCTTCAGGAAAGCTTCTTTGTTGAACAACTGCAACTGGCGCGCGAACTGGATCTGCCGGTGATTTTGCATGTGCGTCGGGCTGTCGATGCGGTTCTCAAGCAATTGCGCCGCATCAGGGTGCCGGGGGGTATCGCCCACGCCTTCAATGGCAGCCGCCAGCAAGCGGATGAATTCATCCGCCTTGGCTTCAAGATGGGTTTCGGCGGTGCCATGACTTTCCCGCGGGCCTTGCGCATTCGTGAATTGGCCGCCACCTTGCCGCTGGAGGCTATCGTTCTGGAAACCGACGCACCTGATATCCCGCCAGTCTGGTTGGAAGGCAAACGCAACCAGCCCGCTGAATTGCCGGGGATTGCCGCGTCACTGGCTGAATTGCGCGGCCTGCCGCTGGAAAGAGTGGTGCTGGTGACCACTGCCAATGCCCGCGCCGCTTTGCCGAAACTCCAGTGTGACCTGACTGGAGCGGCATGATGAAGGAAGATGCCGTTCGGCAGCTTCTGCGCCAATTGTTTGATGCCGCAGTGGCCGCGGCACAGCCCGATCTTTGTCTCCCCGCGTATTTGCCGGAGCCGCCGCGTGGGCGGCTGATCGTCATCGGCGCAGGCAAGGCTTCGGCCGCCATGGCAAGTGCAGCGGAGCGTTCGTACCCGGGCCGGCTCGAAGGTATCGTGGTCACCCGTTACGGTTATGCGGTGCCGTGCCGGCAGATCGAAATTGTTGAATCCGGGCATCCCATGCCAGATGCCGCCGGTATGGTGGCTGCGCAACGCATGCTCGAACAGGTCGCAGGGCTGACCGCCGACGATCTGGTGCTGTGCCTGATTTCCGGTGGTGGTTCAGCGTTGTTGCCTTTGCCTGCAGACGGCCTCACTCTTAAAGACAAGCAGGCGATCAGCAATGTTCTGCTGAAAAGCGGCGCCACGATTGCCGAGATCAACTGCGTCAGGCGCCACCTGTCGGCGATCAAGGGCGGCCGGCTTGCTGCAGCCTGCAGCCCGGCGCGCGTCTTGAACCTGATCATATCGGATGTTCCCGGCGATGATCCGATCAACATCGCGTCGGGTCCGACAGTTGCCGACCCGACCACCTGCCGTGATGCCATGGGCATCCTGCAGCGCTATCGCATCGAGATGCTGCCGCCAATTCGCCGGTGTCTGGAAAGCGGTGCTGGCGAGTCGATCAAACCAGGCTCAGCGCAACTGCCGCAGATCGAAACGCGGCTGGTCGCAACGCCGCAAATGGCGCTGCAAGCAGCGGCCGAAATGGCACGACGGAATGGTATTGAGGCGCACATCCTGAGTGATGCGATCGAAGGCGAGGCGCGGGATGTCGGTTCAGTCATGGCGGCTATCGCCGTGCAGGTGGCCACGCGTTCACAGCCTTTTTGTCCGCCTTGTGTGTTGCTCTCGAGTGGAGAAACCAGCGTGACGGTCAAGGGTGATGGTCGCGGTGGCCGCAATGTCGAGTTCCTCCTGTCGATGGGCATTGCGCTGCAGGGTCAAGCCGGGATATATGCCCTAGCCGGTGATACCGATGGTGTGGACGGCGTGGAAGAAATCGCCGGTGCCTATCTCACTCCCGATACGCTGACGCGCGCCAGGGCGCTGGGCATGCAGCCGGTTGCCAGTCTTGCACGCAACGATGCGCACGAATTTTTCGGAGTGCTCGGCGATTCGCTCATCACGGGGCCGACGCGAACCAACGTCAACGATTTTCGTGCAGTCCTGATTACCGGCTAAGCCGCAAACCGGGTCGATACACCTTGCGCCAGGGCGGCCTGTCCCTGTGCCTGCTTGGCGCGTTTGAAACCATCGCGCTGATTGAGTCTTTCCCAGTAGGCGAGGACGGCCGGATTCATGCGGTTTTGCAGACCGATCTCATGCGCCAGCAGCAAGGCATAACCGACCGAGATGTCTGCCGCGGTAAATCGTTGCGCGCAGAGATAATCCTGACCGGTCAACAACGGCTCCAGGGTTCTGAGGCGAGCCAGGAACCACTTGCTATAGTCTTCGACAACTTGCGGCAAACGTCGCGTTTCGGGTTCGAAACGCCCATAGCGCAGCACCAGGGTTTGCGGGAAAGTCAGGGTGGCTTCGCCAAAGTGCAGATAGTTGAGGTAGGCGGCGTAACCCGGCTCCGTGGGTTCGACGTTGAGTGGCGTGGGCGCAGCGCGTGCCGCCAGATACTGGCAAATTGCGGCGGATTCGGTCATGCGGGTATCGCCGTCGATGAATGCCGGTATGGTTCCCAGCGGGTTGATGGCGAGGAAGGATTTGTCCCTGACCCGTGGCGGGAAAGGCAGCACTTTCAATTCATAAGGCAGGCCGAGTTCTTCGAGCATCCAGAGAGGACGGAAAGAGCGGGCATCGATGCAGTGATACAGCGTGATCATGCAGCTTGTTATTTGCGCAGCGTATCGGAGGGCGACTCGCCGAACATTTTCTTGTAGTCAGTGGCAAAGTGACCCAGGTGGCGGAAACCCCAGCGCAAGGCAATCTGGGCCACCGTTTCGCTGGTCTGGTCGGCATTGTGCAGATCCTGGTTCACCCGCTGCAGCCGAACATGCTTGAGGTAGGCCATCGGGCTGGAATTGCGAAAATCGCGAAAGCCTGCGTACAGGCTGCTGGCGCTGACTTTGGCATAGGCTGCAAGCCCGGCGACGGTCAGTGGTTCGGCGGCGTGCTCGAAAATGTATTCCTCGACGCGCTTGACGTGGCTCGGAACGATGGCTTTTACTGGCTGACAGAGCGCTTCGCGGTAATTGTGTCCGTGACCGAGCAGCAGCGTGGTGGCCACGAGCTGCTCAAGTTGGGCACGCAGCAGGGGGATCTGCAAACAGCTTGAACCGTGATCGGCCTCTGCGATCAGATAGGACATCAGAGATTTCCAGCCAGGATTGGCCAACATCTCCATGCCCAGGTCGAAGCGGAGCGGCTGCTGCAATTCCTGCCCGAGGTGCTGGGCGCAGGTGCGCTCCAACAGCTCGCGCTCGATGCGTACCATGATCTGATCACAATCGGCCTCGATCGTCTCCTGCATCGGCAGCGTTGGTGAAATCACCGAAGCCAGCTGGGGTGTAGAACGAATTTGCTGATTGCCGCAGCGAATCTGCACTGAGCCGGCGATCGGCATCATGACCAGCAAAAAACTTCCGAGACATTCAACATCGATATTCACCCTGGTGCCGTAACGCAACCGATTCAGGGATATCTCTCCCAGCGCCACATGGCTCATCGAGGTATCGAGCTGGCTGCCGGGCTGGCCGGCATAGCACAACTCATGCGGGGCATAAACCTTGGCGACCAGGTCACGCGCTTCGTCCAGATCTGTCGTATGGAAAATACGATGTCTGGAAAGCGGTTCCGGTGGTTGCCCTGCCTGTCCGAAAAACATGCCAAGACCGATGTGGTTGAATGAAGCCTAAACTATACATCACAACGCAGCTGTGCAGCATAGTGGCGCCCACTCAGCCCGCCTCAGGCTGACTAAAGCAATGCTTTCCTTGTTTTGGATTCGGGCCTGAGCTTTGTGAAGAAACCGGAAATGCGTGGTTATAATCGGAAAAAAACAGGGGGAAGTGCATGAAGAACCGCTCGATTTGTCTGGCGCCAGGCCGTCTCAAGCCGGGCATGCTGACGGCCGCCCCGATACTTGTTCGCCAGGGCGAAGAGTTGTTGCCGGCCAATTGCACGCTCGACGATGCGATGATCGACAGCATCCGCAGACGAGCGATTCACTGTGTCCGGGTCAATGTCAGCGATGAGCGCGACCAGGCCGAGATTGCCAGAGATATCGCGACCGAGGAAAAGCGGCTCAACTATATTTTTCGCGGCGAAAGCAGTGAGGCACGAGCAGAATTGCTCAAAGCCATGTGCCAATTTCGTACCTGGCAGCTGCAATGACCCCTCCCACACTGGATCAAGTGCTCTCCGGCGCGTCGGCCTTGCCGACTTTGCCTGAAGTTGCCCATTACATCATCACCAGTGTGGATGATGACACTTCGAATGCGGATGAGTTGGTGACCCTGCTCAACACCGACCCCGCCATCGTCGCGCGGATACTCTCGGTTGCGAATTCCAGCGTGTTTGGCCTTTCATCGCGTGTCGACTCGATGCGTGAAGCGATACTGGTGCTTGGGCTGGAAGAAATCCGCAGCATCACCCTGGCCACGGCCGTGGTCGACCGGTTCGATATGAAATCCGCCAATTTCGACCCGCGCATGCTGTGGCGCCACAGCATAGGCGTGGCAACTTGCGCCCGCATCATCGCCGAGTCCAATCAGTTCAACGCCGAGTTGGCTTTTACGGCAGGCCTGCTGCACGATATTGGGCAATTGCTGTTGTTTGCCGTGGCGCCGAAACATTTCGAGGAAGTGCTGATGCGCCGGCAGCGCCTGGACGAACCCATCATTGCCGCTGAGCATGCCGTGTTCGGCTTCGATCACGCGGTCGCTGGCGGCGAACTCATGAAGAATTGGCGTCTTCCCGCTGAAATTGCCGAAGGCATATTGGGTCATCACGATCCGGAGCAGGGAGAATTCGGTGAAATGGGTGATTTGATCCATGTCGCCGAGGTGCTAAGTCATGCACTGGACCTGGGTGAACTTCCCAACAACCGGGTACCTGATTTGTCCGATCTTGCCTGTGCCAGGATGGGCATTGAATGGCCGGCATTTTCTGGGAAATTCGCGGAGATCGAAGCGCGCTATGACGAGATACTCCATGCGCTGACCCTGCAGCAGTGAATTATTCCGGCCTGGGAACGTAGGCTGTGACATCGTTGCCTGTTCCGGCGTAAGTCACCTGCAGGCAGATACCCTGAACCAGATTGAAGCCGCGTCCGGCAGTGGCTTTCACGGCCGATTCCGAAGCGACACGCAACAAGGTCTGATCGAAACCAGGGCCGGAATCGACGATGCGCAGCAGTGTCGCGGGTTTCCCTGAAAATTCCGTGGCTTCGATCTGCACCGACATGCGTCCTTCCGCCAGGGAGGCCAGTCGCGATTCCTTCAGGCGGATGTAATTGTCGAAACCGTCTGCGGCGGCGTACTTGGTTTCGGATGAAAGACCCAGAATGCCGTGATCGAGGGCATTGTTGAACAGTTCGGAGAACACCACCCCAAACTGGCTGTCGGTCTTGTCGACGAGGCCCATCTGCTGGGCAGTATCCAGGATCATGTTGAAAATTTCGGGTTTGGCCAGCTGCCCGGCGTTAAGGTCAAGTGCAATCCTGGCATGCTCGACAGGTTTTGCGATGGTCTCCCCGGCGGGTTTCTCGTCGTTTGGTCTGCCTGTCATATGCAGCACGGCCAGCGAGGCATCGTCATGTTGGTGATAGCGCTTCCATACGGTCAGCACCTTGTCGAATATTGCGTCAGGCGGGCAGGCCAGGATGAATTCCTCAAGTGCGCCTTCCTGGTCCTTGACATTGTCATCCCAGGCTTCGACGAGTCCGTCGGACGCAAATATCAGTCGATCGCCTTGCTGCAGCTGCACCGGTTCGCAGACGAATTCTTCCTTGTTCTGGTCGTCGGTGATCCCCAGTGCGAGGTGGGTCGATGGCAGGTTGCGCAAGTGGGATCCGGATAACAGCATGAGTCCCGGATTGCCTCCCACCCACATCTTGCAGATGCCGGTATCCCAGTCCAGAGCCGCCGCAGATGCCGCAACAAACTGTCCGATAGGCAGGACATTTTTCAGGGTATGGTTGATTTCGTAGAGAATGTCTTCGAGCGGGAAGCCCTTTTTTGTCATGGCATGAAAAGCCGGAACAATTGGCATCAGCGAGAACGCCGCGGGCAAGCCATGGCCGATGGCGTCGGCCAGCAATATGTTGAGTTTGCCGGATGGCGTGGCGCCGACAAGAACAATGTCCCCGGAAAACATGCCGGAGGGAATCACGGTGTATTGCAGAATATCGCTGGGCGGCTGAAA
>JBAYVV010000010.1:0-50019 GCA_041674465.1 Sterolibacterium sp.
CACCGAGGCGGGCGGCGTATCGCTGCTATTGGCGTAGGCTATGGCGCTGAGGGTGTTGTTGACGAGCGTTTGCGTGGCATTGCTGTTGAAGGTCAGCAGCAGCGTCCCGCTGGCGTTGGTGCTGACCGTGCCGATGCTGGTGCCGCCATAGACGAGATTGCCGCCCTGGGTCAGGGTGCCGAGGCTACCTGTTGCAGAGTAGCTGTCCTCGGCGTTCGCGCCGCCATGGCGGCTCAACGTCAGCGTGGCGCCGGCATAGTTGCCTATTGCCGCCAGCTCCGCATCGACAACCTGCACGCTGTTGTCGAGAACAACGGCAGAATTGTTCTCGCTGTAGCTGGGGGCACCGTCGAGGGTATTGCTGCTACCGGAGCCGAAACTGGTATCCAGGCTGCCGTCAATGTTGTAGCGCGCCAATGCGAAGTCTCTGTCGGTTGCACCTGAACGCGTGCCGGCGACAAGAATCTTGCCATCGGACTGCAGTCTGATGCTGTAGCTTTCATCAGTGCCGCCAAAATCGGTGGTGAGTTTTCCATCACCATCGAAGCTGGTGTCGAGGTTGCCATCGGTGTTGTACCGCGCCAGCGCAATATCAGTGCCGCTTCCACCATCACCCGCCACCAGGATCTTGCCATCGGACTGCAGCGTGATGCCAAACCCATGGTCGCTGCCACCCAAATCGGTGGTTAATTTCCCATCACCATCGAAGTTGGCATCCAGACTCCCATCGGTGTTGTAGCGTGCCAACGCAAAATTGTTGCTGCCGATGAAACTGGTACCCGCCACCAGGATCTTGCCATCGGCCTGCACCGTGACGTTCATGCCGTATTCGGCACCGCCAAAATCGGTGGTCACTTTGCCGTCGCCATCGAAGCCCGTGTCCAGGCTGCCATCGGTGTTGTACCGCGCCAGCGTAAAATCGTTTCTATCTACGCCACCGATGTAGCTGCTGCCAGTGACCAGGATTTTGCCATCGGTCTGCAGAGCAACGCTGTAGCCATTGCCGTCGTCGCCAAAACTGGTGGTCACTTTGCCGCCGCTACCAAAGTTGGTATCCAAACTGCCATCGGTGTTATAGCGCGCCAGCGTGAAACCGCCACCGTTTACACCATTGATGTAGGTGCTTAGAGAGCCCGCGACCAGAATCTTGCCGTCGGCTTGCAGCACAATACTATTGGCCTTTTCGCTATTTCCGTTCCGGTTGCCACTAAAATCGGTGACGAGTTTGCCGCTACCGGCAAAACTGACGTCCAGTCCTCCATCCGCGTTGTAGCGCACCACCCCATAATTGGTATCACTGTCGATGGCATGTACTTCCCCTGCGACCAGAATCTTGCCATCCGCCTGTAATGCAATGGCATGGCCCGCATCGCTGCCACCCATATCGGTGGTCACCTTGCCGTCGCCATCGAAGCTGGTGTCCAGGCTCCCGTTGGCGTTGTAGCGCAGCAGTGCAAAATCGTCGTCGATGGCACCAGCAAGCAGGATTTTGCCGTCACTCTGCAGCGCAACACTGGCACCAAAATCGCCGACGCCAAAATCGGTGGTGACTTTGCCGCTGCCACCTGCGCCAAAACTCGGGGCGGTATTTGATGCGGCCGCTACTGGCTTATTGCTCGCAATCACGCGGCTGAATGTATTGTCTCCCTCGGTCGGGGAATGCAGAATTGCGCTATCGCCACTGACTATCACGGAGTTAACCTGGGCGTTGAAAAGACTCCATCCTCCATCTGTTTCCAGCGTGGTTGTGCATGTCAGTGCACCGGTCGACGAGTTCCAAGTGTAGGTGCCGCTGTCCATGCCCGTGTGCCCGGATGAGCCATCTACGGGACCATCTTCCGCCTGCATGTAGGTGCCATCCGACTTGAAAGTGATTGCGACGTGGTAGTCATTTTTTGACAAAAACCAGGTTCCAACGATGGTGCTCGTTGCAGACGAAATGAGCGTAAAGGGATCCGATCCCGGTCCTCCGGCAATAAAGGAACTGCTGGTCAGCGTGGTGACGGGAACAAGGTACGTGGTTCCGATGGAATTCTTGTCGGAGGCGCCCCAGTGTCCGTTGGTGTCCACCAGCATCGTCATCGTCAGGTAGCCCGTGTTGAGATCGAGGCTGTAGGTGCCCCGCTCCATACCGGGCGTACCATCTGTATTGGAGCCTGAGCCACCTGTCGTAGTGGACACGCCCATGTAGGTGCCGTCCTGGAGAAAACTGAATACCTTCAGCTCGGGGAGGGATGACGCCTCCCAGCTGCCAACGATCGAACCCGCTAATGACATGGCCGTCTCCCTAAGATGGATGGATCTTTTTGAATTTTTTCAGTGCTGCGGTTATTTCTTCTTCAGCCTGTTGCGCAGTCCACCCGTCTTGTTCGAATGACCGACAACCCAAGCGACGCGGGAAACAGGGTGCTACAAGTGGATTGGAGGAGCTTGGAACAGGTGCCGGGGGTAATACGGGTTAAGGTCACCAATTGAAACGAAAGCGGTTGGAAATGCTTTGTAACGCTGTGGCAGCAGGCTTTTGATGGCTCCCCTGGATAGACGGGGAGAACTTAGGGTAAAGGCCATCCTATACCCTATTTATAGAATGGACAATATCTAGTCTTATCTTGTATTGGGCCAGCACAACTCCTTGACAACAAGATGGACATAATTGAGACTTCAAGGAAACTGGTCGGCTGATTAATTCGGAGAAAATCCATGGGAATGAGATTGACAGTCTTGGGAGCGTCGCTGCTCGCGTGCGCGCTGTTCGCGAGCCCTGCCTGTGCTGATTCGGAATTCACAGTCACGACGCTCGCCGGAACCCCGGGTACCTTGGTCACTAGCGCCGATGGCACCGGCAGCGCCGCTCAGTTCAGCGCGCCGCGCGGCGTAGCAGTGGACAGCGCCGGCAATGTGTATGTGGCCGACAGTTCGAACCACACCATCCGCAAGGTGACTGCCGCCGGCGTGGTGACGACGCTGGCAGGCGTCGCCGGTACCTCGGGCACGACCTCTGCCAACCCGGCCAAGTTCGTCGAGCCCTTCGGCGTGGCGGTGGACAGCAACGGCAACGTGTATGTGGCCGACACCAACAACAATGCGATCCGCAAGATCACTGCCGCTGGCGTCGTAACGACTCTGGCCGGCGGTTCCGGCATGGGCAGCACGGACGGCACCGGCAGCGCGGCCAAGTTCCGTGAACCGCATGGCCTCGTGCTCGATTCCGCTGGCAATATCTATGTCTCCGATTACATGAACAACACCGTCCGCAAAGTGACGCAAGAGGGTGTGGTCACCACCCTGGCCGGTAGCGCCAGCGAATCGGGATTTACCAATGGCCAAGGCACTGCGGCGCGATTCAGTTCCCCGCAAGGCATCGCCATCGACAGCAGCGGCAATTTGTATCTTGCGGAATCCTTTAATCGCGCCATCCGAAAAATTACGCCGAGCGGCCTGGTGACGACTTTTTACGACGGCAGCAATGGAGGGTTCGGGTCGCCGCGTGGTTTGGGGGTGGACGCCAGCGGCAACGTCTATGTCGCCGATTACGGTGCCAATGTCATCAGGAAGATTACGGCTGCAGGCGTTCTCTCTCTCGTGGCAGGCACGGCGCCAAGTACGGGCAGTACCGACGGCGCATCGACTGCCGCGCTGTTTTACGCACCCTCTGCCGTTGCCGTGGATAGCGCCAACAATCTCTATGTGGCGGACACTTCCAACAACGCCATCCGCAAGATCACTTCCGGCGGCACGGTGTCAACCCTGGCCGGCCTGGCCACTCGAAGCAGTAGCGTCAATGGCACGGGATCTGCCGCACGCTTTGCAGACCCCTACGCCATCGCCGTGGACGGCAGCGGCAATGCCTACGTCGCGGATGCCTCCGATCATTCGATCCGCAAGATTACGGCCGATGGCGTCGTCACGACCCTGGCGGGCAACCCGGGTACCTTCGGCAGCACCGATGGCAGCGGGAGTGCTGCGCTGTTCAAGGCGCCGCTGGGAATTGCGGCCGACAGCAGCGGCACGGTGTATGTCGCCGACACCGGCAACAGTACCATCCGCAAGATCACGCCTGCCGGCGTGGTGACGACCCTGGCAGGCTCGGCGGGGATGGAGGGTGCCCTGGACGGAACGGGGACGGGGGCGCGCTTCTACAGCCCCTATGGTGTGGCGACGGACAGCGCAGGGAATGTGTTTGTGCTGGAATCTGCGGGCGTGGTCCGCAAGATCACGGCAGCCGGCGTGGTGACCACGCTTGCGGGAACCGCGAATGCTACCGGCCTGGTTGATGGTACCGGCACGGCAGCGCGCTTCAGCGTACCGTTCGACTTGACGATCGATTCGTCGGGAAACATCTATGTCAGCGACCATGGCAATCACGCGGTCAGAAAAGTCACTCCGGCGGGTGTCGTGACAACCCTGGCGGGTTCCGGCAGTCCCGGCTATGCCGATGGCACCGGCACCGCAGCGCAGTTCAAGTTTCCGTCAGGCATCGGCGTTGATACGGCCGGCAATGTCTTCCTTGCCGACACCGACAATCAGGTGATCCGCAAGATTACCCCGGCCGGAGTCGTCACCACCGTCGCCGGGACGCACGCTCAGGGATCAGCCGACGGCGTGGGGACTGCCGCAAGCTTCAACGATCCCAAGGATGTCGCCTTCGATGCCAGTGGCAATATGTACGTTACTGACCGCGGCAATCATACGATCCGCAAGGGGACGCTGGCCACCACGACAACGTCGACCACTACGACAACGACCACGACCACCACGACCACGACCCTGGCCAGCACCAGCCTGAGTCTGACTGCCGGCTGGAACCTGCTCGGCAATAGCACGCAAACACCGATGACCGTCGCCACCACTTTCGGCGATTCCACCAAGGTCGCCTCGGTCTGGAAATGGGTGGCTGCGAACAGCAACTGGGCCGTCTATCTGCCTTCGATGTCCAGTACCGAACTCACTGCTTACGCCTCAAGCAAAGGCTACACCGTCCTGTCGAGCATTGCCGGGGGTGACGGCTTCTGGGTCAAGGCCAACACGGCATTCAATACGCAGCTGCCTGCCGGCACGGCGGTCGCGTCCTCTTCCTTCCAGGGTTTGAGTTCAGGCTGGCATCTGATATCCACGGGTACGACCGAAACCCCGGGCAGTTTCAACACGGATTTGAGTGCAACACCGCCTGCGGCGGGTGTCGTGCCGACGAACATCAAATCCCTCTGGGTATGGAATGCTGCACAGTCGAAATGGTATTTCTACGCGCCAGGCCTGGAAGCGAAGGGAGGCACTACGCTTGCGGACTTCATCTCCGGCAACGGGTATCTCAACTTCACCACAGCAAACCAGAGCCTGGGACCGGGTATCGGCTTCTGGGTCAATGTGCCATAATTTTTCACAGGGGCAAACACATGAGGGGAATGGCATGATGAAAGCAAAACAGTTGTTGAAGCTCGTCGGGATGGCCTTGTGCCTGCCGGTTTCTTTCTGCTCACTGGCGCAGGAAAAGATATCGGATGGCGTGGTCAAGATCGGCGTCATGAATGACATGTCCGGCCCTTATTCCGATGTGACCGGGCGCGCCTCGGTGGTTGCCGCGAACATGGCCATGGAAGATTTCATCGCCAGGGAGAAACCCAGGTTCAAGATCGAGGTGGTGTCCACCGATCACCAGAACAAGCCAGATATCGCTTCCGCCAAAGCGCGGGAATGGTTCGACCGGGACAAGGTGGATGTCATCGTTGACCTGCCGACGAGTTCCGCCGCCATCGCTGTCGTCAAAGTCGCCAAGGAAAAGAACAAGCTCACCCTGGTCTCGGGCGGCGGCACAGCATCGCTCACCAACCAGGACTGTACCGACACGAATGTCCATTGGACCTACGACACCTACGCTTTGGCCGCGGGCTCGGCCAAGGCCCTGGTGAAGATGGGGGGCGACACCTGGTACCTGCTGGTGGCCGACTATGCCTTCGGCAGCAACATGGAAAAGGACGCCACCAACGCCGTCAAGGCCACCGGTGGCAAGGTTCTGGGTTCGGTGCGGCACCCATTCCCGGCCAGTGATTTTTCCTCATACATGCTCATGGCGCAGGGCTCGAAGGCCAAGGTGATCGGCCTGGCGAACGCCGGCTCGGACACCCAGAACGCCATCAAGGCGGCGCGGGAATATGGCCTGACCGACAAGCAGATCGTCGCACCGCTGCTGCTGTTCATCAACGACGTGCATAGTCTCGGACTCAAGATGACGCAGGGCATGTATCTGACCGACGGGTTCTACTGGGACATGAACGACGAAACCCGCGCCTGGTCGAAGCGTTTCTTTGAACGCCACAAGGCCATGCCGAACATGGTTCAGGCGGGGGTTTATTCAGCTATTACCCATTACCTGAAGGCCATCAAGGCCAGTGGGTCGGATGACACGCAGACGGTCATGACCAGGATGAAGGCGACCCCGGTCAATGACTTTTTCGCGAAGAACGGCCGTATTCGCGCTGATGGTCGCATGGTGCATGACATGTATCTGATGCAGGTGAAAAAGCCGGAAGAGTCCAAGTACCCCTGGGACTATTTCCACGTCAAGCAGGTCATTCCCGGCAATGACGCCTTCCAGGCCATGGAAAACGGCACCTGCCCGCTGATCAAGAAGTAGCCCCGTCATTACAGACTCCCCGCTCGGTCGGGAGGAGTCATCCAGGAAGCGCCCTGGGGCTTGTCGGCCCAGGGCGCTTGCTGGCGTGTCGTATAATCGCGTCCGCCAGTGACACGCCAAAAACCCATGCCCAACAAAGGTCATCCGGAACATCGCGACGAAAATTCGATCCTGCCGGTATCGGCACGGATACGCGCTCGGCTGCTCAAGGCGAAACAGCGCTTTCATGCCAACGACAATATCTCGGCCTTCATCAAGGAGGGCGAGATCGATGCGCTGCTTGAGGAAGTTGCCGGCAAGATGGAAGGGGTCCTGGAAAGCCTGGTGATCGATACCCACAGCGACCACAATACGCAGGACACCGCGCGGCGAGTCGCCAAGATGTATCTCACCGAAGTGTTTCGCGGCCGCTACCTGCCGGCGCCACCGGTCACTGAATTTCCCAACGCGGAAAACCTCAACGAGTTGATGATCGTCGGCCCGATCACGGTGCGCAGCGCCTGCAGCCACCATTTCTGCCCGATCATCGGCCGCTTGTGGATCGGACTCATGCCCAACGAACATTCGAATCTGATCGGCCTGTCGAAATATGCCCGGCTGGCCGAATGGATCATGTCGCGGCCGCAGATCCAGGAAGAAGCGATCACACAAATGGCCGGACTGCTGATGGACAAGGTCAGTCCCGACGGACTCGCGGTGGTCATGGAGGCCGATCATTTCTGCATGCACTGGCGCGGCGTCAAGGACACCGACACCAAAATGATCAACAGCGTGATGCGCGGCTCCTTCCTCAAGAATTCCGCCCTGCGCCGCGAATTCCTCTCGCTCATCAATCTCAACCACTGAGGTCAACATGCTCGTCCGCCTACTTTATGCCAGCCGGCCCGCGTCCGCGCCGACCACGTCGATGGTGGATTCCATCATGGAGCAATCGCGCAAGAACAATCCGGACCAAGGCATCACCGGAATCCTGTGCTTCAGCGACGACCTGTTCGTCCAGGTGCTGGAGGGCGGGCGCGATGAAGTCTGCGAACTGTTCAACACCATCGTCCGCGATGACCGTCATCAGAATGTCAGGATTCTGGTTTACGAGGAAATCGACGAACGTCGCTTTGCCAACTGGACCATGGGGAAAGTCAATATCGCCAAGGCCAATCCATCGCTGCTCCTCAAATATTCCAAGAAAGCCACGCTGAATCCGTTCAACTGCTCCGGTCGCGCTTCGCTGGCGATCCTCGACGAACTGATCGCCACGGCTGCCGTAGTCGGCCACTCCGGCTGAATGAATCAAACATGATGTTGCGCAAGCTCTGTTTCAACCTGGCGCTGATCCTTGCGCTGGGAATTCCTGCTGCCAGCCTGGCCACAACGGTCAGGCTGCAGACCACGCTCGGGATCATCGACATTCAGCTTTACGATGAGGCAGCGCCGCTTACCGTGGCCAATTTCCTCAAGTACGTCGACAGCGGCGCCTACACCAATTCCTTCATTCACCGCAGCGTTCCCGGTTTTGTCCTGCAAGGTGGCGGCTACACCTGGAACAGCACCACCAATTCGGTCAATGTGATCACTGTCAATCCGCCGGTTGCCAACGAATACAGCGCGACACGCTCCAACCTGCGCGGCACCATCGCCATGGCCAAAACTCCCGGAGATCCGAACAGCGCCACCAACCAGTGGTTCATCAACCTGGGAAACAATTCCGCCAACCTGGACAACCAGAACGGCGGATTCACCGTCTTCGGCCAGGTCACCGACGCCAGCATGACTGTCGTCGACGCCATCGCGGCCTTGCCCATTGCCAATGCCGGTAGTCCATTCACTGAACTGCCCCTGGCCACGCCCAAGGCCGCGACGAGTGCCTATCAGCGATCCAACCTGGTCATGCTGGACAGCGTGGTCAAGAACCCCGATACCCAGGCGCCGTCGGTGCCCGCCAGCTTGAGTGCAACAACGAGCGCCAGCGCAATCCTGCTTTCCTGGACGGCGGCTACGGACAACCTCGCGGTGACTTCCTACAAGATATACATTGGCGGAACCTATCTCGGCGCGACCACGACCAACACCCCCAGGATCAACGTTGCCGGGGCTACGCCGGAAACCGCATATACCTTCACCGTGGCGGCTTGCGATGCGGCCAACAATTGCTCGGCCGTCTCGGCGCCCTTGTCGGTGACGACCCTGGCCGCCGGTCCCACACTGAATCTCGCCGCCGGCTGGAACCTGGTGGGCAACAGCGTCAACACCGCCTTCGAGGTAGCCAGCCTGTTTGGCAATGCCGCGAATGTCATGACGGTATGGAAATGGAACAGCACGGACGGCAAGTGGGCGTTCTACACGCCGATTGCGGCCGACGGTGGCGCGGTCCACGCTGCAGCCGCGGGTTATGACGTCCTGACCAGGATCAATGGCGCAGAAGGCTTCTGGGTTCATGCCAAACAGGCATTCACGGCGCAACTGCCCGACGGCACGGCGGTCACTGCGAGCGCATTGCAGGATCTGCCCTCGGGATGGAGCCTGGTCGCCGTCGCAGGCAATCCGTCGCCCCGTGATTTCGACCGGGCGCTCAGTTCCACTCCCCCGCCTGCCGAGTCCATTCCCGTCAATTTCACTTCACTCTGGACCTGGGACAATGCCACCGGCAAGTGGTATTTCTATGCGCCCTACCTGGACGGACTGGGCGGAACAACCCTGAGTAATTATGCCGCAAGCAAGAACTATCTCGACTTTGCGACCTCCGGCAAAACCATTGGAACCGGTACGGGAATCTGGGTGAACAAGCCTTAACTTTCATGATGCGCTGGCTGCGCCACCGATCATGAAAGTTGGCGGCATTCCCGTGCCCCCCACCCCCCTGCCCCCGCCCCGGGGCGGGGGACTGAATGTGCTCGCTTCGCTCGATAAATCACAAGACGCTCATCTTTGTTGCTTCATGCATACGCGCTCGCGAATTCTCCGCAGACCAAATCGCGTTAATATGTTCCGATGAATTCCCCACACAAATCCACGCGGGCCGCTCTGGGCGCGAGACTGCGGGCCATCGTCGACTCCCTGGAGCAGGGACTCGTTGAACGCCGGCAAAGCGTCCGGCTCTGCCTGCTGGCTGCCCTGGCAGGCGAGCACACGCTGTTCATCGGACCACCGGGGACCGCCAAAAGCGAGCTGGCGCGCCGCCTCCATACCGTATTCAGCGATGCGCGCTATTTCGAGCGCCTGCTGACCCGCTTCTCCGTGCCGGAAGAACTTTTCGGCCCGCTATCGATCCAGGCGCTCGAAGAGGATCGTTACGAACGGCATACCGACGGCTTCCTGCCCAATGCCTCGATCGTCTTCATCGATGAAGTCTTCAAGGCCAACAGCGCCATACTCAACGCGCTGCTGACCCTGCTCAACGAAAGAGAATTCGACAACGGCACCGGGCGTCAGCGCTGCCCCCTGATCAGCGCCGTCGGCGCCACCAACGAGGTGCCGGAGGACGAAGTGGGCGAAGCCTTCCTGGATCGCTTCCTGATGCGCCTGCCGGTGAACACAGTCAGCACAGCGGGTTTTGCGGCGATGCTCGAAGCCGGTGCAGTGCGCACCTGGACGCCGCCTCCGCCCGAACTGGCGCTGAATCAGAACGATCTGGCCGAACTGGCGCAAAGGGCTGCCAGGGTAACGATTCCTGCGGCGCTCGTCACCGTGCTCGCCGAACTGCGGCAGCACTTCGCCGCCGAAAAAATCTATGTATCCGATCGGCGCTGGGTAAAAATCGTCTGGCTGTTGCGCATCGCGGCGGCAACGGAAAGGCGCTCCGCCGCAGCGCTGTGGGACCTGCTGTTGCTGCCCTGGCTCACCGCACCCGACGCGCCCCGCCAGGCTGCCGTCGCCGATTGGCTCGCCACCCGGCTGGGCGTGCATCAGGTGTGTCCGCCCGAGCGCCTGACGCGAATCGTCGACGCTTTCGAGATACAGCTCAAGCTCGAGCGGGAAGCCAACGATCTGGATTACGACGCAGCGGGGCGCCTCAATTTTTCTTCGCTCGAACTGGCGCAAAGCATCGGCGATCCCAAGGGCGGCTCGGCTGCACCGCGCCTGACCTATACCCGCAAGCGCCGTTACGGCGAGACGCATATCGGCGCCCGCATCCGGCAGATCGACGCATTGATGGAACGCATCACGCACTATGCCAGGGACATCGCGGACCATCGTGCCAGCCTGGCGGCCTACCAAGCGCACAGCCTGTGGCTCGACGCGCGCCTGACCGGTCGCGGCGCGGCCATCCTGGCCGAGACGAATGCCGCCATCACCCAACTCGCTGCCCGCATCCAGAAGACGCGCGAAGGCTTCCTCTGTCTGCTGCGCCTGCCCGAAGACAATGGCATGGCGCCCGAACCGATCCTTCACGAATCCCTCGATCCGGCGTGACCAAACAAACGTTGCGGCCACTGCTGTTCGAAGCCGAAGAAAACCGCCTGGCGACGCTGGATCGTCTGAGCCGCAGGCTCTGGCTGGGCGGACTGATCCATTCCCAGGGCGATCTGGAGACCAGGCTGGACGCCCTGCTCGCCCTGCGCACGGAAATCTTCGCCGGCCGCCTGCCCGATGCGGACACTTGGCCCTGGCCGCAAGCATCGATCGCCCAGGCCCTTTACAAAGCCATGACTTCTCTGGAACTCGCGCGCTACTGCATGGGCCAGGAGGAACTTGCCGACACCGTCCTGCTGAGCCTGCTGTTCCACCTCGACTTCATCGTCGATTACCGTGATCGCGGCGCCGGCAAAAACGCAGCCGAGCGCATGGCGATCGAAGCCTTTGCCGATGAATGGCGCGAACTCTGCGGCCAGATCGACGAACTGGTTGAAGTGTTTGGCATGCTCCCCGACGATGGCAACATCCAGCGCTGGGACCAGTTGCGCGGCCTGCTGCGCTCCTCGGGATGGCAGGAAGTCTTGCGCATCCGCCGCCTGCTCGAGCGCCTGCCGGAACTGGTGCGCATCATTCGCGGCCTGGGGCGCGCGCGCCAGTCGGAAGAGCCGGATATGTCAAACATGGAAACCGTCGAGATCATTGACGAAGCCATCGCCCAACGCCTGGAAACCCGCACGGTGCATGTACCCGACATGCCCGGCGAAACGCGCGGCATCCATCGCTCCAACCGCATCGCGCGCATGCTGCCGGCCGAGACCATGCTGCTCGGCCACCCGCGCCTGCGCCTGCTCTGGCACGCACGCCGCGCCGAACGCACGCTGCTGAGCTACGAGGACGACGACTGCATGGAAGAAACACGCCTGCACCAGTCTGTCGTTTCACGTCCCCGGCCAAGCCAGCAACCCGGCAAGCGACCGGAAATGGGGCCGATCCTGGTCTGCGTCGACACCTCCGGTTCGATGCGTTGCGGCGCCGAAGCGGTGGCGAAAGCCACGGTGCTCGAAGCCATGCGTACTGCACATGCGCAACGCCGTCCCTGTCTCGTCTTTGCCTTCGGCGGGCCGGAAGAAATCGTGGAGATGGACATGGCTGTCGATAGCCAGGGCATCGAGCGCCTCACGCAATTCCTCGGCCAGACTTTCGGCGGCGGTACGGATATCTGCGGCCCGCTCGAGAAGGTCATTGCCCGGCTCGAAGAACAGCGCTGGCAACTCGCCGATCTGCTGATCGCCTCCGACGGCGAATTCGGCGTCACGCCCGATCTTGCGGGGCGCCTCAATGCCATCAAGCGCGAACTTGGATTGCGCGTGCAGGGCGTGCTGGTCGGCGACCGGGAAACCATCGGTTTTCTGACGGTTGCCGACAACGTCTACTCGATCCGCGACTGGCGCCGTTACGGCGGCTACAATGTGGATTCACCAATCCATTCCCACCAACTGACCGCCATGTATTTCCCGGGAGCCTTGCCCAAAACGGAAAATACGCCGCCCCCGGCCATCCCATGAAGCCCATCTCTGTTTGGCAGGATATTCAACGCATCCGCGCCGAAGCGCCGCTGGTGCACAACATCACCAATTACGTGGTGATGAACACCACGGCGAATGCCCTGCTGGCCATCGGCGCCTCACCGGTGATGGCCCACGCCATCGAGGAAATGGCGGAAATGACCGGCCTGGCAGGCTCACTGGTGATCAACATCGGCACCTTGAGCGCGCCCTGGGTCGAGGCGATGCTGGCCGCGGGCAAGACCGCCCGGCAGCGCGGGATTCCTGTCGTCCTGGATCCCGTCGGCTGCGGCGCCACACAGTTTCGAACAACCACGGCGCAGAAACTGATCGAAGCCATCAAGCCCGTCGTGATACGCGGCAACGCCTCGGAGATCCGTGCCTTGCTGCATGCCGGTCAGGCCACCAAGGGCGTCGACAGTCTGTGCACGCCGGATGAGGTGGAGGAAGATGCCCGCACCCTATCCAGGTCGGCAGAATGCGTTGTCGTCGTCAGCGGTGCTGTGGACCTGATCGTCGCGGGTGATCGAGTCGCCAAGGTTGCCAACGGCCATTCCATGATGACCCGGGTGACGGGCATGGGTTGCACCGCCAGCGCGATTGCCGGTGCTTTCGTCGCGATCAATCCTTCGCCCTTCATGGCGGCAGTCCATGCGATGGCAACCATGGGCATCGCGGGCGAGATAGCTGCCGAGCGCTCGAAAGGTCCTGGCAGCCTGCAACTGAATTTCCTCGACATCCTGTATGGCTTGCAAGAGCAAGACCTCTCACAACGCCTCAGGGTTGAAGCGCCTGATTCCTAGACCAGGCTCAAGGCCACTGCTTCAGCGGCCTTGATGCCGTCCACCGCCGCCGACAGAATTCCACCGGCATAACCGGCGCCTTCGCCTGCCGGATACAGTCCGCGGCAATTGAGGCTTTGCAGGTTCTCGTCGCGCACGATGCGGATAGGCGAGGAGGTACGGGTCTCGACGCCGGTCAATACGGCGTCTGCCATGGCAAAGCCCCTGATCTGCCGATCGAAGGCGGGAATGGCTTCCCGCAAGGCCTTGGTAACGTAATCCGGCAGGCAGGTCGACAGGTCGGTCCAATTGACGCCGGGCGTATAGGAGGGCAGAACATCGCCCTGTGCCGTCGAGGCACGACCTGCGAGAAAATCGCCGACACGCTGCGCCGGCGCCTGGTAGGTGCTGCCGCCGGCCACGAAGGCAGAGGCCTCCCAGTGGCGCTGGAAAGCAATGCCGGCGAGAGGGTGTCCCGGATAATCGTCGGGCGTGATACCCACCACCATGGCGCTGTTGGCATTGCGCTCGTTGCGCGAATACTGGCTCATGCCGTTGGTGACGACGCCGCCCGGCTCCGAAGCCGCCGCCACCACCGTGCCACCCGGACACATGCAGAAGCTATACACGGAACGGCCATTGCTGCAGTGATGCACCAGCTTGTAGTCGGCTGCGCCAAGCAGCGGGTGACCGGCATATTTGCCGAAGCGGGCATGGTCGACCAGCGATTGCGGATGCTCAATGCGCAAGCCGATCGAGAAGGGCTTGGCTTCGATGCGGATGCCACGCCGATAGAGCATGTCGAAAGTATCCCGGGCGCTGTGTCCAACCGCCAGCACCACATGCCGGGTGGCGATGCGAGAACCGTCGCTCAGCGCCACACCCCGTACCTGGCCATTCTCCACCAGCAGATCGTCGACCCGGCTGCTGCAGCAGATTTCTCCACCCAGCTTTTCGATGCTCTTCCGCAAATTTTCCACGACGGTCACCAGACGGAAGGTGCCGATATGCGGCTTGCTGACGTACAGGATTTCCGCCGGCGCACCGGCCTGGACGAATTCAGTCAGCACCTTGCGCGCACGATGTTGCGGGTCCTTGATCTGGCTGTGGAGTTTGCCATCGGAAAAAGTACCGGCACCGCCTTCGCCGAACTGGACATTCGATTCCGGATTCAATTCACCCTTGCGCCACAAGCCCCAGGTATCTTTGGTGCGTTCGCGCACGGCCTTGCCGCGTTCCAGCAGAATCGGACGCAGCCCCATCTGCGCCAGGATCAGCGCCGCAAACAAACCGCAGGGACCCGCACCGATCACCACCGGTCTCTGGTCGTCCGGAGCCGGAACCGACGGCGGTTCAACGACAAAACGGTAGCGCGTGTCCGGGCTCGGGCCGAAGTGACGATCGCCGCTCAGTCGCTGCAGCACAGCTTGCGGATCGGCCACCTCGACATCCAGGGTGTAGGTCAGCACGATCTGCGATTTCTTGCGCGCATCGTAGCCACGGCGAAAGATCGTATAGCCGAGCAGTTCAGGCGCCGCGATGCCAAGGCGCTCGAGAATGGCCTCGCGGAGCGCACCTTCGGCATGATCGAGAGGCAACCTGAGTTCAGTCAATCGCAGCATGCCCGAATTATCCTTGATTCAGGCGCATGCGTTGGCATGGCTCTTCTTGTATGCTTCCTTCCCTTTGCCACTGACTGCTCCCACCCTACCCATGATCGCCCGCTCCCAAACCTCCGCCCTGCAGCTCATCGATTTTATCGACGCCAGCCCCAGCCCCTGGCATGCCGTGGCAAGCGCCGAGACGCGTCTGCTGGCGCAGGGCTTCACCCGGCTCAAGGAAGGCGAGCGGTGGCGACTGGCGGCGGGTGGGCGGTATTACGTCGTTCGTGGCGGTGCGTCGATGGTGGCGTTCATGCCCGGAAGCCGGTCGATCGTCGAAGCCGGTTTTCGCATTGTCGGCGCCCATACCGATTCTCCAGGACTGCGGCTCAAGCCCAAAGCGGCGCTGGCCGGCGATGGCCTGGCACGCCTGGGTGTCGAAGTTTACGGCAGCCCGATCCTGGCCACCTTCACCGACCGGGATTTAAGTCTGGCCGGACGCGTCGTGTTGCGCTCAGCGGCGGGTGGTGACACACAGTTGCTGCGCTTCGAGCAGCCCTTGCTGCGACTGCCCAACCTGGCGATACACATGAACCGCGAGGTGAATGAGCAGGGGCTGAAACTCAACAAGCAGACAGAACTGCCGCTCGTCCTCGGCCAGTTGGGTGAAAACGAAGATGCGGAAGCGAACCTGCGCAAGCTGCTGGCCGATGCCGTAAAGGCGGAAGCGGCAGACCTGTTGAGCTGGGAACTGGCAGTCTACGACGTGCAGAAAGGCTGCCTGTGGGGTGCTAACGAGGAATTCATCGCCGACAGCCAGCTGGACAATCTGGCGTCTTCCTATGCGGCCATTGCCGCACTCGGGGCGATCGAGCAACCGGGCACCACCTGCGTCGCGGCGCTGTTTGACCACGAGGAAGTCGGCAGTGAAAGCGCCCTGGGCGCCGGCGGCAATTTTCTCGCCGACGTGCTGACCCGCATCGGCTTGCAGGCGGAACTGGACGAGGAGGACAGACGCCGTGCCATGTCGAACAGCTTCTTCATCAGTGCCGACATGGCCCATGCCTACCATCCGAACTTCCCGGCGGCCTATGAACCTGACCACAAGGTCACGGTGAATGGCGGACCGGTCATCAAGACCAACGTCAATCAGCGCTACACCACCAACGCCGAGTCGGCGGCACGCTTCATGGGGTTTTGCGAGAAGGCGGGCGTACCCTTCCAGCAGTACGCCCATCGCAGTGACCTGGGTTGCGGCAGCACCATTGGCCCCAAGGTAGCGGCACAACTGGGCGTCGCCAGTGTGGATGTCGGATCACCCATGTGGGCGATGCACAGCGCGCGCGAGAGTGCCGGTGTCCAGGACCACGCCTACATGATCGCGGCGCTGGTGGCAGCCTTCGGCAGCTGAAGCCAGTCTGCACACTGCGACTGGGCTAGGCTCCTGACAGCCCGGGGCGCGCTGCAGACATGGCACCTGCCATGTCTGCAGTCGCCACGGCGACGATAGCGGCGTCGATGCGGCCCTGACGCGCCATGTCATCCATGAATTCACGCACTTTGTCCGCCGGCAGGCCTGCGCGGTAAGGACGATCCTGGGCCATCGCCTGGAAAATGTCGGCAACGCGAAGGATGCGCGCTTCCAGCGCCAGCGTCTCGGCCGGCAGATGGAAGGGATAGCCATTGCCGCCAGGTTCTTCGTGGTGGTACGCGGCCCACGGGGCGATTTCATCGAACCCCGGAATCAGGCGCAGGATCTGGTAGGACTCGTAGCTGTGAGTGTTCATGATCTTGCGCTCGCGCTCATCCAGCGTGGCCGGCTTGTCGAGGATTTCGTCCGGCACGCGCAGTTTGCCGATGTCATGCAACAAGCCGGCAATCTCGATTTTGTCGCAGTTTTGCGGGCTCACCCCCATGCGCTCGGCCAGGAAGCGCGCCAATCTGGAAACCCCCAGTGAGTGCTCCGCAGTGAAGGGGCTCTTGGCGTCGACGATGCGGGAAAAGATGGTCGCCAGCTGCTTGAGTTCGCTCATGCCTGCGGCGTAGGGCTCGCCCTGCGCCAGCATGTCGGTCAGATAGGCCTGGATGCCGCGCGGTTCGAGTGTCAGCCAGAAAGCCTCGGAACGGGAGGCGGCAAGAAAGACATCCACCAGATCGGGTGAAAAATGGGTGCCCGCATGTTCCGTGATTTTCGTGCGGATACGCTCGGCGTGCATCAACAGGCTACCATCCGCATAGTGGGACGCCGCCAGGGCGTCGACGCGATCCACCAGGTAAATCAGGTTGGCTGGCACGCCGATCTGCGGCGTGATTCCTTGCGCCTTCAGTTGTTCCCAGTGCGTGTGGTGGTACTTGATGGGCCAGGCCAGTTTGGCGAGAGGCGCGAAGTCACACAACAGTCTGTAGCCGACCTCGCAGTGCGACTGGGAACTTTCCCAGTCGAATTCCGCAACCAGATGGCCGTGCGTCACGGTTGACGAGACCCCGACATCGTGCAGCAAGCCCAGATCGAACAGGAAAGCCTTGTCGGATTGTTTCAGACCCTGGATCGCGGCGCATTGCGCAGCCATGATGCCGACCCGCTTGCCATGCCCCAGGTCATCGACGCCGACGAGGTCGAGGGCATCGGACAGTGCATAAATGACATAACGGAGGTCGGCGTGAAGATGGTGGTCAGTCGTGTTCATGGTCGATGGTTGCAAGCGAATCTGTCTGGGCGTTTTCCATTATAGGGCGACGATCAAACCAACCCAATCTCGGAAACCAATCCTTGGCCTCCCCTGCCGAAACAGCAATCGGGGCGACAGCGTTCGCTATAATCCGCAGGATGATACGTAAAGTATACGTCCGCAGTTTCGGTTGCCAGATGAATGAGTACGATTCGGCCAAGATGATCGACATCCTGGCCCAGTCGAGCGGGGCTTCCGGCAGCATGACGGTCGATTCCCCGGAGGATGCCGACATCATTCTCTTCAACACCTGCTCGGTGCGCGAAAACGCCCAGGAGAAAGTCTTCCACGACCTGGGCCGGGTGAAACATCTCAAGCAATCCAGGCCAGGCGTGCTGATCGGCGTCGGCGGCTGTGTTGCCAGCCAGGAAGGCGCGGCAATCCTGGCGCGCGCGCCTTTCGTCGATCTCATCTTCGGCCCGCAGACATTGCATCGCTTGCCGCAGATGATTGCGGCGCGCCATGCCAGCGGCCGCGCCCAAGTTGATATTTCGTTTCCGTCCATTGAAAAATTCGATGCCTTGCCGCCGCCGCGCAAGGAAGGTGCAACGGCCTTTGTCTCGATCATGGAAGGCTGCTCGAAGTTCTGCAGTTTCTGCATCGTCCCCTACACCCGCGGCGAGGAAGTCTCGCGGCCACTGGCCGATGTGCTGGCCGAAGTGGCCGGTCTGGCCGCACAGGGCGTCAGGGAAATCACCCTGCTCGGGCAAAACGTCAATGCCTACTGCGGTGCGCTCGACGCCACGGAATCGGGCGACCAGAGCGAAGACAGTGCCGACCTGGCCTTCCTCATCGAAACCCTGGCAGAGATGCCCGGCATCGAACGGATTCGCTTCACCACCTCGCACCCGCGCGAGATGAGCCAGCGCCTGATCGACACTTACGCCAGGGTACCCAAGCTGGTCTCGCATCTGCACCTGCCGGTGCAATCGGGCTCCGACCGCATTCTGGCGGCGATGAAGCGTGGCTACACGGCGCTCGAGTACAAGAGCATCGTCAGGAAGTTGCGTACCGTGCGTCCCGACTTGTCACTCTCCTCGGATTTCATCGTCGGCTTTCCCGGCGAAAGCGAAGCCGACTTCGCCGCGACGCTCAAACTCATTGAGGAAGTCGGCTGCGACGGCAGCTTCAGTTTCCTCTACAGCGCCCGACCGGGCACACCGGCTGCCGACCTGGCCGACACCGTTTCGGCGCAGATCAAGCAGGGTCGCCTGCAGCAATTGCAGCAACTGATCGATCGGCAGGCAACTGCGTGCAGTGCGGCGATGGTGGGCACCCGGCAGCGAGTGCTGGTCGAGGGGCATGCCAGGAAAAATCAGCAGGAACTCGCCGGTCGCAGCGACAACAACCGCGTCGTCAATTTCGCCGGCGCCTCAAGCTTGATCGGCGAGTTCGTCGATGTCCGCATCACAGCTGCCCTGGCGCATTCCCTGCGCGGCGAACTCATGGCCCCGGAGGCACACTGAATTGTCGCGACAAGACCTCATCCTCGCGCCGGTCGATAACGAGCGCCTCGCCAACCTGTGCGGCGCCCTCGACGAGAACCTGCGCCAGATCGAAACAGCCTATGACGTCGTGCTGGCCAGGCGCGGCGAGCGCTTCAAGATCAGCGGCAGTGGCATCCAGAAAGCCACTGCCGCATTGCGGCACTTCTATCTGCTGGCCAGGGCGCCGCTGTCCGTTGACGAAATCCAGCTGGGCCTGATCGAACTGGCACGGCAGGACGATAGCGGCAGTAAAGGCACTCTGCCGGCGCCCGTGCTCATGACGCGCAAGGCTGACCTGCATGGCCGCACACCGCGCCAGTCACAGTACCTGCGTCAGATCCAGGAGCACGACATCACCATCGGCATCGGCCCGGCCGGCACCGGCAAGACCTATCTCGCCGTCGCCAGCGCGGTGGATGCACTTGAGCGCGACCAAGTCAGCCGCATCGTGCTGACACGCCCGGCGGTCGAAGCCGGCGAACGGCTGGGCTTTCTCCCCGGCGACCTGGCCCAGAAGGTCGATCCCTATTTGCGGCCGCTCTACGATGCGCTCTACGATCTGATGGGCTTTGAAAAAGTCGGCAAGATGTTCGAGCGCCAGTGCATCGAAGTCGCACCGCTCGCCTACATGCGCGGGCGCACCCTCAACCATGCCTTCATCATCCTCGATGAAGCGCAGAACACCACGCCCGAGCAGATGAAAATGTTCCTGACGCGCATCGGCATCGGTGCCAAGGCGGTGATCACCGGCGACGTCACCCAGATCGACCTCGGACGTGGACAGAAAAGCGGTCTGGTCGAGGCACGCCATATCCTGGCCGAAGTTCGCGGCATCGCCTTCACCGATTTCCTCGCCGAAGACGTGGTGCGTCATCCGCTTGTGGCACGCATTGTGGCCGCCTACGAAAAACATGGCCAGGACCAGAGCGATTCCTGAAGGCCTGTCGCTGACGGTGCAGTATGCCTCGACTACTGCCGACCTGCCGAACCGGCAGATACTGCGGCGCTGGGTCAAAGCGGCGCAGGAGTGCGCTGCCGTTGTGACGCTGCGGTTTGTGGATGAGGAGGAAGGAAGTACTCTCAACCGCGAATACCGCGGCAAGGACTTTCCGACCAACGTGTTGTCGTTCTGTTACGAACCGCCCCCACAGATGAGCGGCGATCTCGTTCTGTGTGTGCCGGTGGTGCTGAGCGAAGCTGTTGCGCAGAACAAACCGGCCCAAGCGCATTTTGCCCATCTGGTCGTGCATGGTATGCTGCATTTACAAGGATACGAGCATGAAACCGACGCCGCGGCGTTGCTGATGGAGAACAGGGAACGCGAGATTCTTGCCCGGCTCGGCATTCCCGACCCCTATTGAGAACTTATGGAACCTGGAAGTCGACCTACATTGCTCGAACGTCTTTCCGCGCTGCTCACACGAGCGCCTGAAGACCGCGAGCAGCTCCTTGATCTGCTGCACACCTCATTTGAACGCAACCTGCTCGATGCCGATGCGCTGTCGATCATCGAAGGTGCTCTCGGCGTCTCCGACATGCAGGTGCGCGACATCATGGTGCCCAGAGCCCAGATGGATGTCGTGACGATCGACGACAGCATGGAGAAGATCGCCGAGTTCGTCATCGAAGCCACCCATTCGCGCTTTCCGGCAGTGGGTGAGAACCGCGACGATGTCCTGGGCATTCTCCTGGCAAAAGATCTGCTGCGCTTTTTCTCCGGCATGGAATTCGACCTGCGCGATGCGCTGCGCCCGGCGGTATTCATCCCGGAGTCGAAGCGCCTCAATGTCCTGCTGCGCGAGTTCCGCGCCTCACGCAACCACATGGCCATCGTGGTTGACGAGTACGGCGGCGTATCGGGATTAGTGACCATCGAAGACGTGCTCGAACAAATCGTCGGCGACATCGAGGACGAGTATGACTTCGACGAGGCCGCCGACAACATCGTCCTCGACAATGCCGGCCGCTACCGGGTCAAAGCCACGACGGAAATCGGCGACTTCAACGCCGCCTTCCACACCGACTATCCCGACGAGGAGTTCGACACGTTCGGAGGCCTGGTCATCCATCGCCTGGGTCGCCTGCCCAAACGCGGCGAAGCACTGCAAATCGACAACCTGCGCATCCAGGTGCTGCGTGCCGACAGTCGCCGGGTGCACACGCTACTGGTGGACCCGCAAAGCGCCATCGTGCTGGATGCAAAGGTCTGAGCTCGCCGCACTGCTGCTGGGCGCGCTGACGGTCTGCGGCTTTGCGCCGCTTGCCCTGTTCCCTTTGCCACTGGCCACCCTGACCGCGCTGTTCGTGTTGTGGCGCAACGCCGGAACGCAACGCCAGATGGTCCGAATCGGCTGGCTGTGGGGCTTCGGCTGTTTTTTCGGCGGGGTATCCTGGCTCTACATCAGCCTGCATGATGTCGGCGGCATGCTGGCGCCGCTCGCTGCAGCGGCAACCCTGATCGTCTGCATCTATCTCGCCCTGTTCCCCGCCTTGGCCGGCGCGCTTTACTGGCGCTTGCGCAGCGGCAGTGTCTGGCGCGACCTGCTGCTCCTGAGCGGCGTGTGGGTGCTCTGCGAGTGGCTGCGCGGCTGGTTGTTCACCGGTTTTCCCTGGCTGGCGCTGGGTTACTCGCAGAGCCCGCCCAGTCCCCTGGCCGGCTACGCTGCGCTCATCGGCGTGTATGGCATCAGCCTCATCGTCGCAGTGCTGGCTGCATTGCTCGCCTGCGCCTGGCGGCGGCCAGCATCCTGGCTGCTGCTGGTCGGCCTGAGTGCCGGCGGTTACGCGCTGCAGCAGGTGGCCTGGACGCAACCAACCGGCGCACCGCTCAAGGTCAGCCTGTTGCAGGGAAACATTTCACAGGACAGCAAATGGGATCTGGAACGTCTGGATGATTCCATGAGCACCTATGCACGCCTGGCGCGGGAGCATCCGGCGCAACTGGTCGTGATGCCGGAAACGGCCTTGCCGATGTTCCTCGACGATGTGCCCGGCGAATATCTGGAACAAATCCTGGCCAATGGTCCGACCCTGTTCGGTGTTGCCATCGGCACGCACGAACCCGGCAAACCCGAAAAATATTTCAACGCCGCTGTGGCCATGACTGTCACGAATCAATTCCAGGCCTACGCCAAATCGCACCTGGTACCCTTCGGCGAATACGTGCCGCCGGGCTTCTCCTGGTTCCTGATGCTGCTGCGCATGCCCATGTCGGATTTCACTCCGGGCGCAGCCCATCAACCACCCCTGAATATTGCCGGACAGCTGATCGCGCCAAACATCTGCTACGAGGATTTGTTCGGGGAGGAAATTCTCGCTGCCTTGCCGCAAGCAACGCTGCTGATCAATCTTTCCAACACGGCCTGGTTCGGCGACTCTTTGGCACAGCCGCAGCATTTGCAGATCGCCCAGATGCGCGCTCTGGAAACCGGCCGCACCATGCTGCGCGCCACCAATACCGGCATGACCGCGGTAGTCCGGCCGGATGGCATCGTCGCCGCAGCACTCCCGGCATTCACCGCCGATGCCCTGACCACCGAGGTGCAGGGCTATGCCGGCATGACACCGTTCACCTATTGGGGCAATGCGCTGGCCTTGCTGATGGCGCTGTGCGCACACCTGCCGGCGTTGTCGCAGAAACGCCATAAGCCCCGGCAGTTATGGTAAATTGCAGCCTGCTAATTGCAGCCTACTTATGCTTAGAACATAAGCCGCAGAAAATCATAAAAGCTATTCAGGCTGCGCGCGCCAGCCGAATATAAACGAAACGGGGGCAGCGCATTGCGGACACGCACACACATTGCGAGCTTTTTGATGGCCGTTCTGCTGTGCTGTGCACCGGCAGCGGCGGCTCCTGCGAGCGATTGGGACGATCAACTGGCGCAGGGCGTTGCCCTGCGCGAGCAAGGCGAGTTGAACCGCGCAGCCGAGTTGTTGGCCGGCATTGCGAAATCGGCTGCGGCTGCACCAAACCAGATTCAGGCGCGTGCTGCCGGCGAACTCGGCATCACCTTGTTGCAGTCTCACCACTACGAATTGGCAGAAACGCAACTACAGAAAGCCTATGCCTCCCATACAGGTACGGACAAGGCGCGCTGGGCCGTGTATCTCGGCAACCTGGCACAAATCCGCAAGCAGAAACAGGATGCGACACGCTACTATCAGGAAGCCGTCGACCTGGCGGCGGGACAGAATCCCGACGTCCAATACAGCGCGCAACTCAATCTGGCGCGGCTCACTGCCGAGAAGCAGCGCCTCGGAATTCTTTCCGGAATTTCAGCAAAGCTCAATGCTGAGCCCAATCAAGCCGGTTTGGCCGGTCATCATCTGAACCTCGGCAACCAGTTGCGCCAACTCGGCGCTATCGCGCTGCCTCTCGCATTCCAGCATCTCGATAGCGCTCGCCGTCTGGCGCAACAATCCGGGGACACGCGCGGTCACAAGCGCCTGCTGATCGAGGCGCAGGACACCCTGGCGCAGCTTTATGAAGACCGTGGACGCCATCAGGATGCCCTGATGCTCACCGAGCAGGCCACCGAACTCGCACGTTCCCTGCCGGCCGGGCTCAGTGCGGATTTATTGATCAACCTCGAATGGCGCCAGGGACGGCTGTTCCGACAGCAAGGCAAGCCGAGCCAGGCCCTGGCGGCTTTCCGCCGTGCGGTGGATCAAATCGAGACAGTACGCCAGGACATTCCCGTCGAGTACGAGAATGGCCGATCCTCCTTCAGCGATACGCTCGAGCCGATCTACCTCGGCTATGCCGACCTGCTGCTGCAGCAAATAGACAAGCAGCCGGCGGAAACCCAGGCGATACAACTGCAGCACGTTCTATCGACGATGGAGTTGATCCGGCAGTCCGAGATGCAGGACTTTCTCGGCGACCGTTGCTCGGTCGAGACGGTACAAGGCGGCAGTGCCGGACAGGTGGCCGCAGGCACCGCGGTGTTCTACCCCTTGATCCTGCCTGACCGCATCGAGCTCCTGCTGGCCCTGGATGGCAAGGTGCTGCGACGGACCAGCCCGGTCAGCAGCGCGGCGCTGCGCCAGACGGCGACCGCCTTTGCCGGCAACCTGCGGCGCGGCCTGGATGAATATCTGAAGCTTTCGCAGCAGTTGTATGGCTGGCTGCTCCAGCCTTATGCCGAAGTACTTGCCACCTCCCAGGTCAAGACCCTGGTCGTGGTACCTGACGGCGTGTTGCGACTGGTACCGATGTCGGCGCTGCATGACGGCAAGCAGTATGCCATTGAGAAATATGCGATTTCCATGGTCACCGGCTTGAGCATGACCAATACCTCCGCCTTCGACCATCAGGTCGTTGCACTGGTGGCCGGTGTTTCCGAACCCGGTCCGGTGGTCGATCGCCTGGGTCCGATGCTCGCCTCGAAAATTCTGCAGGATGGTGGTGCGGCTGAAGGCGAGACATCGACGCGGGGCCTGGCCTCCAAACGCGAATTGCGCGCAATCCGCTCGACCAAGACGCAAGTCTCGGGCAAAGAAGCGACCGTACGTTCCGCAGAAGATCTGCGCGCCAAGCTGGCCCTGCCCGGCGTCAAGCTCGAAGTCAATGGCCTCGACGGCATCCTGCACGGCGGGCGCATGCTCGATGCCGGCTTCACCGTGGAAAGCTTCAGGAACGCCGCGCAATCCGGCGACTACCGCATCCTGCATCTCGCCTCCCACGGTGTCTTCGGCGGCAGTGCCGAAACCAGCTTCATCATGGCCTACGACGATCTGCTGACGATGAACGGCTTGCAGTCGCTGCTGAAGTCGGAGAAATTCAAGAAGTATCCCATCGAGTTGCTTAGCCTGTCCGCCTGTCAGACCGCCGAGGGCAACGACCGTGCGCCGCTCGGCATTTCCGGTGCGGCAATCAAGGCGCGCGCCAAGAGCGTCCTGGGCACACTCTGGCCGGTGGAGGATGAAGCCGCGCGCAGCATCATGGAGTCGGTCTATAGCGGATTGACCAAGGGTCAGTTAACCAAGACGGAAGCGCTGCGTCAGGCGCAGATCAAGCTGATCCGTGACCCCGAAAGCGAGCATCCGTTCTATTGGGCGCCCTTTGTCCTGATCGGAAACTGGCTGTGATGACGCTGCCCGAAACCACATCGATGCCGGCGCTGCGTGTTCTCGCCGCAGCCATGCTGGCCATGGCCTTGCCCTGGGACGCCAGCGCCCAGATCAGGACTGATACCAGCCTCGGCAAGCCGGCACAAAACCTGACCGGTCCCAGTTTCCTGATTCCGGAATCGTTGGGCAGACTGTCCGGCAGCAACCTGTTTCACAGCTTCCAGGTATTCAACATCAACGCCGGGCAATCCGCCAACTTCACCACCAGCACCGCAGGCCTCACCAACGTCATCAGCCGTGTGACGGGTGGCAGTTCCTCCCAGATCAATGGACTGCTCAAGCTCACTTCGCCGGGCAGCACGCCGAATTTCTTCCTGGTCAATCCGGCCGGTGTCACCTTCGGCACCGGCGCGGCGGTCAATGTGCCCGGCGCATTCTTTGTCAGCACTGCAGATTACGTGAAGTTCCCTGATGGCAACTACTATGCCGACACGACCAAAGTCAGCACGTTTTCGAGCGTCTCGCCGAGCGCCTTCGGCTTCCTCGGCAACAACCAGGCTTCCGTAACCCTGTTGAATACCGGTCTGCCTGCGCCACAGTCGGGCGCCCAGGGCAAGGCCGACAGCAGCGTTTTCGTCAACCGCAGCAGCCCCATCAGCATCGTCGCAGGCGATGTCACCATCAACAACAGCGTGGTCGGCAACGAGAGTGGCGACATTCGCGTGGTCGCCCTCGGCAAGCGTGCGCAGGAAGTGCCACTGACCGGCGACCTGCCGGCCGCCTACGGCAGCTTCACCATCATCAAAGGCGGCAAATTGGTCTCCTCGACGACGGGAAGCACCGATTCGGGCTCCATCCTGGTCAGCGCCGGTGCTGTTTCCATCGATCAGCAGGGCGCCACCAGCCCGTCGATCATCGCCAGCCAGCCTGTCAGCAACAGCACCGGCAACGCCGGCTCCGTCTTGATCACAGCGACCGGCGATCTGGACCTGCTCAACGGCGCCACCATCAACGTCAGCACCAACGGTTCCGGCAACGCCGGCTCGATCGACCTGCGCGCCGCCAACGTCACCGTCAATGGCAACGGCATACAGACCCTGATCCAGTCCGAGACCATCAACCGCCCCAACCAGACCGGTTCCGGCGACGCCGGCACCATCGTGATCAACACGCCCGGCATGCTGACCCTGAAGGCCGGCGGGCAACTCAATACCTCCACTTCGGGCAGCGGCGACGCCGGTTCGATCAACATCGATGCCGGCAAGATCAACATCGATCCGATGGGCAAGCCGATGCTGACAGGCATCTTCGTCAATGCGCAGACAGGCAGCCAGGGCGCCGGCGGTACCATCGACATCGTCAGCGACGGACTGCTCAGCATCGCCGCCAACGGCCGCATCGTCGCCAACACCTTTGCCACCGGCAATGCCGGTGCGATCAATGTCAATGCCGGTCAGCTGACGGTCAACGGCGGCTGGATCGCCTCCAGTGCCTATTCGTCGGGCAATGCCGGCTCGGTCAGGATTACTACAGGCAGTGCGACGCTCGACGGCCTCGGCACCAGCGTCGGCGGTCTCGGCGTGCTCAGCGAAACCTTCGGTGCCGGCAATGCCGGCACGGTGGACATGACGGTCGCCGGCAAGCTCGAAATCCAGAGCAATGCCTCCATCAACACCTCGACGGTAGGCAGCGGCAAAGCGGGATCGGTCAAGGTTGCCGCGGGCAGCATGACCATCGACGGCGGAACCACCTGCTGCAATACCGGCATCCAGAGCAATGCCATGCCCAACAGCACGGGTGACGCAGGGAATGTGGACGTGAGTGTGACGGGGACGCTCGCCATGACCAATAGCGGCCTGATCAGTTCGGCCACCAATGGGCAGGGTAATGCCGGTACGGTTAACCTGACCGCCGGCGACTTGTCGCTGCTCAAGGGCAGTCAGGTGACTTCGGCAACCTATTCAGCGAATGGCGCCGCCGGAGCGGTGCAGATCAACACTGGCACCTTCCTCGCCGATGGTACGCAGACAGGTCATGCCAGCGGCGTCAGCGCCTCTGCCGGACCAAACTCGTCAGGACAGACCGGCACCGTTTCGGTGACCGCGACCGGCACCGCCACACTCTCCAACGGCGCCTCGCTGACAGTGCAGAACGATGCGCAGGTCGCTGACCCGACGCGCCTGACATCGACAACACTGTCGCTGACAGCAGCAAGCATCATCGCAGATGCTGCGGAAATTACCGCTTCGACCTCGCGCAACGTGCCGGCCAGCGACATCAAGATCAAGACGACCAGTGGCGACATCCTGCTCAAGAACAATGCCTTGATCAAAGACAAGACGACCGGTTCGGGCGATGCCGGGCTGATCGATATCAGCGCTGCCGGCAACCTGACCCTGCTGAACGGCGGAACAATCAACGGTAACACCAGCCTGTCGGGCAATGCCGCCGCCATCAGCGTGTCGGCCGCCAACATCACCCTGGACGGCAGCGGCAGAGGAACGTCGATCTCTTCCGGCAGCGAACCGACCGACCCGGCGCATCTGGCCGAAGCCACCGGCAAAGGCGGCGCGGTGGTGGTCAACACGGCCGGAGCGCTGAAACTGCTCGGCGGCGGACAGATCCAGAGCTCGTCGATGAGCCTGGGCGATGCCGGTTCCGTGAGCGTCACCGCGGGCAGCATCATGATCGACAACCTGGGCAGCAGCACCAACACTTTCGGCGGAATCTTCAGCACCGCCAGCAGCAGCGGCAACAGCGGCTCGATCCAGGTCAAGGCGACGGGCGACGTGACCATCAGGAATCAGGGACAAATCAATGCCACTGCCAATGCCAGCGGCAACGCCGGCATCGTCAATGTCGATGCCGGAAACCTGACGATATCCGACAACGGCTGGATTTCTTCCGACACCGCGGGTGCCGGCAAGGCCGGCACGGTGACAGTCAAATCCGGCAACATCGCCCTGGACAGCGGCGGAAAAATCTCGAGCACCTCGGTCGGCAACGCCACTGGCGATGCCGGCAGCATCGCCGTGACCGCCACCGGCAACCTGAGCATGGGCGCCCGCACGGCGATCACGACAGCAACGCAAACCAGGACGACCGGCAACGCCGGCAGCATCACGGTCGATGTCGCCAAGGATCTGTCCCTGCTGCAGGGCGGGCAGATTTCCTCGGCCACCAGCACCCCGCAAGGCGCTGCCGGATCGGTGCTGATCACGACCGGCACCTTGCTGGTCGATGGCATACAAGCCGGCCGGACCAGCGGCATCAGCGCCTCGGCGGCAACCGGATCGTCGGGACAGACCGGAACCGTTTCGGTGACTGTAAGCGGCGCCGCGACGCTCTCCAGTGGTGCCACGCTGTCGGTGCAAAACGATGCGCAGTCGGCTAACCCGGCGAGTCTGACCTCGACCACACTGTCGCTGACGGCGGCCAGCATCACGGCGGACGGCGCGCAAATCTCCGCCTCAACCTCGCGCAACATCCCGGCGAGCGACATCAAGATCAAATCCGGTGGCGACGTACTATTCACGAACAACACGCAGATCAAGGGCTCGACGACAGGCGCAGGCGACGCCGGACTGATCGATGTCAGCGCGACCGGCAACCTGACCCTGTCGGAAGGCGCCGCAATCAACGGCAATGCCAGTCTGTCCGGCAATGCCGCCGCAATCAATGTCACCGCCGCCAACATCACGCTCGATGGCAATGGCAAGCCAACGTCGATCCTGACCAGCACCGTGCCAAACAGCCAGAACAATCCGGCCGAGGCGACCGGCAAAGGCGGCGCCGTCACGGTGTCTACAGCGGGAGCGCTCAAACTCCTCAATGGCGGCCAGATCCAGAGTTCGTCGGCCACGCTTGGCGATGCCGGATCGGTCGCGGTGACCGCAGGCAGCATCCTGGTCGACAACCAGAACGGCGGCACGATCCTGGGCGGCATCTACAGCACTGCGAACAGCCAGGGCAACAGCGGCTCGATTCAGGTCAAGGCGACGGGCGATGTCACTGTCAGGAACAAGGGACAGATCAATGCCACGACTTATGCCAAAGGCAATGCCGGCATCGTCAATGTGGCTGCGGGCGCCCTGACCGTGTCTGGCAGCGGCTGGATTTCCTCGGATACGGTCGGCGCCGGGAAGGCCGGTACGGTGACCGTCATGGCCGGCAACATCGGCCTCGACAGTGGCGGGAAAATCTCCAGCACCGCCGACAACAACGCCAGCAATGATGCCGGCAGCGTCACGGTGACAGCAACCGGTAATCTGACGGTGGGTGCCAACACGGCCATCACAACTGCGACGCAAACCCGGACCACGGGAGATGCCGGCAGCGTCACCGTCACCGTGGCCAAGGACTTGTCCGTGCTGCAGGGCGGCCAGATTTCATCCGCCACCAGCACGCCTTCCGGTGTGGCCGGATCGGTCCTGATCAATACCGGCACCCTGCTGGTCGATGGCATTCTGAACGGCAGGCCAAGCAGCATCAGCGCTTCGGCGGCAACCGGTTCGTCGGGGCAGACCGGCACGGTATCGGTCAGTTCGCAAGGCGCTGCCACGGTCAGCAACGGCGGCACGCTTTCGGTGCAGAACGATGCGACGGCGGCCAAGCCGGCAAGCCTGACGCCGACGATATTGAGCTTGGCAGCCAGCAATATCACCGTCGATGGCGGGCAAATCACCGCGTCGACTTCGGGCAATGTTGCGGGCAGCGACATCAAGCTGAAGTCCACGGGCGGCATCCTGCTCAAAAACAATACCCTCATCAAGGGAAAAACCTCGGGTTCGGGCGATGCCGGCCTGGTCGAGGTCAATGCCACAGGCGACCTGACCTTGCTGAATGGCACAGCAATCAATGGCAATACCAGCCTGTCGGGAAATGCCGGTGCGGTGAATGTGACCGCCGCCAATATCACTCTGGATGGTGTCGGCAAATCGACCACCATCTCCTCCGGTACCGAAGCGACCGACCAGGCGCGCCTGGCTGAGGCTACTGGCAAGGGCGGTGTGGTGGTGGTGAATACGCCGGGCGCACTCAAGCTGCTCAATGGCGGCCAGATCCAGAGTTCGTCGATGACCAAGGGTGCTGCAGGCTCGGTGACGGTCAATGCCAACAGCATCGTGATCGACGCCGGCAGCAGCAACTCCGGTGGCATTTTCAGTACTGCCAGTGCCTCAGGCAACAGCGGCTCGATCCAGGTCAAGGCGCACCAGGATGTCACTGTCAGGAATCAGGGGCAGATCAATGCAACCACGTTTGCCAGCGGCGACGCCGGCATCGTCGGTGTCGAGTCGGCCAGCCTGACGATTGCCGGCAATGGCTGGATTTCATCCGACACCACCGGCGCCGGCAAGGCCGGCACGGTGACCGTCAAGGCCGGCAACATCGCTCTCGACAGCGGCGGAAAAATCTCGAGCACGGCCGCCAACACCGCCAGCGGCGATGCCGGCAGCGTCGCCGTCACCAGCACCGGCAACATGACGCTGGGCGCCGATACGGCGATCACCACGGCCACTCAAACCAAGACCACGGGCAACGCCGGCAGTGTCGTGGTGAATGTTGCCAAGGACCTCGCTCTGTTGCGAGGCGGCCAGATTTCCTCGGCCACCAGCACACCTCAGGGCGCGGCCGGTTCAGTGCGGATCAATGCCGAAACACTGGTGGTGGATGGCGCGCAAGGTCCCCGGGCGAGCAGCATCAGCGCCTCTGCAACGGTGGGTTCGTCAGGTCAGACCGGCAACATCGATGTCGTCGCGACCAACAGCATCCTGCTGTCGAACGGCGGCAAGCTGGCGGTGCAGAACGATGCCTTCGTCGCGAGCCCGGGCGGCCTGCCGCTGTCCTCTCTGCAGGTCAGCGCGCCGCAGATCACGCTCAAGGACGCGCAGATCACCGCCGCCTCGAGCGGCAACATGCCGGCCAGCAGCATCAAAGTCAGCTTTAGCGACAAACTGGCGCTCGACCCAAGCAGAATCACCACCAGTTCCAATCTGGGCAACGGCGGCGCCATCGACATCCTGGGAGGCAGAATGCTGGTGCTGGAAAATTCGCAGATCACCACCTCGGTGGCCGGTACGTCTGGCAACGGCGGCAATATCAATGTCAGCACCAACACCTTGCTGATGCTGACGGGATTCATCCAGGCCAACACCGCGGCTCGCAATGCCAGTGGCGGTGATGTCGCCATTGCCGCGCAAAACCTGGTCACCAGCGGCAACGTGCTGATGCTCGGCGGACAGGACTCCTACAGCTTCATGCCCTACGCATTCGGCTTCAACGTGATCCAGGCCGCCGCCCCCACCGGGCTGAGCGGGGCGATCCGCCTGACCAGCCCGGCGCTCGACGTATCCGCCAGCCTGATTGGCCTGAACGCCAAGTTGATTGATACCGGCGGCATGGGACGCAGCCCCTGCCAGGCCACCGGCGGCAGTTCGCTGGTGCAGGCCGGACGCGGCGGCATGCCGGCTTCGACGCGCGACCTGCTCGGACCGCAGGCTGCCGGCGCCCCGGCCAGGATCAGTGCGGTCTGGCCCACTCGGCTGGCGCAAACCGGTGCCACATGGGAGTGCAGAAACGGATGAAGCCGCACACCCCATTTGCGCGCAGCGGCATCGGGATGCGACTGCTCGGTCTGATGCTGGCCCTGTTGCCCATTGCCGGAATTTGCGCCGACGGCGATCACCTGAATGTTCAGGAGCCGAAAAAACCGGCCTACCTGCCGGCCAAGCCTGCGGACAATTTCCAGTTGCCGCCAGTGATTTTGGACAAACCTGTCAGGTCGGCAGCGCAAGGCGAGACCGTGGTAATCCGCCAAATCGCCTTTCGCGGCAACAACCTGATCCAGTCCGATCAACTCATGGCCATCGCGGCGGGCTATCTCGGTCGTCCGCTGGGCATCGCCGATCTGGAGGAATTGCGCCAGAAGATTACCAAACACTATGTCGATCTCGGCTATATCAATTCCGGCGCAGTGCTTGGCAAAGATGCCCTCCAGGACGACACCCTGACGCTGGACATTATCGAAGGTCGCGTGAACAGCGTGCGTCTGAGCGGACTGCAGCGCCTCGACGAAGCCTATGTCGCAGGCCGCCTGGTCAAGGACAGCGATCCGGCGCTGAATATCGATGTGCTGCGCGAACGCTTCCAGCTGCTGCTGGACAATCCCCTGTTCGAGCGCATGAACGCCCGCCTGATGCCCGGAGCACACCTGGGCGAGGCACTCCTCGATATCGACGTGGTGCGGGCCCGGCCCTATCAGCTCAGCGTCTTCGCCAACAACTACCGGCCGCCCTCGATCGGCGCCAATGCCTACGGCGTAAGCGGCTGGGTGCGCAATCTCACCGGCTATGGCGACCTGTTCGAGGCGAGCTATCAGGATGCAACCCGCGGCGAGGGCGGCGGACGCGGCAGCCTGGGCTGGCGGATGCCGCTCAACCAGTCGGGAACCCAGCTGTCATTGAACTTCGACCACGGCCGTTCGGCCATCATCGAACAACCGATGCAAACCCTGGATATCAAGAGCACGCTCAACAGCAAGGACCTGGGCGTCAGCCAGATTTTCATCGAGAGCCTGCGCCACAAACTGACCCTTGGACTCAACCTGGGCCAGCGGAAAAACCGCACCACCCTGTTGGGCGCGCCCTTCTCCTTCACACCCGGCGAACCCGATGGCGAGACCCGGGTCAGGGCATTGCGTTTCTGGCAGGAATACAACTACCGTTCCGAGAAACAGGTTCTCGCGCTGCGCTCGACATTCAGCTTTGCCCGCAACAATACCCAGTCCATCAACGGCCTGCCCGGCAACGCACCGCAGCCTCAAGGCAAGTATGACTTCTGGCTGGGCCAGGTTCAGTACGGCCAGCAAGTCCTCGACAATGGTGCCCAGGCCGTGCTGCGCGCCAGCCTGCAGCACACCCAGGACACGCTGGTGCCGCTCGACCGCATGTCGATTGGCGGCGTATTCACGGTGCGCGGCTACCGCGAGAACCAGATGATTCGCGATACCGGCGGCATCGTCAGCGCAGAATTCGACTATCCCCTGTTCCGCAATCCGGGTCGGGGGCTGAACCTCTCGCTGATCCCCTTCTATGATTTCGGACAAGGCAAGAATATCGGTGAAGCCGCCGAAACGATCAGTTCGCTCGGCCTGGCCAGTCGCATGCGTTGGCAGGGATTCAACGTGGATCTGGTGTTTGCCGCGCGCCTCGCCCATCCATCCACGATCACGCACAACGGTGGAACCTTGCAGGATCACGCCATCCACCTGCAAATGGGCTACGATTTCTTCTGAGATTCACCTGAGGCAACAGGCCGATTCCTCCATGCAACCGTTTCTGCGACGCCGTCGATTGACGGCAGCACGCAAGGGCGGATAATTGACGCTGTACTTCAGGAGACCAAAACATGGCAAGCGATAATTGGCCTGACAGCAGAAATCGTCTGCTGGAGGATATCGACAAGTTTTCGCAGCAGGAAATGCCGACGACCGTTGGCATCACGCCTGGCTCCAAGCCAAGCGCAACGCCGCCGCAACCGAAACCTGCAACCCCTGCGCCGCAACCCGCCCAGGCAGCCGCTAAGCCTGCCGCTCCTGCCACGCCAACAGCACCGCCACCTGCCGCACCCACCACCCCGCCGCCCTTGCAAATGGCGCCCTCGTCGCAAATGAAACCCGAGACTCCGCCAGCCGTGACCAGCAGCCTGCTGGCCAACCTCAAGCAGCAGGCGCTCGCGAAGCAGCAGAGCGAAAACCGGAAATCGGCACAGCAGGATGAAATCCTCCAGCGCATCCACAAGGCGCTGGGCATGACCTACCAGTACCTGAACGATCTGGTCGAGCAGCTCAACATCCTCAAGCCGCCCTATGCCAAGGGTTATTCGTTCTTCGGCGTGGCGGATTTCGATGACATGAGCTGGCAGGAAGGGCGTGCGGATTTCCGCATGCAGGAAACGGCCTCGGAGAATCGGCTCTACGACCAGGTGACGCTGCGCTACCGCCTGGCAGGTCCGAAGCAGTTCAAGATCGTGAAAGAGAATCCGGCACTGGAAAAGCTGCGCAAGGCACTGTTCGACTACAACATCGCCTTCACCGCCGACGAAGCCAAAAACGAACGCGGCCATATTGAAAAGGCGACCTTCACCTTCCCCTGCGAAATCAAGGCCGGCCTCATGCTTTCCGGCAACTACGAAACCGGCAAGCTGCTGCTGCGCACGCGCCACATCGAGCGCTTCGGACTCATGGAATATGAACTGGCGCCGGAGGATATCAATCAGGATGCGCTCGACCAGATTGCGCAACTGATCATGGGTGAGAACAACCGCGTCAGTCAGATGTTCCAGCGTATGGTGTAATTCATCCGCTCGCTTCCAGGAGGCTGATGCGAGCGGCAAGCTGCATGAGTGCATTCGACTACATCATCGTTGGCGGTGGATCGGCGGGCTGCGTCGTGGCGGCGCGTCTGGCGGAGGATCCCCGACTGCGCATCTGCTTACTGGAAGCCGGCCAGCGCGATAACCAATGGGTCATCAGAGTGCCTTTCGGCACCGCAGTGATGATGCCGACCCGGATCAACAACTGGGCCTTCGAAACCGTAGCGCAGCCGGGACTGAACGGCCGGCGCGGTTATCAGCCGCGTGGCAAGGCACTCGGCGGCTCGAGTTCGACCAATGCCATGATCTACAACCGCGGCCATCGCTGGGATTACGATCATTGGGCCGAACTCGGCAATCCCGGCTGGTCCTATGCCGATGTCCTGCCCTACTTCAGGAAATCGGAACACAACGAGACTCTCCATGACGCCTACCACGGTCAGGGCGGCCCGCTCAACGTCGCTTGCTTGCGCAGCGATAATCCTTTCCAGCAGACCTTCCTGACTGCCGCACAACAGGCAGGGTTTCCGCTAACCCCGGATTTCAATGGCGCCGAACAGGAAGGCTGCGGCATTTACCAGGTAACGCAGAAAAACGGCGAGCGCTGGAATGCCGCGCGAGCCTACCTCCACCCGCATCTGGCCAGGCATGCCAACCTGCAAGTGATCACCAATGCGCAGGCCACGCGCATCCTCTTCAACGGCAAGCAGGCCCGCGGCGTGGAATACCGGCAAGGCGGACGGGTGCATATCCTGCAGGCAACTCGCGAAATCATCCTGAGTGCCGGAGCGTTCCAGTCACCACAGCTACTGCTGCTCTCCGGCATCGGCGCCGGCGCCGAACTGCAGGCGCATCGCATCGAGGTCGCCCACGATCTGCCCGGCGTGGGCAAGAATCTCCAGGACCATCCCGACTATGTTTTCAATTACACGGCCAGGAGCCTCGATCTGCCCGGCTTCTCCCTTGCCGGAAGCTGGCGTTTTCTGAAAGAAATCCGGCGCTACCGGTTGCAGCGGCGCGGCATGCTTGCCACCAACTTCGCCGAAGGCGGGGCTTTCCTGCGCCGCTCGACTGCATCAGTGACGCCCGATTTCCAACTCCATTTTGTCGTCGGCGTGGTGGATGATCACGCACGCCGGTTGCACTGGGGGCATGGCTATTCTTGTCACGTCTGCCTGCTGCGTCCGCAAAGCCGGGGCACGGTCAGCCTCGCCAGCACCGATCCGCTGGCGGCGCCACGCATCGATCCGAAGTTTTTCGACCATCCCGACGATCTCGACGCCATGCTGGAGGGATTCAAGCTCACCCGCCGCCTGATGGGTGCGCCGGCATTCACCAGCATCCGCCGGCGCGATCTGCATGCCGCCGGCATCGAGTCGGATGAACAAATCCGCGCAGAACTGAGGAACCGCTGCGACACCATCTACCATCCGGTTGGCACCTGCAAGATGGGTAACGACGCCACGGCCGTGGTCGATGCGCAGTTGCGCGTCCATGGCGTCGAAGGCTTGCGGGTGGTGGATGCTTCGATCATGCCGACACTGATCGGCGGCAACACCAACGCCCCCACCATCATGATCGGCGAAAAAGCCGCCGACATGATCCGCCAGGGAAGCTGAAACGCGGTATTGCGGGAGTCACAAGCTACTGTTGCGGGGTCGCGCCCCGGGGTCTTCGCGTGAAGACCTTTGCCTCAGTGGCTATGAAGTTTTTCCTGGAGCCAAACCTTGATCAGCGACTGATAGGGAACATCCCGCGCATTCGCTGCGGCCTTAATTGAATCGAGCAGGTGCTGAGGCAACCGCAGGGAGATTGTCTTAGTTGTCGGCTTGAGATTCGCCAGCACGACTCGCTCGGCCCTGGCCCAATCCAGGTAGTCTGTCGAATCATTCGCTTCCCAGAAGGCACGCTCGGCCGCCTCGTTGGCAAATTTCGGTGTGGGTTTAAGTTGCTTGCTCATAAAACTCTCGTTCCTTTCGGTGCATGCCGCGGGCAGAGATAACCCGAATCTTCTCGCCTGCGTCTCGTAGGGTAAAGACGATGTGCAGCAGACGGCTCTCATCGGTCTTGCCCAACGCATGAAAGCGCGGTTCCAGGCTACTGTGTTTGGTATCTGCCAGCATCAGTAAAGGCGCATTGAAAAAGACCTGCTCTGATTCCGCTGTCGAAACGCCGTGTTTCTCGTTCTTCCGAGCATTCCCACTGTCCCAGTCGAACCCTGTAATCTTAGCAAGATCGATCATGGCCGTATATTACAGACATATACATTTGTGCGCAATCAGCCTGGCCAGTGCCGGTCCGATGGCGATGCCACGGCCGTGGTCGATGCGCAGTTGCGCGTCCATGGCGTCGAAGGCTTGCGGGTGGTGGATGCCTCCATCATGCCGACTCTGATCGGTGGCAACACCAATGCCCCCGCCATCATGATCGGCGAAAAAGCCGCCGACATAATCCGCGAGGCAGGGATGATCACAATGCCGCCGTGAGGTATGGAATCATAGACTGGAATTGCCGGGTCTCGCCCCGGCGGGCGAGTTCCTTTCTTGTAGCGACAAGAAAGGAACCAAAGAAACGCTCCCCGCTGCCCCGGCCTACGGCTCCCCTCGCTCCAGACCACCAGCCCGGCCGGCCTCGCGAACTCGCCTGCGGCTCAAACAGCGAGTCCGGACTTCCCCGGTCTGGCGGTCCTCCGTTCGGCGGGTCAGAGGGGAATAGTCGCTTTCGGCCAAATGAAACCATTTGATGGCGACCCCCAAAGCAGTCATTCGGTATGAGGTAGTATGCGAACTGGAATATTCTTCATGCAGGGGTTGAGGGAGATTGAAGTGGGAGCAATAACCAGTCGACTTGCCGAGCCCGTTGATCAAAAGGCAATTTGTTTGACGTGTGTTCCGGATTATGCATCGCGCCACCCGCGAACCACTGCAAATTGGCACTCCACTTCAGTCATCTTGCATGACTGAGCCAGATCGCGCCGATTTTGAGCGATACGTGAAGCAGAATCGGGTATTCATTCTTGGCGCGGGCTTTTCTGCCGCAGCGGGCATCCCGTTGACCGAGGAGCTACTTGCCAGGGCTATGAAGAAGTTCTCGATCGAGTGCCCCGGCATCTATTCGCGCGTTGAGAACTACGCGAAAGAGTGTGCTGGCTCGACAGACGATAATCTTGATCTATCCAAAATCAGTTTCTCCGAATTTTGTACGTTCCTTGAGTTCATTGAGCTTCGGGAATATGGAGGCGGAGAGCGATGGTGCGAAAACGGCAGCCGCGAAAAACTCGCCCTACGTTTCTACCTCGCGAAGTCAATTGCAGAGTGGACTCCTTCTATATCGTCCGTCCCGCAGATCTATGTAGACTTCGCGGCCCAACTCCACGAACGGGACATTGTCATTTCATTAAACTGGGATGGCTTACTGGAGGTTGCCCTCGAAGCCGTCGGAAAGAAACATACGTACAACTTCTCCGACGAGGGGGCCATAAAACTCTGCAAACTACATGGCTCTATCAATTGGAGGCTTGGTGAGCCAAACCAGTGGGGAAAGCCGGTCAACACGCTCGACTGGCAATCTCTGGGGTTCACGAAAGGGATGATGACCCGAGAGATTTATCATTCTCCATCCCTCTTGCGGTATTCCGCTTGGCACGATTACGCCCCGTTGGGCGAGGTTGACCCATTTCTCGTCTTACCCGGATATGGGAAAGCATTCGACGTTCGAGATAACGCCGTCCTTTGGTACAAGCCCGAATTTGCCTTTGCCACTACGCATGATGTATTCATCATCGGTCTTGGTTTGGCACACGACGACTTCTTCGTTCGAAGCTTCTTCTTGTCAAACCTACCACACATCAACGCGTTCTCTGGGATCGGTGGCCGCCGAATATTTATCGTCAACCCAGACAAGGCAGCGGCATCGAACTACGACTTTGTTCTCCGCCACGGTCACGCTGATCTAGTGAACGAGTCATTTTCCCAAAAACATCTACAACTCATGGCCAAGCGGAGGTCCGATGCGTAACCTCTCGGTTATGGGTTACACATTTTTGCTGCTCAGCGCCAGTCACCTGGGACACTGACGGTCCGCTTTCTTAGACCTCGACAGGCAGCAAAGGGCACGAACCAGAAAGTCTGCTCTCGATTTATGCTGAATACTGGAATTGAAATCGCACTGGAGAACTTGACCCACCATCCCCTCTGACCCGCCGAACGGAGGACCGCCAGACCGGGGAAGTCCGGACTCGCTGTTTGAGCCGAAGGCGAGTTTGCGAGGCCGGCCGGGCTGGTGGTCTGGAGTGAGGGAAGCCGCAGGCCGGGGCAGCGGGGAGCGTTTCTTTGGTTCCTTTCTTGTCGCTACAAGAAAGGAACTCGCCCGCCGGGGCGAGACCCGGCAATTCCAGACCCCGGATCAGTCTTCCTCTTCCTGCACCTTGTGCTGTGCCACCAGCTTCTGCTGGATCATCGGCGGCACCGCGGCGTAATGACTGAACTCGAGGGTATAGCTGCCCTGTCCGGCGGTGAGCGACTTGAGGCGCGATTGATAGTCGGTGATCTCGGCCAGCGGCACTTCCCCGGAGATCGCCGCGTAACCTTGTCCGCGTCCTTCAGTACCCTTGATGTGGCCGCGCCGGCTGGAGAGGTCACCGGTCAGATCGCCGATTGAAGCTTCCGGTGCCGTCACTTCCAGATTGACGATCGGTTCCAGAATGATCGCTGCGGCTTCACGCACCGCCTGCATTGTGGCCTTCTTGCCAGCGGTGACGAAAGCGATTTCCTTGGAGTCGACCGGATGATGCTTGCCGTCGTACACGACAACGCGCATGTCCACGACCTGCTGCCCGGCAATGACGCCCGACTCGAGGGCCATGCGCACGCCTTTTTCCACGGCCGGAATGAACACGGTGGGAATGGTACCGCCTTTGACTTCGTCGACAAACTCGAAGCCGGCGCCACGCGGCAAGGGCTCAATCCGCAGGGCCACTTCGCCGAACTGGCCCGCACCGCCGCTTTGCTTCTTGTGGCGATAGGTCGCGTCGGCTTTCCTGGTGATGGTTTCGCGATAGGGAATGCTCGGCGGCGCAGTGCCGATCTCGAGCTTGAACTGGTTGGCCATTTTCTCGAGCTTGCTGCGCAAATGCATTTCGCCCAGGCCCCGTATCACCGTCTCGTTGTTGGTCGGATGACGTTCGACGACGAAGCACGGATCCTCGAGTTCCAGCTTGTGCAGGATATCGAACAGACGCTGCTCATCGCCCTTCTTCTTGGTCTCCACCGCCAGGCCTTGCATGGGCTGGGGGAATTCGAGCGGCTTGAGATGGATATTGTCTTCGTCGTGCGAATCATGCAGCACGGCATCGAACTCCATTTCCTCAACTTTGGCGATTGCTCCCAGGTCGCCGGGCAGCAACTCGTCCACCTCGATGCTGTCCTTGCCTTGCAGCTTGTACAGATGCCCGGCCTTGAAGGGGCGCCGCCCCGAACCGACAAACAGTTGTGCGTCCTTGCGGATGGTGCCCTGATGAACGCGAAAGATGCCGATCTTGCCCAGGTAAGGGTCGACCACGACTTTGAAGACGTGCGCCAGCACGTGCTTGCTGGCATCCGGATCGGCATGAAATTCTTCATTCTCTCCGCCCAGTTCCCCCTTGAAAAATGGCGGCGGGTTGCCTTCTCTTGGATTGGGCGCGAGTTTTTCCAGTACATGCAACAATTCGGCAATCCCGGCACCGGTCTTGGCCGAGACGAACATGATCGGAATCAGATGGCCTTCTCGCAAAGCCCGCTCGAAGGGCTCATGCAGTTCCTCGGGCGAGGGGTCCTGGCCATCCTCAAGATAGCGCGCCAGCAGGTCCTCGTCTTCCTCGACGATCTGGTCGATCAGGGCGCGATGGGCAGCCGCCACCGATTCAAAATCGGCATCGCCGGCCGTGTGCTCCAGCACTTCAACCACTTCGCTGCTGTTGTGCACTGGCAGATCCAGCAACATGCATTGATTACCGAAGCGCTCGCGAATATCTGCAACCAGGGCGGGCAAATCGACATTTTCGGCATCGATCTTGTTGATCACGATCATCCGGCAAAGATTCCGTGCCGCGGCCCATTTCATCATGCGCACCGTCGACAACTCGACGCCGGTCTGGGCATTGATCACGATCAGCGCTGTATCCACTGCCGCCAGCGCGGCGATGGCCTGGCCGGCAAAATCCGGGTAGCCGGGCGTATCGACCAGATGCACTTGCACGTCCTGCCAATTGAAATGAACCAGAGAGGAATTCAGCGAATGGCCGGCGGCTTTTTCCTGCGGATCGAAATCGCAGACGGTGTTTCCCTTTTCCACGATGCCCTGGGTTTTGATGGCACCAGCACGGAACAGCAAAGTCTCGGCCAGTGTGGTTTTGCCGGCACCGCCGTGGCCCACCAGGGCGACGGCGCGGATCGATTCAGTTTTTGGCATGAGGTGATCGCAAGAGGTAAGGTCTATCGGAAATGCGTGGCTTAGTTAATTTTGCAGTGAAATTTAGGTCTTGAATTGACTCACGGCGCCTTGCAACTCGCTGGCGAGCGACTCCAGGCTCAGCGCCGCCGCGGCAGTCTGGTCGACGGCGTTGGCGTTCTCGTTGGCCATGGCTGCGATCTGCTCGATGTTGCTGGCCACATTGGCAGCGGCAAGACGTTGTTCACTGGTCGCCTCGGCAATCGAATCGAGCCCCTGGCCTACTTCTGCAACGGAACCGCTGGCGCCAGAAAGAATACTCTCGACATTGGCGACCGATTCGCGGCTGGAAGCGATATGCACCAAGCCATCGTCGATGGAACGCTTGACTGCTTCGGACTGCTGCCCGAGGGTACGCGTGATGGCATCGATTTCGCTGGCAGAAGAAGAGGACTTCTCGGCCAGTTTGCGCACTTCGTCCGCCACCACCGCGAAACCGCGGCCCTGCTCGCCGGCACGCGCCGCCTCAATCGCAGCGTTGAGCGCCAGAAGGTTGGTCTGATCGGCGATGTCCTTGACCTGGCGCGTCATGTTGGTGATCGCCTCGGTACTGAGGACAAACTGCCCGACCGATTCGGCGATTTCCCGAACCGTGGACTCGACCATGCCGACACCGGCAGAGAGTTGAGACAGGCTGGCGTTGCCTTCCTCCGAACGCCGCAGGCTTTCGTGCGACCTTTCGCGCACGCTGTCCGCGCTCTGCGCCACCGAGGCCATGCTTGCGGCCATCTCATCGACGGCGCTGGCAGCGGCGGATGAAGTGTCATTCTGGCTTCGCGACGCCACGGCAACTTTTTCGGCGCTCGTGACCAGGTCGCGCGCAGCGCTGGAAACCTGGCTGGCGGATACACTGACATGGCGCACCAAGGAAGAGATCTTGTCCATCATGTCGTTGAATACGGCAGAAGCCTGGCCGATTTCGTCCATGCCGCGCACCTTGAGCCGGCGCGTCAAATCGCCTTCGCCGGACGCAATGTCGCGCAAGCTGTGGGTCATGTGTTCGATCGGCGTGGTGACTTCCCTGCGGATAAAGAACCAGATGAACAACAACAGCGGCGGGCCGACCAGCAGCGCGGCCAGTAGAGACTTCATGCGCTGGCTGAACAAGGCGGCTTCAACCTTGTCGAGGGAAATCTTCATGCTGATGACACCGATGGTGCTGTTCTCGGGTGCTTTATGGCAGGACGTGCAGTTCTTGCCGAGATAATTCTTCGCATTGGGTGTCGGGCGCACCGCGAGGAGATAGGATCCCTTTTCATCCGAGCGCACTTCGACGATCTCCTTGCCGGTCTGCAACACCTTGAGTTCAGTGGCATCCGGCGTGAGCTCTTTGTTCTTGGGCTTGTCAGACTCGCCGAGGCCGTCCTTCATGTGCTCTCCAGGGATCACGCGCAGATCTCGGATCACCGAGAGCTGCCTGACCTGGTCGAGGAAAACATTGTTCGAAACGTCGGTGGTAAACATAATGGCGGTGAGTCCCGCCATCGTCGCGTCATGCATGCTCAAGGAGAAGTCGCGCGCCTGATCGGTGGCGGTCTGGCGATTGACTGAACTCTCCCATATCATCCAACCCGCACCGGCAATAGCCAGCATGACCGAAATTGCACCAGTGAGGCGAATCCAGATTTTTGTATCGGCGAATCGGAACATATGCAATCCCTCCATTATTGGTACACCTATTTGCATTGCATTCTACCGAAAAACGCATGCGGATGCGCCACATTAGGGTTTTCTGACGCGCGATGGCAGCCCCGAAATCGGCCATAATCCGCAGTCCAACAAGGTGCGATTTACAAAGGCCACGAGAAACTCCATTCATGACTAAGAGCCTTTTCGGCAAATATTTCCTGCTGCTGCTGACGCTGGTCTGCGGGATCTTGTTGATCTCGGGAGGCATCAACCGGTATTTCTCCCATCAGCACAACAAGTCGATGTTCTCCAGCATGCAGCACGGGAAAGCCGTTGCCGTCGCAGCTGAAATTGGGTACCGGATGCGCCAGGCCGGGTGCACCGATGAGAAGGGTTGCGCGGGCGTCGCCGTTGTCAATCCCGGGCTTGTGGAAGACGTGGTGCGGGCAGTGCATTTCGGCAAACAGGGCATCGCCTATGTGGTTGACCGTGATGGGCAGCTGATCTTCCATCCTGAATTGGGCAGGGGAGTTGCCAAACCTGAGGCGTCCGGGCTGGTCCAGGTCAAAGCTGCGCTCGCCGGTCCTTTGCCCGAGGAAGAACCGGCGCTGCTCGCCCACAATCTTTCCGGCGTGGAAGTCTTGACAAGCTATGCCAGCATCGAACCGCTGGGCTGGAAACTCTTCGTCGAACAACCCGCCACCGAGATCAATCCGGCGCTCAATGCCACGCTGCTGCGAACTGGTTCATTGATGCTGGCGGGACTGGTCATCTCGGCGCTGACAGCCTGGTGGCTCGCCCGCAGCCTGGTCAATCCCATCCGCATGCTGCAGAAGGGTGCGCAAAGAATAGGCGCAGGCGACCTGGACCTCAGGATCGAAGTACGCACCGGCGACGAGATCGAATCCCTGGCTGAACAGTTCAACGAGATGGCAGGCAAGCTGCGCGAGTCTCATGCGGATCTTGAACGCAAGGTGGTAGAGCGCACCCGGGAAATTGAGGAAAAGAGCCGTCAGCTGGAGATGGCCGACAAACACAAATCGGAGTTCCTCGCCAGCATGTCGCACGAACTCAGGACGCCCTTGAACGCCATTATTGGTTTTTCAGACGTCTTGCTGCAAAAGATGTTCGGCGATATCAATGCCAAACAGGAGGAGTATCTGGAAGACATCCATTCCTCAGGACAACACCTCCTCTCGCTCATCAACGATATTCTCGATCTCGCCAAGGTTGAATCCGGGCGCATGGAACTCAACATCGGCGCCTTCGATCTGCATGCCGCCATAGACAGCGCATTGACCCTGATTCGCGAACGTGCCATGAACCACGGCATCGTGCTGTCCAGCACCGTTGAGCCTGAATTGGGCGTGTTGCACGCCGATGAACGCAAGCTCAAGCAGATCCTGCTCAACCTGCTCTCGAATGCAGTCAAGTTCACTCCGGCCGGCGGTGCGATCAAGGTCACGGCAAGCCAACTCATCGGGCAGGTCGAGATTGCGGTGAGCGACACAGGCATTGGCATCGCACCTGCCGATCAGTCCGCCGTGTTCGAGGAGTTCCGGCAGATCGGCAATGACTACAAGCGCAAGGCGGAAGGTACGGGACTCGGCCTGACGCTCACGCGCAAGTTCGTCGAACTGCACGGCGGCACGATTCGCCTCGAAAGCGAATCCGGCAAAGGCTCGATTTTTACATTCACTCTCCCGCTGGCACCTCCGGCGAGCATGCCGTCAGCGGCTCCCTGAACGCGAGGCCCGGTATCGATCATGGCTAACGAATTGATTCTGATCATCGACGACGACGAATGGAACATCAAGCTGATGCGCGACCTCCTGGAGTTCAAGAAATACCGCATCCTGGTCGCGGAGACCGGCGAAGAAGGCGTCACGCTTGCGGTCGAGCACAAGCCGGACTTGATCCTAATGGACTACGTGCTGCCCGGCATCGACGGCATCGAGGCATTCCGCCGCATCCGCGACAATACGCTTACGGCGACGATCCCCGTCGTTGCGATCACGGCCTCGGCCATGCCCGAGCAGGCTAGGCGCATGCAGGAGGCGGGCTTCGACGGTTTCCAGACCAAGCCCATCGACGTGATGACATTCCTGCAGGCTGTTGAGAATATGTTTTCCGGAAAGGCAACTCAGCAATGAAGAAAAAAATTCTGATCGTGGATGACACGCCGCTCAATGTAAAAATCCTCGCGGACGTGCTCGAGTTCAAAGGCTATCAAGTCGTCACGGCCTCCGGAGGCAGGGAGGGCTTGGCCAAGGTCGAATCGGAAAAGCCCGACATCGTGCTGCTCGATGTGATGATGCCTGACCTCGATGGCTATGCCGTGTGCCGCGAGATACGTGCCAATCCGGCAACCGCGATCCTGCCCGTGGTCATGGTTACTGCGCTCGACCCGACGCAGGAGCGGGTCAAGGGACTGGAAGCCGGCGCCGACGACTTTCTCGCCAAACCGATCAACCAGCCGGAGTTGTTTGCACGGGTGCAGTCGCTGCTGCGGATCAAGGAATATCACGATCAGGTGCTGGAACAGGCGCGCGAACTCGCCGAATGGAACCGCACGCTGGAGCAGCGCGTTGCCGCGGGCGTGGAGCAAATCGAACAAATGGGTCGTTTGAAGCGTTTCCTCTCACCGCAGATTGCCGATCTCATCATCAACGGCGCCGCCGAAGACCCGACCAAAAGCCACCGGCGCGAGATCACGGTGGTCTTTCTCGACCTGCGTGGCTTTACCGCATTCACCGATACGGCCGAACCCGAGGAGGTCATGGGGATACTGCAGGAATATCACGCCGAGATGGGGCAGCTCATCCTCGCGCATAACGGTACGATTGAACATTTTGCCGGCGATGGCATCATGATTTTCTTCAACGATCCGGTGCCGATCGAGAATCCGGCGCAAGAAGCCGTCTCCATGGCGATCAGGATGCAGGACGACTTCGGCAGGCTCTCCCTCACCTGGAAAAAGCGCGGTCATGATCTGCAGATGGGCATCGGCATCGCCCAAGGTTATGCCACGCTCGGGGTCATCGGTTTTGAAGGTCGCCGCGACTATGCGGCAATCGGTTCCGTCTGCAACCTGGCCAGCCGCTTATGCAGCGAAGCCAAGGCGGGACAAATTCTGGTCTCTCAAAAAGTTTTCGGCTATGTCGAAGAGGAGGTTGTCGCCGAATCTGTTGGCGAACTCAGCCTCAAGGGATTTCAAAAGTTGATCCCGGCTTTCAACATTGTCTCTCTCAAATCGGCATAGCGGTCAGGGCTGCAGTGCGGTAACCCCCGGCGGAACGGCGTTTTCGCGCCGTCAATGAAAGACTGAATGCATGGACCGGCGGATTTTTTTCGACAGCGCCACGGATGTGGCAGAGGATGATTGGCGGCGTCTGGAAACCGGCGCAGATCCCTTTGTCAGCCGTGAATTCCTGGGCGCACTGGAAAGCACCCGGGCCGCCGGAGAACGTCTCGGCTGGCGCCCCATGCATCTCGGCCTGCTCGACCAACGCAACCGCCTGACGGGCCTTCTGCCGCTCTATCTGCGCAGCCATTCGTTCGGTGATTTCTCCAGGGACTGGAACTGGGAACCGGCCTGGAGACAAGCCGGACTCGGTTACTATCCCAAGCTGGTGAGCGGCGTGCCCTACACGCCGTCTCCGGGACCCCGGTTGCTGGTCGACCCGGACGCAAGTAAAGAAGTTTCTGCTGCACTGATCGCCGCTGCGATCCAACTCACGGAACAGGTCGGCGCTTCGTCATGGCAGTGCCTGTTCGTCCGCGAAGCGGAACGCATTCTCCTGGAGGCGTCTGGCCTGCTGCTGCGACGTGGGGTGCAGTTCCATTGGACCAACCCGGGCTACGTCGACTTCGCCGACTTCCTGTCAGGTTTTCGGGCCGCCAAGCGCACCAAGCTCAAGCGCGAACGACGCATCGTGATGGATGCCGGGCTGCGCATTGAAACTCGCCACGGCAATGAGATCGACGCTTCGCTGTGGCAGGCGATTCATCGGCACTACCACGACACCTTCACCCGCTACGGCAACCATGCGGCCCTGTCGCTCGAATTTTTCCGCCGTGCAGGAACGGATTTGGGGCGACGCATGGTGGTCTTCATCGCCTATCGTGACGAACAGCCGGTGGCTTCGGCAGTGTGCTACCGCAACGCCACGACACTCTTCGGACGGCACTGGGGTACGGATATCGCCTGTGCCGGACTGCATTTCGAGCTGTGCTATTACCAGGGAATCGAATATGCTATCGCTCAAGGCTTGCAGCGCTTCGAACCAGGCGCCCAGGGAGAGCACAAGCTTGCGCGAGGTTTCGAGCCCGTTCCCACCTGGTCGGCCTTCTGGATCAAGGATTCGCGCATGCACGATACGGTTGCGGATTTCTTCCGGCGCGAAGACGGCGCGGTGCAGGATTACCAAGCCGAGATGTCGGATCATCTGCCGTTCAAGCAGACAGGGATTTGAAATACGTTTTCAATAGAGGCAAGGTCATTGGCTGAACGCAAGTCCAATTCATTTCAGTCGCAGAATCGCACCGACAGCATGATCGGGGCATCCATGCGTATTGCTGGCAATGTGACATTCACCGGTGTATTGCGTATTCAGGGGGATATCGTCGGCGACATCGCCTGCGACAACGACCCACATGGAACCATCGTCACCGACAGCTCTGGCAAGATTTCAGGATCGATCAAGTCACCCCGCATCGTCGTCAAGGGCAACCTGTCCGGCCCGGCCCATGTGGCGGAATCCATCCAGGTTCAGCAGGACGGTCGCATCGTCGGGGATATCTTCTACAAGGAAATCGAAATCCACAAGGGAGGGGTTATTGAAGGGCATCTGACCTCCGATTTTCCTCACGGCTCAGAGCAGTATCTGCGGGCTGGCCACCCCGAGGAGCCATCGGGCACTGGCACCCCAGCAACAGAATCGGGCACTGGCACCCCAGCGACAAAATCGGGCACTAGCACCCCAGAATCAAAATCGGGCACTAGCACCCCAGAATCAAAATCGGGCACTAGTCTCCGATATGTCCTTGGTGGCACGGCCCTGTTTGTTGTCATCGGGCTGATGCTTTCCTGGGTAAATCCGCTCAGCACGGAAGAGAAGCTGGCCATGAACGGTTCTGCGCTCAAAGCGGATTCTTCGACGAATAACGCCTCAGCAGCGCCATCCACGCCGACCGGAAATGCTCCGCAGCAAATCGATCCCCAGAAGGAGACGGGCAGAGAAAGTCAGATCGTTGCAACTGGAGCAGATACCTTGGCAGCAACAGCCGCGGACCAGCTGACTTCATCAAAGAACAGCGACGGCGATCTCGGGAAGATCACCGTTGTGCAAGGGGTCAACCCCGGCAAACCTGACGATTTTTTCTGGATAACCGCCAAGGAACCGACGGTCCTGCTCAAGAAGAAGCGCGAGGACAAAACCGATGGCACGCGCATCGACGTTCCCTCAGGAAAGAAGATCACCATTGCGATTGCGAAGGACGAAATATTACGGGTCATCCAGGGCCGCAATATCGAAATCTTGTTTCAGGGTAAAAAGGTGGGTTCGAAAACCATCGAAGGCGGCGCCTGGATGAGTTTCAAGCCTCATGCCGAACATCGATAAAACCGAGAGAATCAATTGCGGTTTGCTGCGAAAGACGCCGGCAATTCTGGTATTGTCCTGCAGCGCCGTCCGTAGCTCAGTGGATAGAGTATCTGGCTTCGAACCAGATTGTCGGGGGTTCGATTCCCTCCGGACGGGCCAGAGAATCTATAGAGGTTCAGACCTGATCTGAAGTCTCCTGCAAATTATTCGCCACGAAACTGCCACCCAAAGTCAAATCCCGCATGCGTGAAATCCTCATACTCGCACTCTGTCAAGGTCTGTTGCTGACCAATGGGGTCAGCATGATCGCCGTGACGGGGCTGGCAGGTCGGGCGATTGCACCTGATCCCGGCCTGGCGACATTGCCCCTGACGACCTATGTGCTCGGTGGTGCGTTCCTGACCTTGCCTGCCGCCCTCTTCATGCGCCGCCATGGCAGGCGCAGCGGATTTGCGCTGGGAATCATTCTGGGATGTGTCGGCGCATTGATTTGTGCCCTGGCGGTAATGAACCGCAGCTTCGTGCTGCTGTGCCTCGGAACAGCAGTGTGCGGCGGCTACGTTGCCTTTGGTCAGCAATACCGCTTCGCTGCCGCCGATGCGGTCGAGGCGCGCTGGAAGAGCCGGGCAATTTCTTTCACCCTCGCCGGCGGAATACTCGGCGGCGTGCTGGGTCCCTGGGCCAGCACGCATACGCGAGATCTGCTCGAACCGGCTTTTCTCGGCACTTATCTTTCATTGGCAGTGATCGCCCTGCTTGCCCTCGTCTGCGTCAGCCGTCTTCACATCCCGCCTCTGACAATGGAGGAGCAAGCCCGTACCGGTCGTCCCATCGGCATCATTGTTCGCCAACCAGCCTATCTCATCGCCGTGCTCGCCGCGGCCACCAGCTACGGCGTCATGAATCTGCTGATGACCGCAACACCTCTTGCGATGGACATCTGCCGCCACGACTATGCCGACACTGCATGGGTGCTGGAATGGCATGTCATCGGCATGTTTGCGCCATCCTTCATTACCGGCGACATCATCCGGCGTTTCGGCGTCCTCAATGTCATCGCGGCAGGCACATTGCTGCTGGCAGGCTGTATCGCAATCGCACTATCGGGCATCGGCATCATGCATTTTTGGTGGGCGCTTTTCCTCCTTGGCATCGGCTGGAATTTTCTTTACATCGGCGGTACCACCCTATTGACTGAGACTTACCATAGCGAAGAAAAAGCGAAGGCACAAGGCACGAACGATTTCGTCGTGTTTGCCATCCAGGGATTGACCTCTCTTTCTTCAGGCCTCCTGATTTCACGCCAGGGTTGGGAAACGCTGAACATGTTTGCGCTGCCAGCAGTCGTCATCACGCTATTGACGACGATCGCCTACAGTTGGAAAGTGAAACGCCCGGCCAGATAAACAAAACATGCACCCGCATGATTTCCTAATCCCTTGATCTGCAAGGATCGCCGCGTTTCTTCCGGCGCAACACTGCATAAATTTCATGTACTAACTTCCCTCCTCCGTCTCGTCCGGAAGAGTCCTCTCATCGTCGCAACCATTTGATATAACTTAATTTATTTCGCGTTTTCGGTCCCTGGCACGGCTGATGCTCATACAAGGTCAAGCAGACTTTAAATCGTAACCTTCCAGGAGAACATCATGAGCGCCCTTCCAAAATATGAATCCTTCGAAAGCCACAGTGCCGAAGCCGTAGCC